>LSZA01000017.1 GCA_001637315.1 Phormidium willei BDU 130791 | reverse complement strand
TTGCCTTCTCCCCCTACAACGTCTCAGCAACAATCAACGCCATACGCCAGAGTTCATATCCCTGTTCATTCAGGTGCAGTCCATCGGTGGTGAACTCGGCTTTGAGATAACCAGCGTCGTTGCTAAACAGAGGGTAGAGGTTGAGATAGGTGGCCCCTTCAACTTGGGCGATCGCCCCTAAGCGTTCATTAAGTCTCTCAATACGCTCATTCGGCAATGAAGCCAATTTTTCCCGTCCCTCCCAGGTGGCCTCCTCGCCACCGTGGGGCAAAATCGACTGAACAACTACCTCAGTATTGGGATGAATCCAAAGGATATCTTTGATGATTTTGCGGTGATTTTCCAAAATTGTCTCGTCATCTTCTCCCCGCAGCAGATCATTGATGCCAATCATCACAAAAATTTTATCAGGACGGGTGTTATCGAGCAGAGGGAGTCGTTCATAGAGTCCTTGGGACCCTTCCCCTGAAATCGCTTGATTGAGCCAAGTGACATCGAGTGGGAGTAACCGCTCAGGAAAACTGAGACTAATGGAGTCTCCCGCTAGCACATAGAGGCGCTCTGGGGACCTAGCGGCGATCGCCTCAGCCTCCTGTTCGAGCCGTTCGAGCCAATCCTGATAAGTAGGACGGGGTAACTCCCCTACCCCAGGCTGAGGAGAGGCCGTTGGCCCAGCCGTCGGCCGAGGCGTGGGACTCGTTTCAATCGTGGCTAAGGTCTGACTATCCGGCACCGGCAAAGACCGTTGGGACTGTTGCCGCCCAATCAGAATCGCCACGGCCACTAACAACATGCCATTCGTAACCAAGGAGAGAATGCCCCAGGCTGGGATAGGCTTCGATACTCTAGACACAGGCTATGATCGCAAGACAGGTGCAACTTTCATTGTGCGTCATGGGGGGGAGAAGGCAAGAGGCAAGGGGCAATAGGCAAGAGGCAAAAGAAGGGAACAGGGAACAGGGAACAGGGAACAGGGGAAGAAGAGGCAAGAGGCAAGAGGCAAGAGGGGAGAAGGCAAGAGGCGTACTGTTATGGTCGCCTTGGTAGGCGGGGGGAAAACAGAAAAGAACCGGCTTCACAGTGAAACGTGAAACCGGTTGTTCAGGGAAATTCAACCGAATTAAGCAAGATCCAATCGGATCAACGATGCCAAACTATTGGGGCATACCGCTCGGCTTCGACGAAGACATGCCGCCCATGGCCGTTTCCTTGAGGAAACCATGATACGCTTCCATGCCATGTTCGCCGATGTCGAGACCGTTGAACTCTTCTTCCTCACCAACGCGAATGCCACCGACGACGGCCGCCACCGCATACCAACAGATGAAACTCAGGACAACGGTGAAACCACCAATGGTGAGAACACCAATCAGTTGAGCGATGAAGTTGCCACCGCCGAAGATGCCGACGGCGAGGGTTCCCCAGATTCCGTTGACCAGGTGAACCGAAATCGCACCAACCGGGTCGTCGATTTTGACAACTCGGTCAAAGAAAGAGACCGCAAACACGACCAGAATCCCGCCAATAGCACCGGTGAGAGCCGCACCCCAGTAGGGCATGACATTACAACCGGCGGTAATGGCAACCAATCCAGCCAAAATACCGTTAATGGTCATCGAGAGGTCTGGCTTGCCATCGCGGAACCAGGAGGTAAAGGTTCCGGTCACCCCACCGGCTGCCGCCGCCAGGTTCGTGGTCACTGCAATATAGGCAATGTTCGATGTCGCCGCTAACTCAGAACCTGGGTTGAAGCCAAACCAGCCAATCCAGAGAATCAGACAACCGAGGGTTGCCAGGCTGAGGTTATGACCGGGAATGGCGCGGGGTTGACCATCTTCATATTTACCCATCCGAGGACCGAGGATAGCCGCACCGACTAAGGCGGCCCAACCGCCGACGGAGTGAACCACCGTTGAACCGGCAAAGTCTCCGAACGACCAAGCCCCTTCAGGACCAAAGGAGGTCAGCATTCCATTCCCTGACCACACCCAGTGGCCCGAAATGGGGTAGAAAATTCCTGTCAGCAAGAGGCTGAAAATCAGGAAGGCATCATATTTAATCCGCTCGGCGACAGCCCCTGAGACGATGGTGGCGGCGGTTGCAGCAAACGCCACCTGGAATAAGAAGGAGACCGAAATCGGCAGACCACTGGGAAAGGGATCGAGTCCGTAGGTGGCGGGGTCTCCACTGCTGAGGAACCAACCGCCGAAGCCAATGAAGGCTGTCGAACCTTCGCCGGTGGCTCCTTCACCGTACATCAGAGAAAATCCGATCGCCCAGTAGGCAATGGTTGCCAGGGCAAAGACAATTAGGTTTTTCGAGAGGATGTTGACGGCATTTTTCTGACGACACATCCCGGTTTCGAGCATTCCGAAACCCGCGTTCATGAAAATAACCAACACGGAGGCGACGAGAATCCAAACGGTGTTGAGGACCCCTTGAACATAGGCAGCGTCAACCTCTTCGAGAACTTCAATCCCTTGGGGGTCGGCGGCCGTTGCCGCTAAGTCCCAAACGCCCAAAATTAAAGCCGTTAACGGAATACAGGCCAGCCAATAAATGGGAACTCGGCGCCCAAGGGTCAGGAGTTTAACCAAAGTCGAGTTACGGTTGCTGCCGCGAACTCGCCCCGGTGAAGCTCCATGTCGTGATCTGAGGGTCATCTTAGATGTCATGTTTTAGACTTTGGATTGAGATTAAGTAAACGGATCGGTTTCCGACACAGCACACTCGCGCTGGGAACACTCGGCAATCTCTGATGGCGTCCAAAGCTCAAGCTTGTGTACCCTTGCGCTCCCGTCGAGATTGAGAAGCGGAGTTGTGCGGTTGAGTCACACTGATTGCACCAATTCTCGTAGGGTTTATTCTGTATAAGACAATACATTTTCCCGGCGATCGCCGGGAATCTCTGGGAAAACTTACTCATTTTGGCCGGTTTCTTAAGGAAACTCTCGCTAGAATCGGCAGGTTAGGTGAAGATAGACCTAACGATTTTTTTGCTGTAGATAAGCGGCAGCACCGAGGTCATCGAGCCGCTCTTGTTTGTCGAGAACCGATGTTTTGAGATCTTGACGATACTGTTGGACCTGTTGCAGTAGGGCTCGATCCTGGCTGGCTAAAATCTGCACCGCCAGCAACCCGGCATTTTGGGCATTGCCGATCGCCACGGTCGCCACGGGAATCCCCCGAGGCATCTGCACGATGGAATACAGAGAGTCGAGACCCCCTAAATGGCGGGTGGCGACCGGAACACCAATCACCGGTAGGGGCGTTAAGGAGGCCACCATCCCCGGTAAGTGGGCCGCTCCTCCGGCCCCGGCAATAATCACCTTCAACCCCCGCTCATGAGCCGTTTTGGCGTATTCAAACAAACGCTCAGGGGTGCGGTGGGCCGAGACGATCGCCACCTCATGAGAGACCTGAAACTGTTGGCAAATCTCAATGGCCGCGTTCAGGGTCGGCAGGTCGGAATCGCTCCCCATAATGATGCCGATTTGGGGTGGATTGGAGGCGCGATCGGGGCTAGAACTGGTCATTGATAGAATGGCTGAGTCGTACTCAGATGAGATAGAACGAATGGCTGTAACGATTATTCGGGGCAATGTGCCGGGAGACAAGGGACCCGAGGGAACTTCATCGGAGGACCCCCAGGCGATCGCCCTAGACGAACAACGCATTATTGCCATTGGTCCGACTTCAGCCATACCAACCCCCTCTCCAACATCCTCACAGCCCCCCCTCAATGCCCCAATAACCCATCTCGATTGCGGTGAAGACTGGATTTCCCTCGGAGGTTGCGATCTCCAGATTAACGGTGCGTTAGGCTTGGCATTTCCCGATGTAACCCCGGAGCATCTGCCTGAATTAGAAACCATCAGCCGCTATCTTTGGCAAGCGGGCGTCGATGCCTATCTGCCCACTCTCGTGACGACCTCTCCCGAAAAGTTTCGCACGGCGATCGCCACCTTTGAGACCTTGATGGCCCGCCAACTCCCCCACGCCCCAACCGCTCAGGTGCTAGGACTTCATTTAGAAGGCCCCTGTTTAAATCCGCAAAAACGGGGCGCTCATCCCCGGGAGTATTTGTTGCCCCTAACCCGAGATACCCTCGAACGAGTCTTAGGCCCGAGTGGGGTCACGGTGCGCCTGATGACTTTGGCCCCCGAACTCGATCCCAGTGGTGAGGCGATCGCCGAGTTGCAACGGCGCGGGATTCGCGTCAGTCTGGGCCATTCCTTGGCCACAGCCGCCCAAGCCAACCAAGCCTTTGACCAAGGCGCCACGATGGTGACTCATGCCTTTAATGCGATGCCGGGCCTACATCACCGAGAACCGGGTTTGCTGGGGGCCGCTTTGTTGCGATCGGGGATCTCCTGTGGGGTGATTGCGGATGGAGAACATATCTGTCCGATGATGTTACAGCTATTGCTCAACGCCGCTCCTGAGCATCTGTTTCTCGTCAGTGATGCTCTCGCACCTCTGGGACTTCCTGATGGCGTTTATCCCTGGGATTGCCGGGAAATTCAGGTCAAACGGGGAACCGCACGACTGACCGATGGAACCTTAGCCGGAACCACGCGATCGCTCCTCGATGGCGCTCTTAACCTCGTCAACTGGGGCCTGTGTGACATCGAAACGGCCATTTCTCTGGCGACGATTGCCCCCCGAGCGGCGATCGGACAATCGAGCACTCTGCTGGGGGCTTCAGCTCACCAGTTACTGCGGTGGCGACAGGTTGACGGACAATGGCAATGTCAACGCCTATTTCCAGACTTGGGACACTCATCGACCTAGGCCAGCCGTATTTAGGGTCCCCGTATTTAGGCCAGCCGTATTGAGTGGGCGATCGCCCTACTCTTGTTCCTCGTTGACCGTCTTCGTGACGGCCATATTGAGGCTAATTAACGTATCCATAATTCGTAAACTACTGCAATCTTTGAACAGATTAAACTCCGTCAACTCCTCATACTCTTCAAACCCCACTTCTTCTAAATAAATGGCTAACGTTTCAAAATCAAAGCCAACCCGATGCACATCAAACTCATTGGTTTGACCCCCAAACATAATACTCATCAAATGGAGCCGTTCAAAGGCCATTAAATTAGGATTGAGATAGAGCCAACAGAGGGTTTTTAGATTCGGAACACTAATAAATAACTTCCCTCCTGGTTCTAGCACCCGATGCCATTCACTGAGCGTCACCAGTAACTCATTATTCAAACTATGGTGGACATGTTCCAACACATGACTGGCATAGATAGCCTCAACAGAATTGTCTTCAAATTGACTCAAATCAGCCGCATCCCCAACAAAATCCACTTCGGGCCGATCCTCAATATCTAAAATTTTCCAGTCTGGATGGGGTTGTTGGCCACCAATATGAAGTTTGAGTCCCATGATATCTCCTGAGTGAATGAGTTGATAGGGAGTTTGGCGGCGATCGCCACCAAACCAACCCGGACGATACGAACCCTTCGCGTCATTTCGGCTGAGGGAGAGAGTGCTGATTGTCCTCATCACGCACATCCGACGAAGGTTCTTTGAACCAGAACATCTGCTTGGGAATCGCGATACTGATTTGAGCGTCTTCAAAGGCCCGCTTCAGACGACGGCGATACTCCCGTTCTACAGCCCATTGTTGCAGAGGTTTGGTTTTCGTCCACATCAACAGTTGAGTTCCGCGTTCATCGAGACTCTCAACCCCCGCTAACATAGTCGGCTCAATAATCGACTCAGTCCAATCGGGATCCGCTTGCATCTCCTCCATCGTCTGCCGCATCACTTGAATCGCTTCGAGAGCGTCCGCATCATGACTAATCCGAATCCGGAAGTCAATCCGAGACCATTCTTTGCTCAGGTTATGCACCACCTGAATTTGACTATTGGGAACCGTACTCAGTCGGCCCCCTTCTCCCCGCATCCGAGTCACCCGCAGGTTCATATATTCCACAAAGCCGGGGCCATAGCCCACATCAATCACATCCCCCACCGCAAACTGGTCTTCCCAGAGAATGAGAATCCCGTTAATGAGGTCTTTAATCAGATTCTGAAAGACAATCGTCAAGGCCACACCGAAAATCCCCGCCCCGGTAATCAAAGAATCGAGGGGGAAGTTTTGCAACGCCAAAAACCAAATCACCCCAATCAAGCCAGCAATAAAGCTCGTCATCCCCTTTAAGGCCGCAGCTAAGGTAGGCGCACGCAGGATAAAGCGTTTCGAGGCCGTGGGATTGAGGGATTCTTGTTCAACCCAGGATTGCAAGACATTGTCAAACAACACATCCGTGAGTTTGTTGGCCACCGCCACCAATAGCCAAATCCCCAAAATCTGAACGGGAAACTTTTGCAACCAGGTGGCATAGGCTCGTGTTTCAGGAAACTGGGACAAAATCAAGATCGTTCCCCCAATCCACAAAGCCAACTGTAAAAACAGCAACACCCGCCGCAACAAGATCACCATGCTGATGCGTCGTTCTAAGACAATTTGCGGCATCATCGCCCGCAGGAACTGCACGCGGCTGCCAGCCGCCTCAGTTTCTTGGACGAGCTGCTCTTCGGGAGGTTGTAGATTTTCAGGATGTCGTTGTTGTGAGAGATCCTTGTAATGGCGGGTGGTGCGTCGTTGGAGTAGGGCAATAATGGGGCTGAGAATCAGGATGATGGCGGCCAACCCGAGAGCGGTTTTCCAGCGTTGTTGTCGGGCTTGGGGGAGACGTTCTTCGTAGGCCAGTTGCAAGGCTTCCTCAATTTGATCGGCCCAGTCCTCCGCTAGAGCCTCGGGGCGGCGATTGGCGACTTGAGCGTCAAACTCAGTTACCGTGACAATACTTTCAGGGTTGTCCCGGGACCCGAGTTCTTCGTTGTCATAGACGCTGATGACATATTGATTGGTGTTCCAATCTTGTTGAGTTCTCACTTGTAGGGAATTCGGATCGAAGCCGTCTTCAAGAATTCGATTTAACTTGCGCTCAACTTCACGCACCCGTTCTTCCAAGGGAGGAATGGTACGGGGTTCGTCGGGATTCGACGGGGGTGAACTGATCTGTAGAACGGTGCGTCCGTTGAGGCGCACTGGCGCACTGTTTTCTGTCGGTTGTAATGGTTCGAGGGGAATCGGTAGGGGCGTTTGGCCCTCAACCCTCTGGGGATTGGCGGTTGAGAGAGTGACAACGGTGATCAAAGACAGAACTAGCAGCAGGAGAGTTGGGAGTAGACGGCTGAGACGTCGTTGGAGATGATGCACGCTAAAGATGGACCTCGTTGACATGGACCTCGTTGACATGGACCTCGTTGACATATAGCAGGGATGAATAGGACACGGATGTAGGAGCCATCCCTCGTGGCTTGCCCTTTCCTGAGAGCGTCTTAACTGAACTTTCCCTTGCTAATAGGAGAAGATGACCTTGTGTTGCGGAGTGTTCAGCAGATGTATCGGCAGATGTATCAGCGGATTTAATCGTCTATAAACCATTCGGAACTCCGTTGGCCTGGCTCGATGGGAATGCTGACGGCTTTACCGAGGCGAGGACGTTCGCGAGTCTCGCTGATATATTGACGAATCACCTCGGCACTGTTCCAAGCATTGAGATATTCGGCAATCTGTTCAAGATGTTGGGCATAGTCATCGGCAGAACGAGGAAATGAGGCTTGTTCGAGATATTTCCACATCACCTGTAAAAAAATTTTGCCTTGGCTGCGGCGCAGTTGTAGATCGTAGGAACAGCCCCACTTGTTGAGTAGGAGTTGGTGTAACTCAGGTCCAGTCACGATGGGTTGGCTTTGATCGGTTGAGTTGGGCATGGGAGGCGTTGCTGGCTGATATCTGGCTCGGGGCGCGATCGCTCGGGCAGCTTATGGCTTGTATTTTACATTTCTTCATGGATTCTGGCCAGGCAGGTCTCGATTTTTCACGAAAGCTCAATCGAGGGCAGCTCCCCCTTTTTTGGCCCCTCCTGCGTGGTATTATGAACAAGTGTTGCGCCATTTTCATTATTTTTGCTCGCGACGGGACACTTGATCCGATACAATCCCAAACGGTGTGCGTCCTGCTTGGTGTTCTCACAGCTAATGGGCGCAGATGAAACGGTGATACCGTTTGTTAAGCAAAATCAGATACAACCATAATACGTAAATAGCTCCATGACTCAGGCTTCCGGCTCAACCGATGTCCCCTCCATGGGACGACGGCAATTCATGAACTTTCTGACGTTTGGTGCAGTTACCGGAACGGCTCTCGGTGCGCTGTACCCCGTCGTTAAATACTTTATCCCCCCGTCGAGTGGTGGCAGTGGCGGCGGTATCGTCGCTAAAGATGCCCTCGGCAATGATGTGAAGGCGACAGACTTTCTCGCTGAACACAATGTCGGCGATCGCGTCCTCACTCAAGGCTTCAAAGGAGATCCGACCTACATCGTCGTTGAAGGCGAACAGGCGATCGCCGATTACGGCCTCAACGCCGTTTGCACTCACCTCGGCTGTGTCGTTCCCTGGAATGCCAGTGCAGAGAAGTTTATCTGCCCCTGTCACGGGTCTCAGTACAACAAGGCGGGTAAAGTGGTTCGCGGTCCCGCTCCTCTGTCTTTAGCCCTAGTCCATGTGGATGTGGCAGAAGACGATAATGTGGTTCTCACCCAGTGGACTGAAGAAGACTTCCGTACTCAGGAAAAACCCTGGTGGGTTTAACGCTCCCCCCAACCTCTCCCCACCCGGGAGAGATGATTTTGAGAATTCCCCTAGCCATTGAGAGAAGAGAACGTTGTCACAATTGATGAAATACTCTAGTGCTTGGGCGACCAAACGGTTCGCCCCTTTGATGACCCTGGCGAGAAAAGGACTCCTGGTTAGCCTGGCAGCAGTGGCTGTCTTCGTGGCCAGTGATGTCCTCATTCCTCAAGCCGCCGCCGCTTACCCCTTCTGGGCTCAACAAACAGCCCCGGAAACCCCTCGTGAAGCCACCGGACGCATTGTTTGCGCCAACTGTCACTTGGCTGAAAAACCGATGGATGTTGAAGTGCCTCAGTCGGTGCTTCCCGATACGGTGTTTAAAGCGGTAGTTCAGGTTCCTTACGATACCTCGAAACAACAAGTTCTCGGTGATGGCAGTAAGGCTGGCTTAAATGTCGGTGCTGTGCTGATGCTCCCCGAGGGCTTTAAAATTGCTCCCGAAGACCGCATTCCTGAAGAACTCAAGGAAGAAATCGAGGGCATTTTCTACCAAACCTATACCCCCGACCAAGAAAACGTGATTCTCGTCGGTCCTCTGCCGGGTGAGGAACATCAAGAATTGGTCTTCCCAGTTCTGTCTCCTGACCCGAATCGCGATTCCTCGGTTCACTTTGGTAAGTATTCTGTCCACGCTGGTGGTAACCGGGGTCGTGGTCAAATCTATCCGGCTGGTAATAATAGCAATAACATTGCTTACAAGGCTCAAAATGCTGGAACCATTACGGCCATTGACCCCAGTGATGAGGGTGGCTATACGGTCACGCTAACCACTGAGGACGGGTCTGAAGTGGTCGAGTCGGTTCCCCCCGGTCCCGAGATGTTGGCCTCGGTGGGTGATACCGTCGCCGCTGGTGATGTGCTGACCACTGATCCCAATGTGGGTGGTTTCGGTCAGAAAGATACGGAAATTGTCCTACAAAACCCAGCTCGGATTCAGGGCTTGTTAGGCTTCTTTGCCTTGGTTGCTTTGGCTCAAATCATGCTGGTTCTCAAGAAGAAACAAGTTGAGAAAGTTCAAGCGGCTGAAATGGAGTTTTAAGCCGCTAGTTGGCTTTGATACCCATGTCCTTGATAACCCTGTGATAGCGGTTAAACTTTGACCGCGATCACCTCTTGGTTTTGTCTAATGAAAACGGCGTTCTCATTCTCTGGGGACGCCGTTTTTTCAAGAAGTTTAAGTCTCAAAGAAGTTTGGTGTCTTAATGTCCTTTTCTTAATGTCCTTTTCTCAATGTCCTGAAGCTTGCTAAGATACTACGAACGCGATCGCCCCTTTGGATTGCGGCACTGTTAAAAACGTTACTTAAGGTTACTGTGGCCGTCGACGAGAAAATTATTACAACGCCATCTGGGGATTGGTTTTACCGCGAGGTGCATCCCCCCAATCCGACTGACTTACCGCCAGTGGTTTTCCTTCATGGCTTGCCCTCCCTTGGCTACAGTTGGAGTGCTTTACTCCCGGATTTAGCCAGTCAGGGACTTCAGGGAATTGCCCCAGATTGGCTAGGATTCGGGCGATCGCATAAACCGCAAAAACGAGACTTCGCCTATACTCCCGATGCCTTTATCGAGGCGTTACAGGGCTTTCTCGATGCCATGGAACTCGATCGCATCTCCTTAGTTATACAGGGCTTCCTCGGATCCGTGGGCCTACAATACGCCCTACGCCACCGCGATCGCATCGACCGCCTGGCCATTCTCAACGCCCCCCTCTCCCCTGAAGCCAAACTCCCCTGGAAACTCAAACAAATGAGTTTTCCCCTCGTCGGAGACATGATGACTCAAGACCCCCTGCTGATTGACCGCACCCTCGAAGCCGGTAGCGGCTTTGTCATCCCTGACGAAGATCTCGATGTCTATCGTCGTCCCTGGCTAAAAACCTCCGATTCCGGGCGATCGCTCCTCTATACCCTGCAAAATCTGCAACTAAAGACCGCCATGAGCGAAATTAGCGATGGTTTCGCCTCCTGGAGTCAACCCACCCTCGTCATTTGGGGCATGGTAGACCCCTGGTTGGCCCCCGAACCGGCCCAGGCCTTCAGTCAACGACTTGAGAATGGCGATTTTGTCAGCCTTCCCGAAGCCGCCCATTACCCCCAAGAACATTGGTCCGAAGATGTAGGAAAACGCTTGATTCCCTTTCTCCGCAAGTCATCAGTCACCTAACCCGACGACCCCTATTCCCGACATCTGCCCCCCGAAAATTTGACTCCCGAAACTATGGCTAAATATATCCTTTGGGGCCGCTATTGCGAGAATGCCCTAGAAAAACGAAAACCCTATCGCCAAGCCCACTTAGACGGACTGGCCCAACAGAAAGACTCGGGGATTCTCGTCACCCTCGGCCCCACCGCCGACAATACCCAGGTGTTTGGCATCTATGACGCCGAAAACGAAGCCAGCGTTCGTCAACTGATTGAAAATGACCCCTACTGGAAACATGGCATTTGGACCGAGTATGAGGTCAAAGCCTGGATTCAGGCCTTTTAGCCCAGAAATCGACTAGAGATAGTCCCGAGAGAGTCCAGATTAAAGACTTGACGAAAGATGAAGCTTTGTTAAAGTTTGGGCGATCGCCCCTAAAAAATGTAACGTTTTGGCAAACAAACCTAACGCGTGCAGTAGGATCGGAAAACACTGAAAAACAGCCTAAATCCTTTCCTAGCAAAGCGTTTCCTGGCTCTCCCTGCCCAGTTCTAACCTGAGAGGGATACCCATGGCAGCGGATTGATTCTATAATTTTGTTAAGAACCGTTTACTTGATGTTGCTTTTTTGCGGATGTTATGCGTAGCCGCTTCACCTCCTCTGTCCCCGTCGAAATTCCCGTCCCCAACCAACCCATTCCCATTCAGCACTACCTGCGGCAACCTCAGCGGCTCGTCACCGCCCTAGTGGACCCGAGTCGAGTGGATGTGCTGAGTGCGGACTGTTTCCGTCTCAAAATGCGTCCCTTGCATTTCCTGATGCTGACCCTTCAGCCAACCGTAGATATGCGAGTTTGGGCCGATGCCCAAGGAATCGTGAAACTACGTTCCGTCGGCTGTGAAATTCGCGGCGTTGAATACATCAACCAGCGATTTTCCCTCGACCTCGTGGGGCGACTCGAACCCCATACCCACAACGGCAAAACCACCCTGTACGGGAAAGCTGACCTCAAGGTCGCCGTAGATATGCCTCCTGCCCTCTGGCTAACCCCCAAACCCATCATTGATGCCACAGGCAACACACTCCTAGCCAGTGTGTTACATACCGTTAAACAGCGGCTCACCCGTCATCTTATTGCCGACTATCGAGCCTGGGCCGGGGAAACTCAACAAGATACGCCCCTATCCCTCTCGCCCAAAATGTCCCCGAAAATCCAAAGCAGCTAGAGCCTTGCCGCCGCATCGGGCGCTCCCCGCTCTTGCCTGTTCCCTGTTCCCTGTTCCCTGTTCCCTGTTCCCCAAAAAAACACCATGCTAGATACCGACGACAAAAAAGCAGCTAAGAAAACCCTACTTCGTAAAATCCCCCACGCTCTCTACATTTGCGGCGTGAAGGATGCCAATAGCGATAACCTCAACGGCTTTACCGCCAGTTGGGTGATGCAGTCTTCCTTTGAACCGCCGCTCATCGTCAACTGCGTCAAAAATGACAGCGGTTCTCACGAAATGCTCAAATCCAGTGGCGTGTTTAGTCTGAGTTTCCTCGAACTCGGGCAAAAAGACCTCGCCCAAAAATTCTTCAAGCCTCAAAGTCGCGTCGGCAACAAATTTGAGGATGTCGAGTTTTATACGGCCGAAACAGGCTGTCCGATTATCAAAGACTCTCTCGGCTATGTAGAATGTCAAGTGGTCGGCTCTGTTGAGAAAGGAGATCATACCGTCTTCGTCGGAGAAGTCATCGCAGCCGGCATTCACCGCGAAGGAGAGATTCTCAACCTCGAAAGCACCGGCTGGAACTATGGCGGCTAACTCCTGCGATGGAGAAGTTCTGCCTGTTGCCTATTGCCTGTTGCCTTCTCCCCCCTGTTCCCTGTTCCCTGTTCCCTTCTTCCCCGATGCCTTTAATCCAAGTTAAAACCTCTGCCCCCGCTCCCGATAAAGCGGCTGTCGAAGGAATGTTACAAGTCCTATCCTCCAAGCTATCGGGACATCTCGGCAAATCAGAATCCTATGTCATGACCGCCTTTGAAGCCGATGTGCCGATGACCTTTGGCGGAACCCTGGACCCGGTTTGTTTTGTTGAAATCAAAAGTATTGGCTCGATGAGTTCGGCTCAGACGACGGCCATGAGTGCTGATTTTTGTCAAGAAATTGAGTCCCGGCTAGGGGTTCCTGGGAAACGGATTTATATTGAGTTTGCTGATGCCAAGGGCGCCATGTGGGGCTGGAATGGTTCTACGTTTGGCTAGATGATTCTCGGCGTTCCACAGTCCCCGTTCTTGCTGATTTGAGGAACGGGGATTCTTTCTTGGCTTAGCTGGCCATCGGCTGAAATGAAAGTGTTGTGATACCATTCTGGGTAGCTTTAGGTCGCGATCGCGTCCCGAGGCACTCTCACCTTGGACTGAGAGAGGACACACCATGCACGTCACTAGAATTTAACTTGTGAATTATCCGAATAGTACGGCGGGGATGAACCAACCGGAACCACTGCGGATGGGGGTAGTCGGAGTCGGGAATATGGGGCAACACCATACCCGAGTGTTGAACCTCCTCAAGGATGTTGAGTTGGTTGGGGTGGCTGATGTTCAAGTCGATCGCGGTTTAGATACAGCCAGCAAGTACCGGGTGAAGTTCTTCGAGGATTATCGCGATTTACTGCCCCATGTACAAGCCGTTTGTGTGGCGGTTCCGACTCGGTTACATCATTCGGTGGGCATGGATTGCTTGCAGAGTGGGGTCCATGTGATGATCGAGAAACCCATCGCCGCGAGTCTCGCCGAAGCCGAATCCTTGGTCAATCAGGCGGCGGAGTCGGGCTGTATTCTTCAGGTGGGGCATATTGAACGCTTCAATCCGGCCTTTCAAGAACTCAGCAAAGTCTTAAAAACCGAAGAGGTTCTGGCCTTAGAGGCCCATCGTCTGAGTCCTTATTCTGATCGCGCCAACGATGTCTCGGTGGTGTTGGACTTGATGATTCATGACATTGATCTGATCTTAGAACTGATTGGCGATCGCGTCATGAAACTCTCAGCCAGCGGTAGTCGCATTTCTGGGTCTCCTCATCTCGATTATGTCACAGCCAATTTAGGCTTTGCCAACGGGGCGATCGCCACCCTCACCGCCAGCAAAGTCACCCATCGCAAACGTCGCACCATCGCCGCCCATTGTCAAACCTCCCTCACCGAAGCCGACTTCCTCAACAACGAAATTCTCATTCACCGCCAAACCACCGCCAACACCTCCACCGACTACGGCCAAGTGCTGTATCGTCAGGATGGACTCATTGAGAAAGTTCGCACCAGTAACATCGAGCCACTTCATGCTGAATTAGAACATTTCGTCAACTGTGTTCGCGGCGGGAATCAACCCTCCGTTGGCGGTGAACAAGCCCTACGAGCCTTGCGTTTAGCCAGTTCTATCGAACAAATGGCCCTAGATGGTAAACTCTGGGACTCACCCGATGTTGAATGGCTGTCAGATGCCGCCATTTTGCATTAATAATGGTTGTAGAAAGACCGGTTAAATAAGTCGAACTCATCCAAAGAGTTTCCCCAAAGAGTACCCCTGAATGCCAGCGAACTGTCCTGCAAACCTTCTGTTTCCTTCTAAACGACCATGACCGTTGTTAAACGTCCTCTGCTACGCCCCGGCGATGGAATTGACTCTCAGGAGTTTACCGAACCCGTCAAACTTCTGCAACGGATTATGATTAAACTCAGGCTGTTGCCCATCAGTCAGCCCATTAACGGTCGCTTCGACTCTGCCCTCGAGAAAGCCGTCAAAGTCTTTCAAATGCAGAATAACCTAAGTATGACCGGGATTGTTGGGGCGGAAACTTGGGCAGCGATTGATAGCAAGTTAGGACTCAATCAGGGTAGTCCATCGCCATCGCCATCGCCATCGCCATCGCCGTCCCCTCAACCCCTAGACCGTTATCCAGTCCTCAAAAAAGGCGATGGAATCGATTACCCAGAACTGGCTGAGGCGGTTAAAGTCTTACAACGGTTACTGATTGAAGCCCGCATTTTTCCCCAAGATGAAATCGCCGATGGCAAGTTTGGCAATAACACCGAAGGGGGAGTCAAGCGCTTTCAATCTCTCAATGGCTTAGTGGTTGATGGAATCGTCGGACGAGATACCTGGTCCGCGTTAGTGAGTGGCCCCGTCACGATTTATGAACCCGAACGGGCCTCGCCGGTGTCTCAGTTTGATGTCTCCCGCATTGTGGCCTCGATTCCCTATCCTGATATCCGCGTCTATGCTCGTGATTCGGTTCCCTTGATTTTGGCAGCCTGTTTAGATCATGGTGTGACGGATTTAGGACAGATTGCCTATGTTTTAGCCACCGCTGAACATGAATCTCATTTAGGCAAATGGATGACCGAATTGGCTAGCGGTTGGGCTTATGAATGGCGCTCAGATTTAGGTAATATCTATGCTGGAGATGGTCCGCGTTATAAAGGACGAGGCTTTGTTCAGATTACTGGACGAGCTAATTATCGCTATTGGGCGGGTCGTTTGAGCCTTGATTTAATTGGCAATCCTGAGTTGGCCGCGAATCAAGATATTGCGGCTGATTTGCTGGTTTTAGGAATGCGAGATGGGTCCTATACAGGTCATGCCTTGAATGATCATATTTTGGGATCACGGCGCGATTTTGTAAACGCTCGCCGTATCGTCAATTGGCTCGATCGCGCTGAACATATCGCCGCGATCGCTCGGGAGTTTTTGCGCGTCTTACGTTAGTTAAACAGTGGCATTAAACCGAATTGAACCCGTTACACCCACCTGGATGGATTTGCTAAGTCTTCTGGTGGCGATCGCAATCTTAGGTTGGGGCCTAGGAGATTTTGGGCTCTATGATCCCCATGAAGGCCATTTTGCCGGAGTGGCCCGAGAAATGCTGCTACGGCATGATTGGACGACTCCCTATCTCAACGGCGCCCCCTATCTCAACAAGCCTCCTTTGCTCTATTGGGCGATCGCGCTCAGTTATAGCATTTTTGGCATTAATGAGTTTGCAGCCCGCTTGCCGTTGCTCCTAGGGGGCGCTTTGGGCATTTTTGTGGTCTGGCAGTGGGGGCGGCAATTGATCTCGCCCTTAACAGGACGTGTCGCGGCGGTGATGTTGGCGACGGCCTGCGGTTGGTTTATCTTTACCCACCAATTGCTCATCGATCTATTGCTGTCATCTCTGTTGATGAGCTTCTACTATTGCCTTTGGCGCGTGACCACCTCTCCCACGAACCTGCTCTCTAAAATTGGGTTTTGGCTCTTCTTGGGCCTGATTATTTTGGCCAAGGGACCCTTTATGTTGGTGTTTCCGGCGATCGCCGTGCTGGTGATAAGTCTCATCGAGTCCCCGCGACGGCTCAATCAAGCCCTAATGCCCCTCTTCGGGATTCCCCTGGTGCTGCTGTTGGTTCTGCCTTGGGCGATCGCCGTCGAACGGGCCAATCCCGGCTTTTGGCAGTATTTTGTCAACAACGAGAACCTAGAACGCATGGCCGATCGCCGCTATCCCCGCGATTACGTCGTCTCCCAAGTGAGCGCCCTGGGCTATCTAGGGATGACCGTGGTCTGGGCCTTACCCTGGTCCCTCGTGTTACCCCAAACCCTGGTTCAGTTTTGGGTCAGTTTACAACAGTCACGCCCCGAACAACGGAGTGGCTTGATTCTGCTGGCGATCGCCGCCCTACTGCCCATACTGGTCTTTTTGCCCCTCTCCTCCCGCCTACTCTATTACAGCTTGCCCAGTCTGCCGCCCCTGATCCTCCTCTGTGCCATCTGGTGGACTGCAAACCCCGGACGGCGAGGCGTTGCCACAGGCTCGGGAAGTGTCCTAGGGGCCGTCACCCTGATTGCCGCAGGGGTTGCCCTCCTGATTGGTCTCTGGCAACTCCCCACGCTCCTCGATCCCACGCTCCTCGACTCCCTCCCCGCCGACATCGAGTCCTTGGCCCGTCCCTTGGGGCTAAGTGTGAGCCTCGGGGCCATGTTGGCGGGACTGTTGCTGCTGCGAGGACAACCCATCGCCAGTTGGCTGAGTCTGAGTCTTGCCATGGCGATCGCCTACGTCATCATCATCCAAGGCTTTGGCCGGTTTGCCGAGATTCGCTCCTCACAGCCTCTGATCACCCAGGCCCAGTCCCAACTTCCCGAATCGACAGTTTGGGTTTTTGAAGGATCTCGCGAACTCGGGGCCGCCGGAGCCATGAGTTTCTATCTCGGGCCAAAGGGACAGCGATTTCCCGAATTTCCCACCCTCGACCCCGGTTGGGTGTGGGGCCATGATGACCTGGCCTATCGCATTGTCTATGTTCTCACCGATGCCGGAGACCCTCGGATTTTGCCCGACTTTCCGGGGCCAACCCCTTCCTATCACCTTTCAGCGACGGAGTTACAAGATCTCTGGCAGAGCGATCAGCCGGTCGTCTTCGTCACCGACTTTCTGCGCGATGAAACAGACACCACAGATCCTCTAACCCGTAATCTCCCGAACAATGCTGGAGATCCCCTATTGGTCGTGGGTCCGAGATATCTCTATGGAAATGGAGCGGCGAGGGAGGGAGGAGGGAACAGGGAATAGGGAACAGGCCGACTAAAAACCCCGGTGTCGGATGACATCGGGGTTTTGGGTTTATGAGGCGAGGCGAGGCGAGGCTAACGCTTAACGCTCAACACTCTAAGCGTGGAACCACTCAGGAACCGCTTCTTCCTTGGTGTTGGTATTGCGAGAGGGGGTTTCTCGCTCAAACTTCATGTGAACCGAGCGAGTTTGTTCGCCGTCAACCGCAACCGCCTTAATCGGGTAATCGATTAGACCATCTTGGAACGACATTTGGAAACGGAAAGTTCCATCGGAATTGAGTTTGATGGGACGACCACCAATCGTCACCGTCGCATCGGGTTCCGTTGCCCCATAGACAATCAGTTCCGCATCCGCGACTAGCCAGAATTGACGGGGACGCATCGGTGGCATCGAAGCCCCCATGCCGACACCGGACATCCCCACACCCGACATGGTTAAACCGGACATGGTGGGAACGGCCCACATACCAACGCCCGAGGGGAAGACGTAAGAACTCACGGCTTGTTCAGGGACTTGGTGCATCGAGCCAAACAGAGAACCGGCCACCCGTTGTGCTTCGGCGGATTTTGCCATACCGAAGATTTCTTCGTAGAGAGGATTGCCATCGGCGTTGCTGGGACCGGCTTCTTGGGCCACAGGTTTCTTGCTTGGGGGAACCAGATTCGCGACGGTTTTGCCTTCTAGGGGTTCGTCCCAGCTGACGGTGACGAAGACATCTTCAATCCAGTCAGAGGGGTAAACTGGGGGGGTGTGAACCGTCAAAGAGCGGGCTAGAACCAGCCAGCGTCCATCTCCACAGCGATAACCGATTTCTACAGCATAGTCGCGATCGCTCACGGGAACCGGTAAATACCATTCCCGAGCCAATTCATCGCAGGGATATTCTTGAATGCTGTGAGGGGGTTGATGGTTGAGATCGATATCTGTCGCATCGTACACCCGCAACGCCAGTTGTTGTCCGCCTTGACGACGCAACTCTTCTTTATGTTCGTTGGTGACATCCCAATAGCAGTAGGCCCATTGAGGATCTCGGGGCATTAAGACAATCCGACTTTCTCCGTAGCCTTCGGGCAAATCGGCTAAGCCTTCATCGACGGATGCAAGTTCGCCGCCAGTGCGATCGTCTTGGCCGAGTTCAAATTTTGCTGCTTCCACTTCTTCCTGTGCCTCCAATTGACGTGATGGATTACTCGGACTCGTTGCTGTAGGATTCGCGGTGGGATTCGCGGTGGGATTCGCGGTGGGATTCGCGGTTGTGGAATTAATTTTTTCGGGTAAGACCGCTTGAATGGCGGAAAGTAATTGAGACTTCCGCATTCGGCTATATCGAGAAATGCCGCACTCGCTCGCAACTCGTCGGAGTTGTCGCAAGGTCATTTCTTCGAGGGGTGGACGTTCTTGTGACATAGTGATTGCTGGTCTTTCTCAACATGGCTGTCAAGGAAACCTGACAGATTGAACGGAAGTTCACAAAGATCCCGGATGTTTAGATTCACTTCGGGATCGGGTTAACGCGCCCAACTGATGTCTATCTTGCAGAAGATGTCCCCATTCGACAAGGGGCTAGACTGACTGATTCAGCAAGGTTTCACGAGATTATAGGCATTTAGGGGATCGTCATGTCAGGAAATCTTGATATAAGATAGACCCAGATCCCCCATCGATCCCCGATATTTGTTAGAAAATCATGACAAACTAAAATAGACAGTCGAGAATGTGCGTATAAAAGTAGCGCAAGCTTTGTATACCAAATTATTCGAACTTATTTTTTGTCTTATTCAATCTGTCTATGCCGGTCACTCCTCGTCACTCCTCGTCACTCCTCGTTCCTAGGCAGAGCCTAGGAATGCCAACGGGGAGGCTCTGCCTCCCGTACCAGGCGGCAGAGCCGCCGAGTCCCCGTGTCACGGCTTCAGCCATGACACGGGGAGGAGAGGGGTGAAACAGGCCAAAACCAGCCAAACTCAGATAACAGCGCGAATCGTGAATTGATAATCGCCGCCTGGTTCGAGTTGATAATCTCGCTGTTCAAGAAAGCGGCCGAGGGGTTCTTGAATTAAGGCCCGTCCACGAGAGGGTTCAATATCCAGGCGAGATTGACTAAATAACCAACAAAATTCCCAGGTAAACGACCCCGCCGTGACTTCTCCCTGTAGGGTTCCTCCTTCCCAGGAACAGTCAGTCACGCGGAGATAGGCAGTCGTTTGGGGTAAATCTGGAGAAGAACTCAACCTGTCGTCTCGATGTCGTCTCAATAAGTTAGTTAGAGGGGTTAGACGTTGATGGTGTAGCCAGATTACGGCTGTTGTAAAGACTCATGGACTTTTCAACCCCATCTTTGAGGCTGAGTTCGATCGCATCACGCACCAACAGCATCACCTCCCCCATGACTTGGTTCTCTTGAGGGGAAAACTTGCCGAGAACATGGGAAATCGAGGGATTGCCTCCCCCTTGCGGTTTGCCAATTCCCACCCGTAGCCGAGGAAACGCTTGGCTTCCTAAATGGGAAATAATCGATTTCATGCCATTATGGCCACCCGCCGATCCCGCCAGACGTAAGCGAATGCGTCCCACCGGTAAGTCCATATCATCGTAAACCACCAGAACCGAGGCGGGGGAAAGTTTATACCAATTCAGTACCGCTTGTACCGATTCCCCAGAGCGGTTCATATAGGTGGTGGGTTTGAGCAGACGCACCGTGCGGCCCGCGATCGCCATCCCATCCCCATACTCTCCCTTAAACTTACGCTGCGCGGCCAAGGGAATTTGCCACGATCGCGCCAAGGCATCAACCGCCGCAAAGCCGATATTATGACGGGTGCGATCGTACTTCGGCTCAGGATTACCCAGTCCGACGATCAGATGGGGAACTACAATCGGTGTCGAGGAAGCACTCACAGGTATTCAGGAAAAGTATTCAGGAAAAGTATTCAGGAAAACTTCAGAAACGGGGCGTTAACGCAAGACGACGCCATAAAAGGGGCGTTCTGGAGATTATGCAGCCGAATCCTGCCCAGAATTAGCTGAATTGGCGGTACTAGCGTTCGACGTAGCCGGTTCCGACGGCGCAGCTGATCCCTCAGACTCAGACATCTCGCGACTTGGTTGAGCCTTGAGTTGTTGGCTTTCGCGTTTTAATTCAGTCTCAAACTCCTTGGAAGCATCCTGGAAGCTACGAAGGGCTTTTCCCAGGCTACTGCCAATTTCGGGTAACTTTTTCGGGCCAAAGATTAGCAGTGCAATCACCAAAATCACAATTGCTTCAGGTAAACCAATGCCAAAAATATTCATCGTTGCAACTCCTGGGATGTCCACATTAAGGGTAGCGCATGGAGGCTCAGCCGGGCGCGATCGCCATCCACCGTAGCCCATTGTACCGACAAAAAATCCCGGTTAGACCGGGATTTCGTTTAAGTTGGGGACCCGAGCGGCAACCTAGCGGCTCAGATTCGCCCAATCCACGTCCACGCCTTCAATCAGCAAGGACGAGTTATAGATTTGCAGAATAATCAGCAAGAACACAAAAAATAGCAACATGAACACTCCCATCAAAGGAGTGGTTCCCCAGCCGGGAACGACTTTCCCGTATTCAGAGTTCAGGGGTTTGAGGATATCGCCGAGACGTGTTTGTTGTGCCATGTGTTTAACCTAAAGTTGTACGCTCTGTGAAAAATCTTAAGTTTTCCTGACATCCTCCCGACACCGACCCTGTCGGGTACGGTGCGGGGTTCCTCCTTCAACGAGCCAACTTACGAGACAAGCTCTCACTTATCACGCAGAGGTTGATCTCTCCAGAGGCGTTTTCTGGTTCGAGACCAGCGGCTTGGGACTGCCCGCCCCTACCGATTGCTGCTAAACCCTTAGCCAAAATGTTAATGGCGGCGTTCTCGTCGCGATCAAGAACACAACCACAGGGGCAAACATGAGTTCTTTGACTGAGGTTTTTTTTAACTCGACCGCCACAAGCTGAACAATCCTCGGAGGTGTATTCAGGAGAGATGCCGACAACCATCTTACCGAACACCGTCCCGTAATACTCTAGCCACTGGAAAAATAGCCTCCAACTCGCGTCAGAGAGACTTTTAGCCAGATTGTGGTTTTTGAGCAAGTTTCGCACTCTCAAATCTTCCAACGCCACGACATCGTTAGATGACACTACGCATCTCGCCAGTTTGACGGCAAAATCTTTACGTTGGCGTTGGACCTTGAGGTGTTTCCGTCCGAGTCGTTTGACAGCTTTTCGTCGGTTCTTGGAACCCTTTTTTTTACGAGACACTTGTCGTTGTAGGCGTTTGAGGGCCTTTTCCGACTTTCGCGAGTATCTAGGGTTTTCGACAGTCTGTCCGTTGCTGTCGGTGTAGAAGTGCTTTAAACCCACATCTAGACCGATGGCGTTTCCAGACGGTTTTACGGCTTCAGTCTTATCGCAGTGGATGCAAAACTGAGCATAATACCCGTCGGCACGACGGATGACTCGGACTCGTTTAATGAGAGAAGTATCGTAGTAGTTGAGAGCGAAGGCTCCTCTCATCCGAAAGGTTCCCGCTTTGAACTGGTCGGTGAAGGTGATGGATTGGCGGTCTTGAGAAAGCTTCCATCCCGAGATTTTGTACTCCACCGAACGGGACTTCTTGAAACGGGGATAGCCTTTTTTTCCCGGGATTTGTCTCTTACAGTTATCGTAGAACCGTTTAATCGCGCTCCACGCCCGTTCGGCGCTAGCTTGTCGGGCTTGAGAATTGAGTTTCCCCGCCCATTCAAAGTCCTTAGCGAGAACTTTGCAGTAAGCTGACAGGTCGTACCGTCCAGTTGCTGGAGTATCCATCCACAGGCGCAAACACTTATTACGAACAAAGCTAACAGTCCGAATCATCTCGTCGATGATGGCGAACTGCCGAGAGTCGCCGTAGAGTTTGGCTTCGAGGACGAACATAATTTCAACGGGTTGCCCTTATGAGAAACTTATACCATGATAATTTGAGCTTCGGCAACTGATTCGTGCCTGCTATTCATCCCCACACTCGCCAACGGCAGAGTGCGGGCATTTTTGCAGGCATGGGCAGTATTATAGAGGAAGCTATCTCATTTTTGAATCTTATTTATGGAACCTGCAACAGTTCTTAGTATTTCCACCGCTGCGGTCCTGATCGCCATCACCGCCTACGGCATCTATGTCTCCTTCGGCCCCCCCTCCGAAGAACTCGCCGATCCCTTTGAAGATCACGAAGACTAACTCAGCCGACGGCGGGCCAGGTGTCCCTGAACCCCCGTCGCCTCTGGGTTGTTTGTTTGGGCTGGGGTTTCTTCTCAATTTTGTTAGACTATGAATAAATGTAAAGAAAAATTGACAAAATCAATCTAAGTATGAATGAAGTTGAAATTCGCGATCATCTCCAGAGTGACGATCCCCAACGTCGGATGCGGGGATTAACAGCGTTGCGAGAGTATGAGCCAGAGGTGGCCGTCCCCTTACTGACGAACCTCGTCGGCGATCCCGAAGTTCTTGTGCGCTCCTTTGTGGCCATGGGGTTGGGGCGTAAACGCAGCCAAGCCGGCTTTGAGGCCTTAGTGGGGATGTTGGGGGATGGAGATGCCAATATCCGCGCCGAAGCCGCCAGTTCCCTGGCCCTCTACGGTGAAGCATCCGTACCGTACCTACGTCGTCTTTTCCAAGAGGATACCGGCTGGCTTTCGCGTCATGGCATTATTGCCTCGATGATGGAAATGCCCTATCCCGAGGTGCTGTTCGAGTTGTGCCAACAGGGATTGAGCGATCGCAACCTCTTAGTCCGCGAAACCGCCCTCGATGGCTTAGGAACCCTCGCCCAAACCCCCCAGAGCGATCGCGCCCTAGAATTACTCCTCTCCCAAGCCGACAGCCCCCAATGGCAACTCCGGGCGCGAGTCGCTCACAGCTTACGCCACTTCAGCGATGGGCGTGCCGAAGCCGCATTAGAGCAACTGCGCCAAGATCCAGACCATCGCGTCGTTGCTACACTATTAGATGCCGCTTTATAAACGTCTCTTGTCGTTTTTCGCCAAACCGTGTTGGATTCATTTTCTCGCGCTGTCCTCGACGCCGAAGCCCAAACCACCTACGTCGAGGGCGATCGCCTAGCCCGTCTGCGTCAATTTGCCGCCAGTCACACTCAACGGATTACCGCCGTTGAAGTGATGCGCCAACAAGCCAACGACATTGTCGCCCAAGCCATCGCCGCCATGGTGGCCGAAAACCCCGAGTTAATTCAACGGGGAGGCAACTGCTACCCCAGCCGCCGCATGGCTACCTGTATTCGCGACGGTGAATTTATCCTGCGCTACGTCAGCTACGCCTTACTGGCCGGCGACTCAGCCATCCTCAAAGATCGGTGTTTACAGGGGTTGAAGCAAACCTATCAAACCCTAGGCGTTCCCCTCTCCTCCGCCGTTCGTGCCATCGTCGAGATGAAAACGGCAACCCTAACTCAACTTGACCCCGTACTTAGCGAGAGTCCCGTCGATGTCAAGCTGGCCTTCGTTCAAGAAATCTCCGAGTATTTTGAGATTGCCATTGCGGCCCTTCGTTAACGAATTAACCTTAAGCCAACACCCCATGAAATCTGCCCTAACGCCCATCCTGGCCATGGCCGAAGTGGCTGGACGCTTCCTTGATGATACCGATTTAGCCGCCGCTAAAATTCCCTTAGAACGAGCCGAAGCCCGTTTGGAAGCCGCCGAGAAATTGGCTATCTACCACCAAGATCTTGTCCGCGATGTCATCGAAACCCTACTGCCGCGTTCCGCCGCCGGAACCGCCGATATTGATCGGGCCATTGACCGGGATTTATGTCTAATTCAATATTGCTTAGTGGTTGGCAATACCAGTCCCTTTGACGAATGGGGACGATCGCCCAATCGAACCGCCGCTGTGGCCGGCGTCAAAGCCGATATCTTTAAATATATTCGCGATCGCGGCAGCGCCGGACTCAAACTCTCCCCCAGCGCCGCCACAGAACTTAAATTTTATCTCAACTATGCCATTAACGCCTTAAAATGACTGTCCTGAACCTGTCTGGCCTGAAAGGGTCTCTCCTAAAACCGTCTATCCTCATCAGTCTGATGGCCCTAACAGCCTGTGCCAACAGTCCTGACAGCCAATCCCTACAAGATTCGTTTGCAGCAGACCCCCAACTTGAACAATCAACTCCCAGTCCCCAGCCAACAGAAACAGCGGCCATTCCGGATGCACCGGACTTAGACCGGTTACCGCCCCAACTCCCCCAATATCAACCGTCCACCTGGCTAGAGACCACCGAACTTGACGGCGATCGCCTCCGCAGTCGTTGGCAAAGTGACGACTCAGCCGAGGTGATTGCTGAGTTTTATCGAGGTCGCTTACAAGGGGACAATTGGCAACTCAATGGCGATGAGACTGAAGGAGACACCATTCAACTGACAGCAACAGGTCGCATCAATGGTCAAGACTGGCCGCTGACCGTGGTGATTCGCCCCCAGAACAGTGAGACGACGGGCGAGGACAGCACTGCCGAGGCTGAGAACACCACCGAGATTGAACTGACCTATCCCACTTCTCCCTCAACCCTCAGCCAAACAGACCCCGAGGACAATCAGACCCCCCAAGCCTCGGCCCCTCCAGACAACCCGCCTGAGACTCCAGAACCTCAGGCCACGCCATCTCCCCCAGCCCAACCGTCCTCACAGACCACTCAGTTTAGTGATTTAGACAACGTCTCCGACCCCCTGACCCCCTACGTCCAGGATGTGGCCCAATTGGGCATCTTATCTCCGCTTGAGGGCGATCGCTTCGGCCCCGAGGAGACCATTACCCGGCGAGATTATGCCCGTTGGCTAATGCAGGCCAACAACCGTTTCTATGCCGACCAATCCGTCCAACAACTACGTCAACCTCGTGACAGCAGTGAACCCGCGTTTCAAGATATGCCTCGAAGCCATCCTGACTTCGCCGTGGTTCAGGGATTAGCCGAAGCTGGGATTATCCCAAGTCCCCTCAGTGAGAGTCCGATGAGTGGCAATGAGACCGGTAGCGGTGCAACAACGACCCTGTTTCGCCCCGATGACCCATTGCTACGAGAAGACCTGCTACATTGGAAAGTCCCCCTCGATGTGCGTCGCGGCCTAGCTGATGCCACGGTTGAGGCGATTCAGGAGACCTGGGGGTTTCAGGATGCCAGTCGTATCAGTGCTGAGGCATTGGATGCCGTCTTGGCGGATTTTGAGAATGGAGAACACTCGAATATCCGCCGGGCCTTTGGCTATACCACTCTCTTGCAACCCAAAAAACCGGTCACTCGTGCTGAAGCTGCATCAAGTCTTTGGTCGTTTGGCTATCAAGACGAGGTGCGATCGGCCTCAAACCTAATCGAGAACGAAAACTAGAGTCGTTCCTGTTCCCTATTCCCTATTCCCTGTTCCCTCGCCATCAAACAAACCCCGTCTCTGACATCACATCAAAAGACGGGGCTGGTACTAACCGACGGCTAGCGATCGCGCTCCTACCAGGTGACGGGGAAGGTAGACGGACCTTGTCCAGAGCAATAGACGAGAGTCGATTCTAACGGACCACCGGGAGTCATGCGAGCTTCAGCGGGCATATAGCCCATGTTCCCGACGGAATCCTCGAGTTCAAACCACATCCCGCCATCATTACCGACGAAAGCGTTGCGAATCATGTTGACCTGCTCGTTAGGCAGCATATTCGCGATTTCGCTCGAGTTCATATCGGGTTCTGTGTAGAGAACGTTTGCACCCCGAACTCGACGGCAGGTGTCTCCAGGGCGATCGCCAATCCGTTGGGCCAGTTCCGACGAACCGAACGACTCACCCAGGGGGGCAGCGTTCGTGGGGGCTTTTAGACCCGCAGCCGTCAGCGAGACAATGCCGAGCAATGCAGCGGAGGCACTAAGACGATTCAATTTCATTCTGTTCAACTCCTCAAGGTGTACCAGTGACTTACAGAGGAATTATAGACCAACTTTTTCCGATTCTGCCGTCTGTCAAGAAAGTTAAACGTCTCAGTCTTGGCATTGGATGGCGCTAGCGTACGTATTTTGGGTGTAAACTCGGTAAATTTTGAATTTTAAGAATTTTATTCTTCTCAAACACTCGTTTTTTGTAACTATTCAGGGGGTAGCGGGAGGAGAGAGACCGGCTCAGAACGCAAAACCTGAATCAAGAAATCCAACACCGGGCGTTCCTGCAACCGTAAAGATGTGACCACCGTCAGCAAGCGTTCGACAAACTCACTGCCCGCACGAGACCAGGAGCCATAACTCAAGTCACGCCAAATGACCGCCGTGCGTAAAGCGCGCTCGGCTGCATTGTTGGTCGGCTCAACCGATTCGACCTCAACAAACGTCCACAAGGCTGGCTCAATCTTTAAAATTTCCTGGCAGGTGCGTGCAGTTCGGGCCAAGGGTGTTCGCTCTCGGCTCGAATCACAAAGGCTAGCCGCTTCAGTGAGCAACTGGTGAAACCTGTGACGCAACCTTGCCACGGCGGCCTTGAATAACTCCATTGATAAGGTTCCATCCCGCACTCGGTGCCACCAACGGAACAGACGCCGAGCTTGTTTCAGCAGAGCTTCACCAATCTCCTTGGAGACCCCACTGCGTTGAGCTATCCGTTGCAGGTCTCGTATTAAGTGGGCCCAACAGACTTGTCGTTGCTCGACCCGAAATTGTTTGTAGACCCCATAACGGTCACTGGTGACTACACCGGCAAAATTCTCTCCTAATAAGGCGTTGAGGCTGCCGCGACCCCGGCTGAGGCTGACTTGATAGACCGCCACTTGGCACACCACTGCCACCCACAACCAGCCCAAGCGGTTTTCGGGATTGTTGCCATCACCGTTGTTTTGACTCCAGCTAGTTTCATCCACGTTCGCCTGGTCACTGGCCATGACATAGGCTCGGGCTTCATTGACGACCTGGCTCAGTTGCTGAGTGACTCGTTGACGGATACGGTTGACCGTCCCCGTACTCAGGTGCACTTGCCACAAGTCTGCCATCAGGGTTTTGACTTGATTGTGGCTGAGACGATAGGCTCCGCTCAGCAGGGCGACTAGACTTTGGAGACGCTCTCCATAACCACTGGAGTTCAAGTCCTCGGGCAATTGGGCGCGAGTGGTTTGACCGCAGCACTGACAGGTCAAGGCGTGAAGTCGGTGTTCCGTTACCACTGGCTTGACTGGGGGAATTTCTACAATCTGATGCCGGTACGGCTGGGGGTCTTCTCCGGTTAGAGGGGTTTGGCAATGCTGGCAGGTCTCGGGTTGATGCTCAATAATCTCACTGCACTGGCTCGGTTCGTATAAGTGTCGTCCAAATCCTTTGTGTCCTTTTTGCCCTCCCCGTTTACGTCCGCTTCCTTTGTCTTTCTTCTCCGATTTCGCTTGGGGGGGTTGCTTTGAGGGGGGGATGGAGCTGTTTGAGGCGTTGAGTCCTAGACGTTCTTCGATAGCTGCGATTCGTTGCTCTTGATTCCTCACCAAATTTTTCACGCTTTCTGGGGTCTTTTCCCAGTCAGCGCGAGGAATCTTGATGCCACCTATGGTTATGCTCTCTTCCATGTCCCCCAGTTTACACCATACCCCCCTGAATGGTTACCGTTTTTTCGTGATTTCGCCCCATAACTCCCGTTTTTGTTGACCAAAATCAACACCCCCAAGCGTCCGAGACGGAACTGTTCCGCTTCAGACACTTGGGGGGTCATCTTAACCTCGTCCGCCTCAGACAGGGTTTACCACGTCACAGGGAAGGCGCTACCACCGGGACAATAGACCAGCGTAGACTGTCTCGAACCCCCCGCAGCACCCCGGACTTCGGCCCGCATAAAGCCGATATTGCCCACGGAATCCTCCACTTCAACCCATAACTCGCCATCAACACCCTGAAAGGGACTGCGAATCATGTTGACTTGTTCGTTGGGAAACATCGAAACAATTTCCCGCGAACTCATCGTTGTATCAGCGTAGAGGGTGAGTCCCTCACCACGAACCCGACGACAGACATCTCCAGGACGGTTACCAACTTGGGCCAGTTCCAAGGTGGTCTCACGTTCATCGACAGAGGCAGCATTGACGGAGGCTTTGAGACCTAAAACACTCAGAGAAACCAGGCTCAACGCAACGGCTGAGGCTCCAATTTGGGTTAGTTTCATCTATAAATTCCTCACAAAAACCAGTGTTAGACACAGCGATTATAACCGCTTTTTTTGAAAGTGGGGCGGGATTAACCAATAATAAATTTAAAAAATTATGAACTTGCAATTTGACTGATTTTGGAACGAGCGAGAACACCTGGGTGGCTGAAAATGTTACCAAGATTACTAGATTGATGGCGTTTTTGGGGTCTCAAGTCAGGCAAATCGGCGTTTGAGCTGATTGACGTATCAGCCACCTCAAGTCTCAACTGGGCCTGTTATTGAGTCAATCCAAGGTAGTATCTGTCTTTATTTTTTTGTAGTTATAGATTTTTTTTACCTCATGTTTTACCCTAAGATGTTTCAGTGAGGATATGGCCAGTATAGTCCATCAATTGGCCATGTCCAGTGTCATGAGTCTAGGGGGATCTCAGGGCCAGCTCGTTGATAGAGACAGAGGCGTTAGCCAGAGCAAGTAGAGGGCCAGTTTGCTCCTGGCCATTGACCGCGAGGTCACTGTGACAGAGAACCACTTGTTCGTCGACTCGGGCCAGTAAGTCTTTGAGAATCCGTTTGAGACGTGCTTCATCATCCTGTTGACGAGCTTCCGCGTCATAAGGGAGAGACCGCGATCGCTCGAAAATGGGCGCCGCAAACAAGACCGCTGCTCCCCCTTGCAGCCAGAGGGGGGAACCAATATCGAGCCAGAAATGCCAACGATGGCTCAGGCGATGACTGCGATATTGATAGATAGTACTGAGCGTAACGGCTGGGGGATGTCGCTGTTTGAGGGGGTAAGGATTAGCCGTGACCGTTCCCGTTTGCAGCAGACTGAGAAACTCGCCTACCGCCGCAGCGGCGGGACGATCGCCGCCGACGCGCTCCTCCACTTGCCAAAAATGGGCCGCCGTTTCCAGGAGTTCCCGCAGGGCCTGGCGTTGGTCGTCCGCTAAATCCGGATACCAAAGAAAATCATTGACAATACGATCTAAGACCACCAGCGGCGAGAGGGGAGTGGCTCCATGAAGCTGCGATCGCATCCCCTCAATCCAATCACGAATCGTCTCATAAGCGACAGTGGCCCGGTAGCCGAGGCGATCGCAACCGGGAAACCGCTGAGCCGGCAACAATTGCGGCCAATCAGGATTCGGCTGATAACAGGCATCGGCCAGCAAGCCTCCCCGTACCGGATCGAGATCGAGCCTGAAGCGAAATGGTAAGCTCTCATCCTCCTCGATCTCCTCACCCTGTAACGGATTTCGCGACAGTATCACCAACATTTCGGCCACCAAATCCCGGTTAATCCGTCGTCCCAAACCGCCATAGAAAAACGGTAAGAGAGTTAACACCGCGCGAACTTGGGGTTGACTAATCAGGGGTCGTTGCGCCTGTAGCGGATGCACCGGGATACCATAGCCCTCTAAAATATGGCGCAGACTGTAGCGGGCGATCGCATCCAACCCCGGCGCAATAATCGCAATCTCCGCCGGACTCACCCCCCGCTGTTGCACAATCTCGGCAATCTCTTGTCCCACCCGTCGCAACAGCTGCGATCGGGTCACCGTCTCCAAGGAGGGAACCGACGCCGGAAGCTGCATCAAATAGGTGGGATTCAAAGCCAACTCCAGCATCGGTTCAGCCAACTCAGCCAGTAATCCCGGTGACTGGGCCGGTGACTGGGGCCGCTGTGAATCCAAATCAATCACTTGCTCACAGCATCCACAGATGTCTTCCAACCGATCCGGGTCTGCATTCAGTCCCAGACGAATCTTACCCTCAGGATTAAAAGTAAACAGTCCTGGACGGGGCAAACTCAGAAACATCTCAAACAACTCGTGGCAAATCCCCGGATAATCATCCACATCATCAGCCGCCACCGCCAAAAATCGCCGTCGCAACTGAAGCTGATACTGAGGATCGGGCAACAGATAGCGCCAATAGAGTTCTAGGATGAGACCATAGGTGAGTAGTCCTCGTTGCCAACACCACTCTCGCCACGTTAACAGCAACTCCTGAATGGCCTCCGCCTCTCCCTCAGCCAGTATCTCCGGGGCCAAACCCTGATGCAGCCGTTCACCAATGGCCTCACAGGGATAACCGGCGGCGGCGGCCAGTTGCAGTAGATCTAAGCTACGGCGAACTTGCTTCGTCACCGTTGGTCCTAGGCTGGGTAATCCCCCTTCGGGTAATTGGGCCTCCCAGAGTTGTCGGGCCAACATCTGTTCGGTTTCTGGACGTAGGCGGACGGGGATAGCCACGGGAATGCTCAGTTTTTGAGCCAGTAAGGCCCAAAATAAGCTCACCTCTTGCTCGAAAAAGCCGAGGGGAGTCGTCACGGTGACGGCCCCTCGTCCACCAGTGGCCCGCACTAAGGCATCAGTCAGCCGTAAACGGGTTTCCCCCGTCGCGGTCAAGACTAAAATTGAACTGGCCGTTGGGAGGGGGGTCAGAGATGGGGGAGAATTGGTCTGGCTGAACTCCTCAAGCCACTGAACCACCTGTTGAATCAGATAGTTGGTTTTGCCACAGCGACTCGACCCCCAAAGCCAAATTGATTGAGACGACACCGATCAACCTCGATTAGATTTGCTACCATGCTACTCGACCCCGGAAACGGGCCGATCTGGCAATCGACTCTAACCCTGAACGCTCCATAAAGGCTCAATAGCCGGGAACCCTCTTCCAGTGAGGTTGACGTCATTTCATTCGGCTCACTCTTGTGTGTTTGAACTATGCAAAACTCAGACTCGTCTGGCCGATTTGGCCTATTGCGTCGTGTACGCCGTTGGTATTTCAAGACTCCTGAGCGAGCCTTGAATGCTGCCTATGAGGCGGCCTTGACCCTACAGCGGCTCGAACAGCAGTATTTCCAGGGAGAGAAAATGACCGGCGAGGGCGATCGCTATACGTCCCTCGAATGGGGACAACTTAAAGCGGAACGCGATCGCAACCTCGACATCATCCAACGCCGCCTACGCGAGTTTCGGGCCAGCCGCAGCACTCTCGATTGGATTACCCGTTCTTCTTCTGCGATCGGGCCGATTCAATTACAAGCTACTGATGACTCGAAATCTCGTTATTCTCCTGATGACACCTATCAATTTTCAGAGAATCTTAAAAAGCTGAAAATCATCGATGAGATTGCTGGGAAGTATTTTTCTCAACCCCCCTCATCGGCGGCCAGTCCTCCTTTGGAGGCTCAACCTCGCACCAACCCCAAACCCTTACAAGGCAACCGTCCGTCTGGACAGTCAGCGAACCGGTTTTCCTCCAACGCTCAGAACGATTCTGAGCCGTTTCAGGATCTCTCGGATCGGTTTAATCAAGGGGCCAGCCGTCCCACTCGCAACTGGCGCGATGATTTTAAAACAGCCCGTACATCTCGCGTCAATACCGCTAGTGACGTAGAATCTATCTCAGGGCAAGCGAGTTTGTTACCCCGCTCGATCCTGAGAACGATCAATCGAATTAAAGAAGAACTTGATCCGAGAGCTGAAGACGATGTTGTTGAGAAGTTTCGCTACTATAAAAGCAAAACTGTTATTTCCCTTAAGTTTATTTTATTGTTAATTCTAGTTCCGCTTTTGACTCATCAAGTCTCCAAAAATCTCATTATTCGCCCGATTTATAATGAGTATTTCTATGAGCAAATTGAACTATTTATTAATCCCGATTTTGAAGAAGAAGCCTATCAGGAGTTGAATCACTACGAAGAGCGACTCCGATTTCGGATGGCGATTGGCTCCGCCCCCAACTTGTCAGAGGAAGAGTTTGAGGCTCAAGTATCTGAAGAAGCCCGTGAGATTGCTCGTAAATATCAGAATATGAGTAATAATGCCCTGCAAAATGTGGCGGCTGACCTCTGTTCATTGGGCGCCTTTATTTTGGTGTTGATGAATAGTAAACGGGAGATTGCGATCGTCAAATCTTTTATTGATGACCTAATTTATGGACTCAGTGATAGTGCGAAAGCCTTCATTATTATTCTCTTTACGGATATTTTCGTGGGCTACCACTCCCCCCACGGTTGGGAAATCATCCTCGAAGGGGTCTCTCATCACTTTGGCTTAGCTGAAAGCCGAGATTTTAACTTTATGTTTATTGCGACGTTTCCGGTGATTTTGGATACGGTGATGAAATACTGGATTTTCCGCTATCTCAATCGGATTTCACCCTCAGCCGTGGCGACCTATCGCAATATGAATGAGTAAATGTTAGAAATGAGACGAATAAAAATGAAACGAGTATTCCGTTGGAATGGTTGGTCTGTAGGATTGCTGATGTTGGGCATCATCGGCGGCATCATCGGCATTGAGGCGAGGCCGGGCTATAGCGCTCGTGGTCGTCATCTTGAGCAACTTCAGGAGACTCAGGCCTGTCGCCGCTGTGACCTAGAAGATGCAGACTTGTCTGGGGCACAATTGCAAGGAGTCGATTTGCGCGGCGCCAATCTCAACCAGGCGAACCTGGAGGGGGCCAACCTAGAAGGGGCCAACCTAGAGGGGGCGATTTTGACTCAAACGAACTTACAAGGGGCGAATTTGAGTCGGGCCACTGTCGTTGAGGGCCAATTAGGACAGGCCCAGTTGCAAGGGGCGAATCTAACCCAGGCTAACTTCAACTTTGCCCGTTTGGGACGAGCCAATCTGGAGGGGGCGCAGTTACAGGGGGCGCAATTCCTCTCGGCGCGCTTAAATCATGTCAATCTGGCTGGGGCCGATTTGGCCAGGACTGATTTTAGAAGTGCGGTCCTCAACGGCGCGGATTTACAGCAGGTTCGCTGGAGTCAGGCTAATTTCCAGGGAGCGAGTTTGCGTGAGGCGACGTTGCAGGGGAGTTTGGGATTTGGCGTGAATTTGAATCGGGCTAATCTCATCAATGCCGATTTAACAGAGGTGAGACTCCCGGAGGGGCGACTGACGGGGGCGGTTGCGGTCGGTGCGATTTTGGCTGACGCGGACTTGTCGGGGGCGGCGTTGAATCTTGGCGATTTTCAGGGGGCGGATTTGAGTGGGGCGAATCTTCAGGGGGCGGTGTTGAGTGAAATTTTGTTGATGGGTGCGTCGTTGAGGGGGACGAATTTGACGTATAGCTATTTGTTTGGGGCTAATTTGACGGCGGCGCAGTTACAGGGGACGCGCTTCTCTGGGGCAGATTTGAGGGGAGTCCTGTTCCGAGGCGCGGATTTGACGGAGGCGGATTTGACCGATGCCATTATTGAGGGGGCCGATTTCACGGATGCCGTTCTCACTGGGGCGACGATTCCTCAGGTTTAATTCCCCAGGTTTAATTCCCCAGGTTTAGAGGTTGGGTTCAGGCTTTGGCGAGGACAAAAACGCTGCCGACGTTCCCTCGGCCGATACGGAGGGTTTCGTCGAGATAGGTGATGTCGAGCCAGCCTTGGCGGTCGGTTTGGATTTGGGAGTCGAGGGCTAGGAATTTTTGTGGGGATTCTAAGGCTTCGATGAATTGGTTGGGATTGCGGTAGTTGATGGCTCGTTGCAGGCCGACGACGAAACGCTGAAATTTGACGGTAACGCGGACGGGGGAGGTGGGGGTGAATTGGGCGGCGACGCTAACGAGGCCGTCGAGGTAGGGGAGGCCTTGCAGTTGGGCGATGTTGTAGATTTTGCGGTCTTCTAGGCGGATACATTGGTAGATGTCCCCGAGGTTGTAGAAGGGGAAGCGGTCGATGTTGAGAAGTTCGCGACTGGTGGTGTAGAGGAGTCGCCAGTTGCCGTCTAGGAGGGCTGGGGCTTCGAGGGGTCGGGGGGTGGGGTTGCGGTCTTCGAGCCGGGCGATCGCACTGAGAATGGCGGTTTTGTCGGTGTCGCTGGCTGCGAGTCCTCGGTTTCGTCCGGCGATCGCACGCATTAGGTCATCTTTGTATATCATATTTTGTTGAATCTGTCAAGATAAGGGCAAGGATTTTGTGGGTCTAACCGCCGATGCACCCCTCTAGGATAGCAAGCTGACTCGATGGGACGAGGGAGTCTTGGGAGGGAATCCTAGGAAATCGATAAAATACGATTACCAGCCCACTGCATTGGCGGAGAGACGGTGGTTTGTGGCTGGGTTCAAGGTTCTGTTTGAGTCAAAGTACAATTGTGAAAATCCTTTTGGTTGAAGATGATGAATATCTCGCGCAACTTCTCAATCAATACCTGAGCGATCGCAACTACATCGTTGATGTAGCCGTTGATGGAGAAAGCGGACTCAATTACGCTCGCACCTTTGACTATGACCTCTTGGTGCTAGATGTGGTGCTGCCGAAACTCGATGGAATCAGCCTCTGCAAAACCCTACGCTCAGAACATTATCAAATGCCGGTGCTGTTGTTGACAGCCCTCGATAATAGTCGTGACAAGGTCTTGGGCCTCGACGCCGGGGCCGATGACTATGTGGTGAAACCGGTCGGCCTCGAAGAACTCTTGGCCCGGATTCGCGCCCTGGTGCGGCGGGGACGCTATTCTCGTCCCCCAATTATGACCTGGGGACTCCTGCAACTCGATCCCGCTACCTGTGAGGTGAGTTATGATGGTCGCCCCCTCTGCCTGACTCCCAAAGAATACGCCCTTCTCGAACTGTTTTTGCGATCGCCGACTCAAGTCTTCTCACGGGAGGTCATTATCGAGCATCTCTGGTCCCTGGAAGAACCGCCCACGGAAAACACCCTACGCGCTCATATCAAAGGCTTACGCACCAAACTCAAAGCCGTCGATGCCCCCCCCAAACTCATCGAAACCATCTATGGTGTCGGCTACCGTCTCCAGGATTATGATGACGACCTCCCTAAATCTGATGCAGATCCTGTTCCCAATCGCAATGCGACCACCCTCAACGCCATTCAGGCCCTCTGGCAACGGATTAAACCCAATGTCCTCAAACGGGTTGACCGACTCGAAGAAGGGATTTCAGCTCTCGCGGCCCATGATGAAACTTTACAAGGAACCGCCCGTCAGGAGGCCCATAAGTTAGCCGGTTCCCTCGGCACCTTTGGCTATCACTATGGGTCCAGCCTAGCCCGCAAAATTGAAGAGATGTTGTTGCAAGAACGGGCCTTCACCCAACCCCAACTCGATCAACTCCAACAGTGGTTAGTGGAGTTGCGACAACAGTTTCAAGGACATCCTACAGCCGTTGTCCCGGAACCGCCCACCTTACCGGACCCTGAACAACGCCGCTTACTCATTGTCGATGACGATCGCCTCTTAGCCGAACAAATCGCTGAAGAAGCTGAAACCTGGGGGATGGATGTCAAAATTGCTACCACCATCCAAGAGGCCCGACCCGCCATTGTCACCTATTCGCCGGGGTTGATTCTCTTAGATCTCAATTTTCCTGAACCCGGTGAAGATGGTTTAATGCTACTCGAAGAACTGGCCCGCAATCGTCCTGAGATTCCGGTGGTGGTCTTGACAGTGCGTGATAGTTTCCAGGATCGCCTCTCCGTCTCCCGTTTGGGAAGCCAAGCGTTTTTGCAAAAGCCAATCCCGATGCCACAAATACTGGAAGTGGCGATGGAAGTGATTCAGCGATCGCACACGGCGGCCAAGGTCATGATTGTTGATGATGACCAGCAAGAATTGCAAGGCTTAAGCACCCTCCTGAGTCCCTGGGGACTCCAACTACACAGCCTTGATGACCCCCGAGACTTTTGGCAGGCTTTAGAAACCTTTATGCCAGATTTGCTGGTCTTGGATTTTGAAATGCCCCATTACAGTGGTATTGAACTCTGTCAGGTGGTTCGCAATGAACCCCAATGGCGGAAACTGCCGATTTTGTTTCTCACCGCTCATACTGACTCGGCGACGGTGGATCGAATTTTTCAGGCGGGGGCTGATGATTATGTCAGTAAACCTATTTCCGGGCCTGAACTGATTTCGCGGCTGTTTAATCGCCTCGAACGGACGAAACTGCTACAAAACCTGGCGGAACTCGATTCCCTGACGGGCCTGGCCAATCGCCGCAAGTCTAGTTATGATATCGCCAATCTCTTGCGGCTGGCCCTACGCAACGATCGCCGTTGCAGTTTTGCCATGTTAGACCTGGATCATTTTAAGCCGGTCAATGATACGTATGGCCATGCCACAGGGGATTTGGTCTTGCACCGCTTTGGCGAGATGTTACGGGATGCGTTTCGGTCTGATGATGTGGTGGGCCGCTGGGGAGGCGAGGAGTTTGTCGTGGTGATGGCGGATACTTCGGCGGCGAGTGCGGCTCAACGGTTATCCACCATCCTCGAGCAATGGCGATCGCAGGCGTTCATCCTCGAAGATGAAGTTCACTTAACGATAACCTTTAGTGCCGGTGTGGCTGAGTTTCCCCAAGATGGAGATGATTTACCGGCCCTCTATCGTCACGCCGATCAGGCACTCTATCAAGCCAAGGAAGCCGGCCGGGGGCGCATCGTTCTCTATTCTCCCAAAAGTGAGGAGGAATTGGGGCGTTGATGCCAACTCAAGTCTTGACGATGGCTTACACAACCATGGTCTACAATGAAGGGGACGACTCAGCCGAGCCAAGTCACGCCCAGCAAGGTCATGAGCCTAACCGGTCGTCTCTTGGTTTGCGTTCACCGTTAAGATTTAAAGGGAAGAAAGGTTACGGCTGAACCTAGATTAAGCATCATGGATACCCGCTGTATTTTAATTATTGATGATGAAGAGGATATCCGAGACGTCACTCAACTGACCTTAGAACTCGAAGGTGGCTGGACAGTTTTGACGGCGGAATCTGGACGTCAGGGGGTCGATTTGGCTCGGTTTCACCATCCTGATGCCATTTTACTCGATGTCATGATGCCGGATATGGATGGCTTGATGACGGCAAAAGTCTTACAGGAATTTCCGGATACGCAATCGATTCCAGTGTTGCTGTTAACCGCTAAAGGTGCCACCGAGATTATTGAAAATTTTCAAGGAATCGGGATTACGGCTGCTATTTCTAAACCCTTTGATCCGTTGCAGCTCGTCCCCCAGATTAAACAGATTTTAGCTTGGACTTAAGCGGGGACTTAAGCGGGGACTAAAAACCTCACAGAACGCCTTAAACTCCCCGCTCACACCCCCACTGCCGAGGTCGGTCGAAACGATGTTGTTCTCCGATGCCGGTTTGTTGTCGTGGCGAATTCCTCTCAATCTCGTCAGCCTCGATCGCAGTTGTTATAGTTGAAACAATCCTAGGATGCCCCGATAAGAGTTCCCAGGAAGACCCGACTCAATCACACCAATCCGGCCGAGACCGTCACTTGGTTTTTCCGTGGTTAATCGGCAACTGTTCACGATTCAGTGTTCCAATTCAGTGTTCCAATTCAGTGTTCCAATGACCCTTGATGCTGTCCTCATCTCCACCCTCGTTGCTCGCCTCGAACAATTAGAACAGGAGCAGCGCCTTCATCGGGCCATTGCCGATCAGTTGCCGGTCGCCTACTTATATCTCGATAGCCATGCCACAATTCACTTTGCCAGTCAGGTGGTGGTGAATCAACTTGATGGCGATCGCAACGACTGTCTAGGACGCTCCCTATTATCCTGGCTCTCCCCCCGTGAAGGCGATCGCCTCCTGGCTGAAATCGCACGGCTGAACCGGGGACATCTTCAAGATTCCCAACCCTTTCAGCAACATCTACATCTCCCTGGACGCGGTGTTCAAAGCGTGATGGCTACCCTGTCACGACTGCCGAGTTCTGGCCAATCCAGTCCGCTGTTCCTGATGCAGTGGGAAGCCGCTCCCACCACGTCAACAGACATTGAGTTTAGGGACTCTGACCTGGCAGATCTCGACTACGATGACCGTCGTAGTCGCCTGCAACAACTGGCCCTGCATATCCAGGGCATGATTTTTGACTATATCCTGTATCCCGATGGTCACGATCAAATTCCCTACGTCAGTTCCAACTGTCAAGAGATTTTTGAACTCTCCGCCGCTGAGATTCAAGCCGATACCAGTTCCCTCTGGAGCGTGATGGATGCGGTCGATCTTCCCTTTGCTCAGCAGGCGATCGCTCATTCAGCCAAAACCCTCACTCCCTGGAACTTTGAATGGCGTATTCGTCTACCGTCCGGTCGTCGGAAATGGCTTCAGGGGATTTCTTACCCCCATCGTCATCCTGATGGCCGGGTGATTTGGAATGGCATGATTTTTGAGATCACCGATCGCAAACAGGCCGAAGACGACCTCTATGAACTGGCTCAACGACTCCTGACCATTATCGAGACGGTCGAAGAAGGAATCACCCTCAGCGATGATGCGGATAACTTTGGTCTGTTTAATGCCAAAATGGTGGAAATCACCGGTTACAGCGGCACAGAAGCCCAAGAGAGTGAGAATTTTCTGGCCTGCCTCTATCCCGATCGCCAAGCCTTTGCCGAGGCAGCTGAGCGCTTAGTGGAGGTGCGGCAAAAAGGCTGTCTACGTAACCTCGAAACCACCATTCGGGCCAAAGATGGCAGCCTCAGGACTCTGCTTGTCTCAACCACCTATTTCCCCCTATCCGAACGCAATTGTTATCTGAGTGCCTATCGAGATATCACCCAGCGGCGACAGGCCTATGAACAACTGCGTCAAAGTCAGGAGTTTATCGAAGCCATTGCCAATGCCTCGCCCCAGATTCTCTATACCATTGATGTCCAGAGTTTAGTCATCCTCTCGGTCAACGGTCAAGTCGAATCGATGTTGGGCTACGCTCCTGAACGGCTGTTGCAGCAACGCTTTGAGCAATGGCAACGGTTGTGTCATCCGGAAGACGTTCCCCGGTTGCGGGCCTATTTCGCCTCCTGGCAGGATCTGACGGAGGGAGAGGTCAGTGAATGTAAATATCGCTTGCGTCACGCTGATGGGAGTTATCGTTGGTTGCGATCGCGCGATGTGGTCTTTCAACGGAATCCAACGGGAACAGTACGGCAAATTCTCGGAACCGCCAGTGATATCACGGAACATCAATGTGCTGAAGCGGCGTTGCGGGCTAGTGAAGCGGCGTTGCGGGCCAGTCAAGAACGACTCAATGGGATTCTAGGGTCCCTCGATGATGCGGTTTGGTCCATGTGTCCCCAAACGATGCAACTGCTCTATGTCAGTCCAGCCGTACAACGGCTTTATGGACACTCGGCTAAAAAATTAGCCCGGATGAAAAATCCCTGGATACGAAATATCCATCCCGGCGATCGCGCCGGCTTTGTCCGTCAATGGCGACAACTCAAAATCGAGGGTAGCGTCGATATTGAATATCGGATTTTACTGCGCCGCCGCAATGAGGAGTCAGACGAGAGCCTACCTGGACCACGGCGGACAAATCGCCAGGAGCGCTGGGTCAGACTGCGGGCGCGGCTCGTCACCAGCCCTCAAGGACGACCCCTACGCATTGATGGTATCAGTAGCGATATCACCGACTTAAAGGAAACAGAAATTGCCTTACGAGCGAGTGAAGAACGGTTTCGTTCCCTTGTAGCGAATGTTCCGGGTGTGATCTATCGGGTGTTGCCCAATCCTAGCTGGACGACGATCTTTGTCAGTGACGCCATTGAAAAGATGACCGGCTATCGCCCCCAAGCCTTTCTCGATGATGCCCAGTTATGGCACAAGATTATCCATCATGAGGATTTACCCCGAATTCGCCAGATCATCAACCAAGCCATCAGTCGCCGTCAAGCCTATGCCTTTGAAGGGCGAATTGTCTGTGCTGATGGTCAAATTCGTTGGGTTTATGAACGAGGACAGGGGATGTGGGACCCCTGGGGCAATTTACTCTATTTAGATGGCGCTCTCGTCGATTTAACTGATCGCAAGCAAAAGGAGGAAATTCTGCAACGCCAGGCCCAGCGCGATCGCCTCTTAACGACTCTGACTCAACGTATTCGGGAATCCCTCAATCTCGAAGAGATTTTAGATCGCACGGTGCGAGAGGTGCGCCATTCTCTCAAGGCTGATCGTGTCATCATTGTCCGCTTACAAGGACTGGCCGGAAGTCAAGTGGTCAGTGAGTCGGTGGAGCTTCCCTATCGAACGACCTTGGGGTTGAACTTTTATGAGCGTGAACTCCCGCAAACCTGTTATCACGAGTATGCTCAGGGACAGCCTCAGATCATGGTTGAACCCGATCTGCATTGTCACTCTGGAACCTGTCTCGGCCTCTTGGGAACCATGCAAGTGCGCTCTCAGGTGGTTGTGCCGATTCTCCATCCTTCGGCGTTGGGAGAGAATCTTTGGGGGTTGTTAATCGCTCATCAATGTTCCCAGCCACGCCATTGGCTCGACTGGGAGGTTGACATGTTACGACAATTGGCTGATCAAGTCAGCATCGCCATTGGTCAGGCGAATCTTTATGCTCAGGTTCAACAAAGTGAAACGCGCTTACGGACCATGTTTGACCAGGCGGCGGTGGGGATGGCGATTTTAGATCCTCAAGGGCGGATTTGCCAGCAAAATCAGACCTTAATCGAGATTTTGGGACTCCATCAACCGAGCTTACAACTCGACGCCTTTGCCGCTAATAAGGATTCCCAGTTAGCAGAACGGGAGTGGGAACAAGGGTATCAGCGTTCGGATGGCTCTTGGGTTTGGGTGCAGTTGAATTTGTCCTCATTCCCCGATGAGGGAGAATTGGCGGGCTATTTTTTGGCGATTGTTCAGGATGTCAGCGATCGCAAACGGGCAGAAAACCGGTTGCAACAACAATTAAATTTTGAAACGGCGTTAGCCCGCTTTTCAAGTCGTTTAACCAGTAATGAGGCGGCGGATTGGTCTCATTTACTGGGCTTGGTGGGGCGATCGCTCCACGCCAATCGGGTTCACATCACGCGCCTGAATTGGACGACTCACAGCGCCTCCTGGATTGGTGAATGGACTGAAGCGACGGTTCCCTTGTTTCTGGACCAGGTGCAAAACATCCCTTTGGATCAAATCAGTTGGTGGTTGGAGCAACTGCAACAGAATCACAATTTTTTGTTACGACATGTCGATGAACTCCCCGATGAGGCCATCACGGAACGCCAACTCTTGCAAAAGATGAACATGCAAGCCATCCTGGAGGTTCCCATTTGGGACCGTTTGGGACGACTTTGGGGCTGTTTAGGAATCAGTATGACTCGCTCCAGGTCTCGCCATTGGTCTGATGAAGAGGCGCAATTATTGCGGGTGGTGGGGGAGATTATCTATAACTACTGCGATCGCCGTCGCGTCGAACAGGCCCTGCGAGACAGTGAGGAACGCTTCCGCGTCACCTTTGAACAGGCGGCGGTGGGGATTGCTCAACTGGACTTTCAGGGCAATTTTTTGCGGGTGAACCATCGCTATGCTCAACTCCTCGGCTATGACCCGGAGGAGTTGTTGCAGCTCAATTTGGCTGATATTCTGCACCCCGATGACTTACCTGAGTCGTTAGAGTCGTTACAACAGATGCAGTTGGGAACCCTCCCAAGCTGTTCGCTCGAGAAGCGACAACGGCGACGGGATGGGTCCTGGCGCTGGGCGCAAATCACGGGCCAGGTCGTGGTTGAGGGGACTGACCCGAAGTACGTGATCTGTGCAGCGGCCGATATCCATGATCGTAAACAGTATCAGGCGGCTTTAGAGCGGTTGCGTCACCGTTATGAGTTGATTTTGAATGCGGCGGGAGAGGGGATTTGTGAGATCAACTTACGTCAACAAATTATCTTTTGTAATCCGACGGCGGCCCGGATGTTGGGGAGCGATCGCGTCGCTGAGATTATTGGCTTGTCGTTATATGACATCATTGGTCCCCCTTTGTCCTCCTCTCGGGAGTCTCCTCAAGTTGAGGTGGTATCGACCCCCTTCTGGCAACAAATGTGGCAAACTCAGGTCTCAGACCTTGAACGTTCTACCGCTGCGGGAACCTCGCCGACGATTCATCAGGCCCAATTCCGGCGTCTGGATGGGTCGAGTTTCCCCGTTGATTATATCTGTACGCCGATTGTCTTAAATGAGCAACCCCTCGGGGCGGTGTTGACCTTTAAGGATATCAGCGATCGCCTGGCCATGGAAAAGCTCAAAAATGAGTTTCTCTCCATGGTTAGCCATGAGTTGAGAACCCCCCTCACGCCGATGCAGGTCGCCTTAGGGTTACTGAATAGTGGTAAGCTCGGCCCCCTCTCGGACAAAGGCCAACATCTTGTCTCCATTGCCCTGAGCAATACTAATCGCCTACGCCGCCTCATTGACGATCTCTTGGACTTTCAACGTCTTGAGTCGGGACGCGTCGAACTCAATCGTCAATCTCATCCCCTGCTCGATCTGCTACAACAAAGCTTAGACACCATGCGGGCCATGGCTGAGCAGGATGAGGTTCGCCTCGAAATTGCCCCCATGACCCCGGCGCTCCAGGACTGCCAGGTTTGGGCGGATGGAGATTTATTGATTCAGGTCTTGACAAATCTCCTTAGTAATGCTATTAAGTTTTCGCCGCCGGGTTCTCAGGTCAGCTTTGGGTTGCGTGATGAGTCTGAGCCGGGGGAAATTTGTTTACAGGTCTGCGATCGCGGTCGCGGGATTCCCCCCAACTCCCTAGAGCGGGTGTTTGACCCCTTCCACCAAGTCGATGCCTCGGATTCACGCAAGAAAGGGGGAACGGGTCTAGGGTTAACCATCTGTCGCCGCATCATCGAGCAGCATGGGGGCCGGATTTGGGCCGAAAATCTTCCCGGTGGGGGAACGCGCATCTCCTTAACTCTGCCGGACACGCGACCCGATGGTAGACCGACATCTCCCCCTTAACCCCATTTCGACCTCTACATTCCCATAATTTCGTAGCCAGCGTCCACATAGACCACTTGACCGGTAATCCCACTGGCCAAGTCGCTACAAAGGAACGCTGCCGTGTTCCCCACTTCGGTTTGGGTGACGGTGCGACCCAGCGGCGCGGTTTCTTCGACGTGATGAATCATATCGAGAATCCCTCCCACGGCTGATGAGGCCAGGGTGCGGATGGGACCGGCGGAGATGGCGTTGACCCGTAGTTTAGCGGCGCCGAGTTCTGCGGCTAAGTAGCGCACATTCGTTTCTAAGGCGGCTTTGGCGACTCCCATGACGTTATAGTTGGGGACGACGCGCACGCCACCGAGATAGGTCATCGTCAATAGACTTCCCCCTTCGTTGAGTAGCGGTTTGGCTAAACCCGCCATCTGCACGAGAGAGTAGGAACTAATTTCGAGGGCTCGTAGATAGCCTTCACGGGAGGTGTGACTGAAATCACCGCTCAATTCATCTTTCCCGGCGAAGGCCAGACAGTGAATGAGGATATCGAAGCTTCCCCACTTCTGCTCAATGGTCTCGAAGAGTTGGCGGGTTTGTTCGTCGTCTTGGACGTTGCAGGGTTCAATTAGGCTCGGGTTGAGGGGTTCGACGAGGCTGCGCACTTTGGTCTCGTGACGACCGCGATCGTCGGGGAGGTAGGTAATGGCGAGTTCAGCTCCGGCTTGGTGGAGTTGTTGAGCAATCCCCCAGGCGATGGAGCGGTTGTTGGCAATTCCCGTGACCAGGGCTTTTTTTCCGGTGAGATCCAGCATAGTTTATCCTAAGTGACAATCAGCTTTGTACCATATTTTCGGGTAAAATCACGCTTCGACGGGGGAGGGCCGGGGAAAACTCGACCCCTGATGATCAACTCTCAGTGGGATCAATCGGTCTGAAGGTAGCGAATTTGACGAATTTTTACTCAAAATTCAATTTTAGTGGTCTCAGGCTCGAATTTGGAGACTGAAGTTCCCCGATGAGGCGAGGTCAATGGCAGAATAAGGGTGGGCGATCGCGCCTGCTGGATAACGGCAATTTTGAGGCATGTGATAGGGAGAGGACGATGGTAGCCATGCAGGATAAACCACTGGCGGCGGTATTTCACCAGATGGGAAGCGGTTCATTTCCGCCGGTTGTTGAAAATTATGAACGTGGAAAAACCATCTTTTTTCCCGGCGACCCCGCTGAACGCGTTTATTTTTTGGTTAAGGGTGCCGTCAAACTCTCGCGCGTCTATGAGGCGGGGGAGGAGATTACGGTAGCTCTGTTGCGGGAAAATAGCGTCTTTGGGGTCTTGTCTTTGATTACCGGACATCGTTCGGATCGGTTTTACCACGCGGTGGCCTTTACACCGGTTGAGTTGCTCTCGGTTCCCATTGAACAAGTTGAAAAGGCCCTCAAGGAAGACCCGGATTTATCGATTTTGATGTTACAAGGGTTGTCATCCCGGATCTTACAGACGGAGATGATGATCGAAACCCTCGCTCACCGAGATATGGGATCGCGCTTGGTGAGCTTTTTACTGATTCTCTGTCGGGATTTTGGTCTCCCGAGTTCTGAGGGGATCACCATTGATCTCAAGTTATCTCACCAAGCGATCGCCGAGGCCATTGGTTCAACTCGGGTGACGGTGACTCGTTTATTAGGAGATTTACGCCAAGACGAGATGATCTCGATTCATAAGAAGAAGATCACGGTTCATAATCCTGTGGCCCTCAGTCAACAGTTTACCTGATCGCTGAGGTTGACCGAAAACCCGTTAAAATGGCATCCGCCGCATTGACCTACGGCGGCGATCGCTCCTGTGTCACCATGCTATCAGCGGCGATCGCCGCCGTTTTGCGGTGAGTTACACCGCTGTCTCTCCCGAGGGGTCCCAATCGCACAGGAGGAGCCATGACCACTGGATATGTTTTAATTTTGGCCATGTTGGTTCTCGGTTGCGCGATCGCAACGGTGGGGGATCAGATTGGAACCAAGGTGGGAAAGGCTCGCCTGAGTCTGTTTAACCTACGTCCGCGCAAAACCGCCACCCTCGTTACGGTTGTCACCGGTGGCCTGATTTCCGCCTCCACGTTGGCGATTCTGTTGCTGCTCGATCAACGATTGCGTACTGGCTTATTTGAACTTGAGGAGATTCAGCAAGATTTATATTCGGCCCGCCAGGATTTGCAGGCTACACAAACGGATAAAATCCGCGTTGAGTCGGAACTCGCAGCAGCTCGCGATCGCGCGGTGTTGGTTCAGGAGCGTCTCGATGCACTTAATCGCTCCCTCGAACAGGTATCTCAGGATTTGGCGGCGGCTTTAGAAGAACAGGTGGCAACGCAACAACAATTACGAGAGACGGAAACAGAGCTTGTTACCACAGAAGAAGAGCGACGTCAAGCTGAATTAGAAATTCGCCGCATTGAATCTCAATTACTCGACACTGAGGCCCAACGACAGGCGTTACAGTCGGGGATTGCGCAGCTACAACGCCAACAACGACAACTCGAAGCGGCCGCCGAACAGGCCCGGCAACAACTTCAGGCCCGCGATCGCGCACTCGAAGAGAATCGCCGGCGTTTGATGACGCAACAGGGAGAGTTAGTGCGTCAGGAAAAGGAACGAGCGCAACAAGCTGAGGAATTGCAACGCCAGGAACTCGAACTCGCAGAACGCGAAGCACTCCTGGCCAGTCTCACTCAGCAACAGATGGCCCTACAAGACGAGTTACAACGCATTGGCCAGGACTTTCAATTATTACGAGAACGCCGTTTAGCCATTCTCCAGCAACAGGTGTTGACCTCGGCCCGAGTGCGAGTTCTCGATCCGACTCAGGTCGATGAGGTGGTCTTACAAATTCTCCAAGAAGCCAATCGAGTTGCGACTCAAGTCCTTCGTCCAGGAACTCCTGAGACGGAGGAGGCGACGTTACGGATTGATTCTCAAGAGGTACGCAATTTGACAGACCGTTTGGCTGATGGTGAGGAGTATGTGGTTCGGGTGCGATCGTCTCGCAATTATCTCCTCGGTGAAGTTTTGGTGCGAGGCTTTTTTGAGGTGTTACCCAATGAGGTGGTCTTTGAAGCCGATGAGGTGGTGGCTGAGGTCACGGTTGATTTAAATGATAATCTCGATGAGGTGGGAAATCGGGTCTATTGGTTGATTGAAGCGGCTCGTTTTCAAGGGGAACGTGAAGGAATTTTGCCGGCACAAATTCAAATTATTGGAGGTCGTCCTCAGGAGTTTCAAAGTTTCTTGGAACGTCTTTTGGAACAGTCGGGAGAAGTGACGGTTCAAGCCGTTGCTCAGGAATTAACTTATACAACAGGACCTTTATTTTTGAATATCAAAGTTCTGCAAAATGAGGAGGTTTTATTTGAGTTGATGGTTGATAGTCCTTCGGAATCGTAAAGGCAAAATTTTTTCTCAAAAATTTTTCTATGTGGCAATATCGCTTGTCGTTAATTATTCCTATCATGTTAAACCCTAAAAAAACATGATCATCGTAATTGAAAGCGAAAAATAACTCGCCGATCGCCGGGATCATCTCGCTCAGGATTCGCGTCAAGTGCGCCCCGCCCCGCTGGAAGCAGCTTGTGCTGAAATGCCTCTTTATGGGGGAATTGAACCGCATCTGAGGCAATATAGTTAAACACAGCTTGCGATCGCTGCAAACTCAAGTTTAAATTTCCCTGCGCCGTTCCACTAGAACTGGTATGACCTTCGATGATAATGCGAACAATCTCGTTTTCTAAGTCGGGATTACTAAAAACAACTTGGCTATAGGTGGGAATAAATTGTTGCAAAAAGGCTTGTCCTTCGGGCTTTAAGGTGGCACTATTGTAGTCAAAGAGAATGCGATCGCCAATACTCACATCTCCCGTGCGCTCATCAACTTCAATATCTTGACCTCCTAACTCCCGCTCGATCGCATTGAGAACCACAACCGGTAACTGCTCAAACGCCTGTTGATAATCCCGCAACTTGACCATCACCGTGACAAACAACAGGGCAAAAAATAGCAACAAGCCGGACATTAAATCGCCAATCGATAGCCAAATTCCTGACTCATCACCATCCCGACTATCTGGCTGGGGTTCGCCAATCATGGTTCCTGTCTATCCTCTCTGATGCGGGATTCTTGTAAACTTTCTTGTAAACTCTCTTGTAAACTTGCATCTAAACTCTCTCGCCAAGAGTTGACCACCGCCTCTAACCCTTGGCGTTGTTTGACTAATGTATATTTTAATAACTCATTTTGCTGGGAAAAATAGCCATCTAACGCATCTTGATAATCCAAGCGGAATCGCTCTAACTCCCCCTCAACCGTTTGGCGGCTGTCTTGGATGAGACGATCAATCGTATCTAAACTGGCCATTAACTGCGATCGCGCCTCTGTCATCGTAGCCACCGTTTCCTCCCCCACCGCTTGCAAAACTTGAGCCTGACTCGCAAAACTGCCCTGACTTTGCTCTAAAATAGCCTCAGTTCGTTGCTGAACGTCATCGAGGAGCGATCGCTGCATCTCAACACTTTGCTCCAAGGCCGTTTGACTGTAATCCTGAACCTGCTTTAACGTCTGATCGAGGCGATCGCAGACCCCCAGCAAGCCTTGATTCGCCTCCTCCTGAACCCGACTCATCCCCGCAATCTCTTGCGTCAACGTCACCATGGCCGGCTCAATCTGTTGCGAAAAGGACTCGGATACCCCCTGAATCGCCACATGGGTGTCCTCAAGGAACTGTTGCTGTTGCTGCAAGTGTTGCGCTAGAGGCTCTAAAATTGCCTCAGTAACTCGGTGTTCGAGCCGTTCCCATCCCGGATTGGGGGGAGTCGCTGGCGGCTGAACCTGTTGCTGAACCTGCTCAAACAACGTCAGTTGGCGTTCTTGAATCTGACGAATCTGTTGCAGTTCCTTGAGATCTCCCCGTTGCGCCTCTTGAACTAGACGTTGCAATAGCTGACTGGGGGGTCGCCAAATTGCAATCTGACTAAACTGCGATCGCAACCGATGACGTCGCCAAACTCGCACTCGCTCACTGATTCCCAACAGCAACACCAACAGACTGGCGGTTCCCAATCCCCATAAAGACGTGGCGAAGGCCACCTGCATTCCCGCCAACAGTTGGCTACTGGTATCGAGAAGGCGGTCGGTTGAGGTAATCGCATCGAGACGAACCCCTTGGAACCCTCGATAGATCCCGCTAAAGGTTCCCAATACCCCCAATCCGGTCAGTAGGGTGGGTGCAGTAGCCACGGGACTGCGGGGAACCGGGGAGGTTAGAATCGCCGGATAGGTTAAACAGATAATATGCTCCTGTTGACGATGCAGGTAAAACTGATTGGGATCATCGGGGGGACAGTTTCCATCGAGATGTTCGAGAAGCCAACGAACTTGCTCTGAGTCAAGCGTCTCAAGGGGGATAACGTCTTGATTGGGGTGCGATCGCAACAGACGAATCCCCTCAGCGGTGGCGCGACAGCGATGAATACAATCGCGGTAGGTGGCGCGACATTCGATGACCATCGCCAGGGTGGCCAGACTGACGATGAGATAAATAAACAGGGTATCGAGGTGATTGAGTAGTTGCACCGACAGCAGTCCCCAGGGGGTCTCTTGATTTGCTATCTTATCAGGAACACTTCCCCCTATCCCCATGATCATGTTTGGCGTGATTCTCTCTCCCTCGTCCCCCCGCTGGCAGACTCCCCCACTCAGCCAACTCCTCTTAGCCACTCTCGGCTGGCTGGGAACTCTGGCCCCATCTGTTGCGGCGGAGTTTACCCTTGATGTTGGCGTGGTGCAGCGGTTTGGAGAACAGGCCGGCGATCGCCTGGTGTTAGAAGATGGTCGCGGCGGAACCCTCACTGTAACGTTTGAAGGGGGGGATGGAACAACCCGCACTCAGCAACTCGATCAGTTCACGCTGGAATTGCAAACCCAGTCATTGACAGAACCGGTCTTAGAGGAACGAGTGGTTCTCAGCAGCCACCGCAGTTTTGAAAATGCTGAACACGCGGCCCAGGATTGGCGCGATCGCGGTGTTGAGGTCGAAATCGCTCAACCCAGTGATGTTTGGCAGGTTTGGGCCGCGCGGGATGTCTATCAAACGCCATTATTACGCCGCTTGTTAATCGAAAGGCTCAACCATCAGGGATTGGAGATCGCAACGCTCCAAAACCAAGTCCGCGATCGTCGTTATCAGGCGGGATGGGAAGCCGATGGATTTCGCTACAACCGCGACCGGGTCACGGTTAGCGCCAGTTCAGGGACGATTCAAGTGGCTACGGATGGGGTGCAACGAACCTATGGCGGCCAGATGCAGTTACAACCCAATGCTTATGGGAGTTATACTTTGGTGAATACGGTTCCCCTCGAAACCTATTTACGCGGTGTGGTCCCCCATGAAATTGGCCCCACGGCTCCCTATGCGGCGGTGGAGGCTCAAGCGATTATTGCGCGAACCTATGCGGTGCGGAATTTACATCGCTTTGCGATCGATGAGTATGAACTTTGTGCCGATACTCATTGTCAGGTGTATTGGGGGTTAGATAATACGGTGGCGACGGCCGATCGCGCGATCGCTGCCACGTCAGGACTCGTTTTAACCTATGATAATGAGCCGATTGATGCGCTCTATTCCTCCACCACTGGCGGTGTGACATCGCCGTTTGAAGATGTTTGGTTAGGGGAATCTCGGCCCTATTTGGTGGCTCGGGTGGATGCTCCCACGTCAATCTGGGATTTGGCGGCGAAACCCCTCGATCGCGAAGCCAATTTTCGCGAATTTATGGAACTCAAGCAGGGGTTTAATGAATCGACTTGGAATACGTTTCGTTGGCGTGAATCCACCAGTCTTAAGGAGATGACGGAGTTTCTTAAACGTTATTATCGTCGTAATAATCGTCCCATTGATTTTAGTGAGGTTCGCGAGGTGGCGATTGTGGAGCGATCGCCGGCTGGACGTGTTCTCAAGATGACCATTACTACGGATACGGGAATCATTGAAATTCCCAATGATGAAATTCGTAATGCGTTCTATCCCCCGATTAGTACCTTTTTCTATATTGAACCCATTTATGAACAGGATGATGATGAGAACAATAATGAGGAGCAAATCTTAGAAGGCTATACCTTTATCGGGGGAGGCTTTGGCCATGGTGTCGGATTGAGTCAAACTGGCTCCTATAATTTGGCGAATCTCGGCCAATCTAGCCGAGATATTCTCGAATTTTACTATCCAGGCACTCAGTTACAACCCCTAGAGGAGATTTCTCAGTTCTTCGCGGGCCGCGATTGAGGGATTACCCCTCAGCTTAACCGCTTCGGCCAGTCGCCAATCCAACCCCGAGCGGTTTTTTTGTTATGTTTGTAACGTTCAGTAACAATATTGTTTGTTAGCCGTATTTTATGCTAGAATCAAGGCAACATATGGCAATTAGGGGCTAAATACTCCCACGGGCTTCATCTCGGACGTGCCAAGTCAAACATCTAAGCTGCGCAATTTTTTGCATTCCTAGCGTTGATTTTTAAAACAACAGAGTTCAGACAAAAATCCCCTAGACCGAATCACCGAAACCCGAATCACCGAAACCCGAATCACCGAAACCCGACTTATCGCGGAGCGAGTTTTTGAAGTCCAACACTAATCATCAACAACATCCCCAGGCCCAACAACCCCGCCAAGGGATTACCATCAATCCCCGTAATCAGCATGGGATATGGCGGCGACGGTTGCCACATCTGTCCAACCGTCAACAGATAATAACTAGCCACCAAGCCGCCGTGAAAGCCAATCGCCGCCCCCAAACGCCGCTGAGTGCGAATCGTCAATTGCACTAAAATCACCCCCAACAGAAGCAGGCCCAACAACTGAGGGGCCGTGCGTACAATTTCCTCTGGGGGTTTAATAAAATGGAGCAAGGCGAAGATAATCCCATTGAGGATGAGCGCCTTGCGTTGAGAATAGTCTCGTCGTAACTCATCCCAAAGCCAGCCTCGAAATAAGAGTTCCTCGGCGAAACCAACAGCCAGGCCAACCCCCATCGCCTCGACGAGTATCCGCAAAGACGGGAAATCCTGCCAAGCCATCCAACCCAAACTGACCTGGATTAGAACCAGCAGCGCCATAGCAGCAGCAGCCCCCAACAAGCCGCCGAGAAACTCCCCAACCTGGCGACGACTCCATTCCAAACCATAGGCGCGAAACACCGGCGATCGCCCATAGACCCGAGTTCCCCACAGCTTCAGTAGAATCAGAAATTCCAGATAGAGAATCCCGGTGGCCAAAATGCTGGCTAGATTGGCGTCCTCAACCCAAGCATAGATCGGGATGGCCAGGGGCAGCCAAACGAGGAGTAACAGTCCCACAAAGCGACTCAAACGGCCTAAGAGGGGGCGATCGCCCCAAGATTTACGAAACATCCTCGATAACTCCGTGACTCCTAGAACTTGACTCCTAGAACTTGACTCCTAGCCGCGAACTCCTAGACCCCGAAGATACGCTGAGGACATGAGCCAAGTTTTGGGCAAAATTCAGCTAATTCAGCCCAAAACTTGGCTTAAATGGGATGAATTAGTCATCGGGTTCAATGGAACTACTTAACCCATGATTACGTAGGGTTTCGCAGTAAAATTCGGCGTGTTCCTGCGCACAAGTAATCACCAAGGCTTTGCCATTGGTATGGGCTTCCATCATGATGCTAACGGCCTGGGGCTGGGTGATCGCCGGAACCGTTTGCACCAGCGTCTGCACAACATACTCCATCGAATTAAAATCATCGTTGTGGAGTAACACTCGATAACGCGGTGCATGTTTACGGACTGTTGAACGTTTTTCGAGAGTTTCGACAGACACGGTAGGACTCCTTATACACTAGGGTTGACTCAAACAAAATAACAGCGACAAGATAGCAGCGCTTGTCTCATGACGTTGAATGATGCGGGCTAGGGTCTGGTAAGACCCCACTCAAAACAGCCATATATTTTTTTCATAGTAAAACGAGAACCAGCGTTTATCAATATGTTCATCTACCCCCCGGCGGGAAACCTTGCTCCCCTCAGGTGATGTGCCTCAAGTGATGTGGTATACAGCCCAATGCTTAGGCCCAATGATAGGATAGTCATGGTCTAGCGTCGCGTTTCACAGCACATCAACACCACCGAGGTCACCTCAAATGCTACCCTTTGATTTGATAGCTTTGGCGATCGCCGCCGGTTGCCTATACTGGTTCCGTCAAACCTCCGAAGACATCTACAGTATACTGGCAGCCATGACGGGATTAGTCAGCCTAGTGGTAGGATTTGCCCTCTCTCCTTGGCCCGTTCAGGTGGCGATCGTTCTGGCCCTATGGCTACTCGAACGGCTCTGGGTTGAACCCAAACGTCGCCGAGGGTCCCTTTACCAAAAATTTTGGGGTTAGAGCCTCGCCCTTCTAGGGCGACTTTTTGATTACATATTTCAACCATCCGTGCTAGCCTAAAAAATAAGGTGTCGTTTTTAGGTAATGATTCACCTCACATACCAGTACAAGCTTGCGCCCACTCAACAGCAGCAACAGACCTATGACGAATGGTTAGAAACCTCTCGTCGGGTCTGGAACTATGCTTTGGCAGAGCGCAAAGACTGGTACAAGTCGAGAGCCTGTCTCATCGACCGATGCTCTCTTCGAGGTGAGTACGTCATGTCCCCCGACGCACCGCGACCCAGCTTTTCAAGCCAGTGTAAAGCCTTAACCCAAGCTCGAAAAGTCTATCCTGAGCTAGGTACAGCTAACGCTCAAATGCTGCAACAGGTGTTGCGACGTTTAGAGAAAGCCTTTGTCTCGATGTGGGAAAGAGGACATGGATTCCCCAGATTTAAGAAACCGGGAAGATTGCGTTCTCTGTTGTTTCCACAATTGGGAAAAGACCCCGTTCGGGGAAACCGCGTCAAACTCCCTGGGGTAGGCTGGGTGAAAATGCGACTCTCACGACCGATTCCTGAAGGCTTCGTTATCAAACAAGCCCAGGTGGTCAAACGTGCTTCCGGGTGGTACGTGATGCTAACCCTTCAGTGCGACTCTGAAGTTCCTGACATCCTACCCCACGGGGAAGCCTTGGGAATTGACGTAGGATTGAGGAACTATCTAGCCACCTCTGCTGGTGAGCTAGTACCAAGACCCCGATTCTTTGCAGACCTCCAACGCAAGCTGAAATTGCTGCAACAAAGAGCGTCTCATAAGGTTAAAGGGTCAAATAACTGGCGTAAGGCTCACCATAAGGTTGCTAAACTGCACGAATATATCCGCAATTGTCGT
>LSZA01000016.1 GCA_001637315.1 Phormidium willei BDU 130791 | reverse complement strand
TAAAAAGTCAATTTCTGAAACCTCTTTGAGATCCGAATACATTCGCTGACTCACCATTAAAACAAAAAAAACCATTACGCAGAAAATCGACAAAAAACAAGAATAGCCAACTCAATATATTGGCCAATGATCTATCAACGGCAGTTCTGGTTCCGCTCCCTAAAAGTAATACCAATCTCATGACTGAAATTGAAATTTCAATTCCAAATATAGCAATCATCAAACGAGATGTTAGTAAAAAATTATTAGTTTTAGACTGGAGCATACATTTAATTAAAATGGTATAAGTAATTGTATTTATCATCAAAATCCATAAATTTCTTACGATATAGTTATCTTAAATAAATAATAAAACTGAGATAAAACCAGTAAAATGATGAGAAATTTCCAAACGGATTGATTAATTCTTGATCCGAGAAATTGCTGAATAGAAATTGCCAAGAGTACCCTTGAGCTAATAATCAAAACATTGCCCAAAAATTTGAGCGTGGCTGATTCCAAGCCTGCGGGAAATAGTGAGACACTCGCTCCAAGGGCATAACCAACAGCAGCTAACATATAGAGAGAAATGCCTTTATATTGATTAGCCACAATATCTAGGATTGTTATAATCCCAGCTTGTAGAAACGATGAGAACACAATCATCATCAACATCGTTTGGGGGTCAAGGGAGAGAAGTTGAACCATAAAAAAATCAGGGTAGGACACCGGAAGACTACCCATGATCCCTACAATAACGTCTGAGACAGCCTCTAAAACAAATTTGATTTAACGACGACGGCTCGGCGGAGGCGTGCGACGACGATCGCCTCGGCCAAGTTGTTGACTCACCTCTTTGAAGGCTTCCCGTTGTAACCAGGGATAATCACTCACCCAAATTTGGCGATTGGGAATATATAAATCCGAGAGTTTGGCAATGCGGCGTAAGTCAGGGTCTTCGGACATCACCAGTAGATGGACTGTTTGCCCCGGTGCAATAAATTGATGTTGACGGCGTAGGGGAACTTGAACTTGGGCAAAAAAACCGCGTTCATCGCCGAGTTCTAAATTTAAGCGACGTTCACGATTTTCAACTAAGACTAATTCCCCTTTAGCGTTAGCCGTTTCTTCTGTTCCGATGACTTCTTCGGTGACATAAACATCAAGAATTTCCCCCTGCCAAAACCCACTATAGGGATAACGTCGATAGTTGGCGTTGCGAAAACTGGCTTTAGCGACGGGGTTCCAAAGCCAATAGAGTCCGGCAAAAATGCCGAGAAAAAGACTCAATCCCTGACTATGAAGGGTGAGGCTGAGAAGCCAGACGAGGAGAATCCCCAACAGCGAGAAGAGGATTTGTTTGACTAAATTCTGCCAATTGCCCCAATAGTAGGCATATTGGGAGGCGGTGGCGGTGAGGGGAATTAGGGTTTCAAACCGTTCTCGGGTGATGGGGATGAGCATGGTTAGCAGGGGGAACGTCAGCGGTTAACGAGCGTCGGCTTGGAGTTCTCCGGTTCGCACTCGTAGAGAAAGAGTACGATCGCCGCGAATCACTTGCAACCGTAACACTTGTCCGACTTGACTTTCTTCAACTTGTCGCTGTAAGTCTTCGGCACTGCTGATGGGTTGGCGATCAATTTGGGTGATCACGTCGCCTCGTCGTAGGCCCGCTTCTTCGGCGGGGCTGGCGGCGAGAACTCGCATCACGAGGACGCCATTCTCTTCAGGAATGGTAAAACCGGCGTTGGGATCGCGGTTGTTCTCTCGGGCCAGATCTGGGGTGAGGCTGATCATCTGGATGCCGATGAAGGGGTGGGCGATGCTTTCCCCTCGGGCCAGGCGATCGCTGACGGCTTTGACGGTATTGATGGGGATAGCAAAACCAATGCCGTTAGCGTCGGCCCGGATGGCGGTGTTGACACCGATGACGTCTCCACGAGCGTTGAGGAGTGGGCCGCCGGAATTGCCGGGATTGATGGCGGCGTCAGTTTGGATGAAGTCTAGGCGTTTATCGGGAATCCCGACTTGGGCACTGGAGCGGTTGAGGGTACTGACAATGCCCAGGGTGACGGTGTTATCGAGTCCGAGGGGGTTGCCGACGGCGATCGCCCAATCCCCGACTTGGACGGCATCACTATCGCCGAGGGGAGCTACAGGTAAATCGCGGCCGTTGGTATTGACTTTAATGACGGCTAAGTCGGTGACACTGTCAACGCCAGCAACGCGGCCTTCTAAGTTGCGGCCATCTTTGAGACGGACGGTGACGCGATCGGCTCGGTTGACGACATGGGCGTTGGTGAGGATGGTTCCGGTGGCGTCAACGATGAAGCCGGAACCTTGTCCCCGTTGCAACTGCTCCCGAGGGGCGGGAGTGGGGAAAAAGTCGTCGCCGAAAAAGCGTTCGAAAAAGGGATCGTTGGGAAAGGGATCGACGTTACGGGTGACGACTCGCTCGGTGTCGATGCGGACGACAGAGTTGCCGACCCGATTGACGGCGGTGGTGACGAAACTACTGCCATTGGAGGGGCCGTTGGAAGGGGTTTGAGCTAGTTCAGGGGCGATCGCATCGGTCAGGGCGATCGCCGTTGGGGGAACGCTGATGAGAACCAGCAGGATGATGGCGAAACTGAGGAGTTTGGCTAAGAACGTTGGGGTAGAACTCAAAGCTGAATGTCGTCCCATAGGAAAGTCACGTCAAGATTGGAGGAAAACGGTTGGTCAACAATCGCCTCTGGAGGCGATCGCTTCGATACATGGCTTCAGGCCGATTTCTGATCCATTTTGACAGGTTTTCTTGACGCTTGACGGCTTTTTTAACTGGGATATCGGTGCGGATCTCCGGGCTGAGCGGGGGCAAAATTGGCTAAGCTCTGTCAAACTTAAAGAAGTGTTGTGTATTCGTTAGATGAGGCGTAGTGCCTGTGATGAGAGCTGAGCAAGGTCGAGGTGGTTGGCCCTGGGGTCAACTGGTGTGGGGACTGGTGGGAGTTTTCCTCCTGTCAGGGGTTCTATTTCAGCCACTGCGGGCGGATTCGACGGAGGAGACTGAGTCTGAGTCGGTGGCCTCTCCTGATGAGATGGAGGAGACGACTGAGCGTCAGCCCGAGATTCCTGAGGGTTGGCAACCCCTCGAACACCCTCAGTTAGGGTTTCAGGTGAATTTCCCCCCCGGCCAGTTACGGGAAAGTATTGAGCCAGTTGAAACCAGTTTGGGGATGCTGGAGATGTATATTCTGGGATTAGAGCGTGATAATGAGGTGTATGGGGTGATTGTGGCGGATTTCCCCGATTTTTTTGAGGTGATTCCTCGGGAAACTCGTTTTGATGGGGCGATCGCCGGCGTGTTAACCAATATCCGTCAGCGTCTGGTTCAAGATCGTCAGGTGGCGTTGTCGGGCTATCCGGGGCGAATTCTGTTGTATGAGGGGCAAGATGGCTTGATTTATCAACATCACGTCTATTGGGTGGGAACTCGCCTCTATCAGACGATTGCAGCGGTTCCGGCTCAGTTTCCTCAACGCCGGCGAGCCGAGTTTTTTGAGTCCGCTCGACCCTTTTTTCGATCCTTTGCCTTGACAGAATAGTAATTTTGTGGTAATAAATCTTTTTCCCGAAATCTCCCCCGCGAAATCTCCCCCGCGAAATCTCCCTAGGGAGAGAGGGGATTGACGCGATCGCCACCTGGGCGATCGCCCGTGGTGTATTTCCTCTACCTATCAGATGATTGCAGGCCACTTCATATTTTGTTACAAATAGAGAAGTTGCCTCTAGGATATGCGGACACGCATTGCTTGATATGTTTGGGAGTTTAATCGGAAATCCAACGACGGAAGGCACGGATTGGGGCGCAAAAATGCTCGATACCGTGGCAAGTCGCTCTATTGCCCAGCTTTTCAGTCAAAGCGAGTCCGTGGACGTACAGATTCGCTGTTCACCATCGAGCAAACTGCTACAAGGGAGTATTGATAGCTTCAAGATGAACGGCCGGGAATTGGTGATTCGTCGCCGTTTTCCGGTCCAAGAGATGTCCTTTGAAACTGATAGTGTCTCACTCGATTTTAGTTCCGTGTTGAGTGGACAGTTGCAACTGAAACAGCCCACCCAGGCGATCGCGCAAGTGGTGCTGAGCGAAGCCGGCATCAACCAAGCCTTTGAAGCGGATTTAGTCACACAACGCCTAGAAGAACTGGAATTGCCCGGTTTAGAATCACTCACCCAGGGAAAACCCGTTTCCTTCACTCAAGTCAAGGTGAAACTGAAACCGGCGAATCGGATTCAATTGACAGCCAAGGCTCAAATTGCGGCTGGTCCAGAAATCCCCATTGTCTTAGAAACAACCGTAGAAATTGAACGCCGCCGCCGCATCCATTTTACAAATCCTGAATGTATTGACGAGTCGGTTCCCGAGGAGTTACGCCAAGACAGTCAACAACTCAGTCAAGCCCTCCTCGAAGCCCTCAATGGGATGGTGGACTTAGATCGCTTCAATCTCGACGGTGTAAAACTCCGTCTCAACCGTCTCGAAACCCGACAAGATACGCTCACCTTTAATGGCTATGCTGAGATTAGTCATTTTCCGAGACATGGGTAGGGGGAGAGAAGGTAAGAGGCGCAAAAGAAGGGAACAGGGAACAGGGAACACCGGAACTGGGAAAGAAGAGACAAGAGGCAAGAGAAGGGAACAGGGAACACCGGAACTGGGAAAGAAGAGACAAGAGGCAAGAGAAGGGAACACCAGACATTCTCTCACTCTCGTATCGCCCTCGTATCGCCCTCGTTCCTAGGCTCTGCCTAGGAATGCCAACTCGGCGGCTCTGCCTCCCGTACCAGGCGGCAGAGCCGCCGAGGGTGCGTGTCACGGCTTCAGCCATGACACGAGGAGGGGAGGGGTAAACCTAAATTAAATCCACGAGAGCTTCGATGAGGGTTTGATTTTGTTCCTCAGTTCCCACCGTGATGCGTAGTTGTTTCTCAAGGCCCGAGTGATTGAAATAGCGAACCAGAATACCTCGGGCCTTCAGAGCCAGATAGATCTCCTCAGCGTTCTCCCGAGGGGGAGTCACCAACAAGAAATTCGTTTGTGAGGGCGGCACTTTGAAGCCTAACCCTTGTAACTCCTGGCTTAACCGATGGCGAGAGCCTTTAACTCGTTCAGCACAGTGATTTTTGTAATCCTGATCTCGCATCGCGGCGGCCCCCATGAGGGCGGCGATCGCATCGATGTTATAGCTATCTTTGACCTTAAACAGTCCCGCTAACAGTCCCGGCTGGGCAATCCCAAAACCCAGTCGTAATCCCGCCAAGGAATAGCCTTTCGAGAGGGTTCGGGTAACGATGACATTCTCGAACTCCGCCACGAGAGGTAACGCCGTCCCGTCAGCAAAGTCCACATAGGCCTCATCTACGACTAAGACCCCAGACAGCCCTTTAGCAAGGCGACGAAGGTCGTCGTTTGAGACTAAATGACCGGAAGGACTATTGGGGGAGGCAATAAAGGTCACAGCCCCTTGAGCGTTGAGGAGGGCATCAACGGGAAGTTGATAGTTCTCGCCATAGGGAATTTCTACCACCGTTGCCGGTTGGATAGCGGCGAGAGTTTTGTAGAGAACGTAGGTGGGGGTGGGATAAACGACTCGGCGAGAGTCCCCTTCGGCGGCGGCCCGAATGAGCAAGTTGAGGATTTCATCGCTACCGTTACCGACGATAATCCAGTCGAGGGGGAGGTTGAGAACCTCGGCGATCGCCTCGCGAAAGGGATTCGCGTAAGGATGGGGATAGCGTCGCAGCAACTCTCCGTCAAAGTTCCGCAACAGGGCCATGGCTTCTGGGGAAGGCGGATAGGGGTTTTCGTTGGTGTTGAGTTTGAGGATGCGGGTTCCGGGTTTAGGCTGTTCTCCAGGGATGTAACCCTGCATGGCATCGACGGCGGGGCGAAAGTAGCTGCTCATTAAGGGATTTTAGGGATTTTGAGGTATCAAACGGTTTCAGTTTAGCAAACAGGGGGGATGGGTTGAGGGGAAACGTTTAGGCTTGAGTTGTCCGAGTTTGACTCAGTATTTTACCAAGTTTTGGGGAGGGGGAAGGCCGTTTGTTTATCGTAGGTATAGGGTCCCATGAGTGCGCCCCAGAGTCCTTGACCGCTGTCTGGATCGACGCCGCGATCGCGACTGTAAAGACAGTCTGGCGTCAGATCAAAGCCGAGTTCGACTTGGCGGGTTTTTCCTTGATAGTCGAAGCAACATTTGGCCCCCTCGGGGGGATTGGCGATGAAGCGATCGCCCTGATGTTGGACTTGCAGGCGACAACCGGGAAGTTCCAGTAAATCCTCGGAGGTCATGCTGGCCAGGCGTTGGGGGGTTTGGGCGGCCCCGGCGATCGCGGCTGGATCTCGAAAGGCCCGATAGATAATCTCGAGGTCGCCGTCGTTGAGGCAAGATAGCAGCATCAATCGTTGTCGATAGGGCTGTTCTGGGGTCAGGAGCGGGGCTTGTTCGACAAACATGGCATAATACCCATCAATCTGTTGTACGAGGGGATACTGCCACAGTCGGGTTGGGACAAACCAGGTTGGGGTCTCTTGGGCTTGACGCTGATTATCGAAAATGCCAGCGAGGGATTGTCCGAGGGCTTTAATTGGAGGATTGAATGACATGAGATTTGACGAAATGGCACGAAACATGGATTAAAGCTGTCTGAGGTTTAGAGCAGCGGAAATAGCCGATTAGCAAACTATTGTTTGCATCTAAAAAAACAAAACGAAATCAAAACAAAACTATAGTTTTTTCTGAATTTTAGACTCAGAATTACGTCTTACTAACCCCCTATCAACGATGATGAAACCTTATCAAATAATTCCCATTCAAGAGTGTGGTGAACGACTGGTTCCCATTCCCGATGGCTTGTTCTCTTTAGAATGTCCCCATCCCTATCGAGAATTGGGCGCCCCCTACGGCGATCGCAGTCCCTTTTGTTTGCGCGAGAGTGTTCTCGAACGACTGCTTGAGGCCCAAGAGATCCTGCAAAAGACCCATCGAGGCTGGCGATTGCGAATTTTTGATGCCTTTCGTCCCGTGGCAGTGCAACAATTTATGGTAGATCAGGCGTTGGCTGATTTAGCCGAAGAACGAGGCTTACAACTGCGTCGTCTCTCCGATTCACAACGGCAGGAACTTCTCGAACAGGTGTATCAGTTTTGGGCGCTTCCGAGTCTTGATCCCGAAGATCCACCCCCCCATGCGACGGGAGGGGCGGTAGATTTAACTCTGGTGAATGCAACGAATCAGGTCGTGAATATGGGATCTCCGATTGATGAGATTTCCCCGCGATCGCATCCCGACTATTTCGCGACCGCCGCCAGCGATCCCGAACAAGGCTATCATCGTCATCGCCAACTGTTGGCGGAGGTGATGCGTCAAGCCGGGTTCGCCCAGCATCCCCAGGAATGGTGGCATTTTTGCTACGGTGAGCGGATGTGGGCATGGCTGACGGGGGAAACGGCAGCCATCTATGGACGAGAAGAGGCGAACTAAGCCCCCCCTGGAGTTAAATGGAGTTAAACCCTCTAGGTGGTCGAACGAGCTTGTTTGATCATCGCAATTAGGGTTTGATGAGCATCTTCGGAGTCTTGCAAGGGGTGATCGAAGGGAATCCGTAGATTGAGGGTTTCGCCGTTGGCTTGAACCGTTAAATCCATTCCTTGGGGATCGATGGCCTGCATTTGGGCCGCTTCAGCATCGTGGCGATCGCCGTAAACTTTGGCATAGACTAACACGGCGTTGGCGTGGTCGTCGTTCATATGTTTACAGATGCGATCGCTGACGGCGGGAGTAATGGGATCACTCATGGCAAGATTTTTAAACTTGATAAACACTGTCTCTCTAGCTTAAATGGGATTTTCCAATCGAGACAAGCCAGGAACGCCGATGGCAACCCATCTCGGCGAGAACGGGCCGGCCCTCTGGCGCGTCATCGTGATTGTGCTGTTGGGAGTTCTCGCTATCTCGACTGGCTCAATTTGGGTCCGTTTAGCCCTCAAATTGCGCGGTGAGGGGGGCTTCGCGTTCAGCTTGATTGTGGCGGCGTCTCGGATGAGCGTGGCGGCGCTACTGCTATCTGGGAACTGGCGCAAGATGCCGGGTCGCGTCAGTGGTCAGCAAATGGCGGGGGCGGCGTTGTCGGGGTTGTTTCTGGCGTTGCATTTCGCGGCCTGGATTAGTTCCTTGTCCTATACCTCGATTGCTGCGTCAACGACTCTGGTGACGACCACGCCCTTGTGGGTGGCGTTGTTCTCCGCGATGGTCTTGGGAGAACGGTTATCGCGGCGGACTTGGTTGGGGATGGTTCTGGCTTTGAGTGGCGGGGTGTTGGTGGCGTCAGGGGAGATGGCGATCGCCGTTCCGGGGAGTCGGCCGCTGTTGGGGAATGGCTTGGCCGTGTTGGGGGCTTGGATTGTCAGTATTCATCTGCTGTTGGGGCGCCGGATTCAGCAGCAGGGGCTGGATTTAGGCAATTATGTGACGATTACCTATACGGTGGCGGCGTTGGTTTTGATCCCCCTTCCCTGGCTTCTGGGAGAAGGCTATGGGGGCTATCCGCCGCTGTTTTATGGCTATTTGTTGCTGATGGGGCTGTTTCCTCAGTTGTTGGGACATACCAGCCTCAACTGGGCGTTACGTTGGCTGTCTCCGACTTGGGTCACATTGGCGGTTTTGTTTGAACCGATTTCAGCCAGTTTTTTGGGATTTTTGCTGTTTGGAGAGGTTCCGGGATCTGATGTGTTTTTAGGGGGAGTCGTGGTTTTGACGGGGGTGGCGATCGCCGTTTTGGGGGGCCGTGAGACGAGGGGCGATCGCGATCGCAAAAAGGACTGATGCCGATCGCATCTCTGTCCTATGGCGATCGCAACAATCCTGATAAAAACTGTCATCCTAGTAGTAGAGACTATAGACCACTTTCAAGGCGATCTCGATGGATAAGCAAACGGTTGTTCACGTCAACAACGACAACATGACAGAAACGAACTCAAAGCGTTACGCCCATGAAATCTACCAGCAAGAATCTCGGCAAGTGTTGAAATCTGTGACGGATATTCTTGCGGTGGATCTGATGTGGTCGCTGGTGGGCTTAAAATCGTAACAGGAGGCTGTTTCGAGATGCAGAAGTGCGATCGCAACAACAGGTTATCTCAGGTACATTTTTGGGGAGGACAGTTCTAAAATTGTCCTCCCTATTTTGCAAGATTGATTTTAGTTGAAGTTGGGAATTGCGGGAAATTTGCTAAAACCAAACCAGTTCATTAATACTAAGAGAGGCCCCTATTCCTCCACTGTCCCATGTCCACTGCTGCTCAAGTAACCATCATCGGCGCCGGTCCCGGAGACCCTGACCTCATTACCCTACGGGGCCAACAACGCCTCGCTCAAGCCGATGTCGTCTTCTACGCTGGGTCTCTGGTTCCCCCGGCCATATTGCAGCATTGTCGACCCGACAGCGAACAAATTGACACCCGAGGCGAGACGTTAGAACGTTGGGTGTCTCAGCTGCTGAACCACGTCCAAGCTGGTAAAATTGTGGCGCGGCTGCAAGACGGCGACCCCAGTCTCTATGGCGCGGTTCATGAGTTGGTCGTCTATCTGATGAAAGATAAGATTTCCTTCGAGATTGTTCCTGGAGTCAGCGCCTTTCAAGCCGCAGCGGCCCGTTTACAAACAGAACTAACGGTTCCTAATTTAGTGCAAACCATCATCCTCACCCGTACTCAGGGACGCACTCAGGTTCCGAGTCGTGAAGATTTAGCCAGTTTGGCCCGTCATCGCGCTTCGCTTTGTCTCTATCTCAGTGCGGGTCAGATTCACAAGGCCCAAAGCCAGCTTTTGCAACATTATCCTCCAGAAACGCCGATGGCCTTGTGTTATCGCCTGGGTTGGGAGGATGAGTTGGTGGAACTGGGGACGGTGGCGGATATGGCGTCAATGACGGAACGGTTGGGTTTAAAACGGACGGTGTTATATGTGGTGAGTCCAGCGTTGGGGGCCACGACGGAGGGGCGATCGCGGTTGTATGATCGTCAACATCATCATCTGTTTCGTCCTCCATCGTCTCAAACGGGTGAAGGTTAAGCGTAAGCCAGATACAACAGGAGAGTGATTGCTGTGGCTTCTATCACGATTGATTTGTCAGACAGCCAATTCCAAAAGCTACAGAGGTTAGCAACGGCCCATGGGATTGCGACGGAGGTGCTTTTGAAGGCCAGCTTAGAGGATTGGCTAAGTTTGCAAGAAGATGATTTTGAGAAGGCGGCGGACTATGTCTTGGCGAAAAATGCTGAGTTATATCGGCGTTTGGCATGATTCGCTATTTGAGCCTAGTTGAGGTTTTAACGCTGCATCGTAGAATTATTGAGCAATCGGGGGGAGGGTTGGGAATCCGAAATTTGGGTTTGTTGGAGTCGGCGATCGCCCAGCCTAAAATGATGTTTGACACCGAATATCTATACCCCAAGTTAGTCGATAAAACAGCAGCATTAGGATTTTTAATCATCATGAATCATCCATTTATAGATGGAAATAAACGTACCGGCCATGCGGCAACAGAGACATTTCTTATTTTGAATGGGGTGAACATTACTGCCTCTGTGGATGAGCAAGAGCGTTTGGTGTTGGCGATCGCATCGAGTGAGCTAGGCCGTGAAGAATTTGTAGAATGGTTACAACGAAATACAAGATTCAGTTAAACCAGTCTTCTTCTTTTATCAATCTGGGAAACTCCTTTTATCCCACCACCTATCATGCAAAACTCCGGTTACACCCTCCCCGTCTTCGCCATCGCCGCCGCCAAAGCCGCCTTACTCCACCTACAACAACGCCAGTCTCCCCAAACCGTCAAACTCGACCTCCTACCCGGTGACGCCGAAATCCCCATCGAACAAGTGGCTTGTCTCGACCAGAACCGCGCCTTAGCCATCTCCCGCAGTGACCCCGGCGCCAATCTTGACTTAACCCGAAATACTCCCATCTGGGCCGATGTCAGCCTAGACCCCTTTTGCGGTGATTCCCTCTCCTTAGTCGGGGGAGAAGGAATTGGTAAAACCGAGGAAGGACAAGCCGCCATTTATCACTATGCGCGTCGTTTAGCTGAAGCCAATCTACGAGACATTATTCCCCAGGGAAAAACCCTGCGCGTTGCGATTATTCTCCCGGAAGGACGACAGCTTGCAAAACGAACCTCCAACGAAGCCTTTGGTGTTTTGGACGGCTTATCACTCTTGGGAACTCATGGTATTGCTCAACCTCATACGGCGGTTGAAAGTTTGGAAAATGCCAAAACTCAGCTTCAGGAAATTGCTAAACAGCAATCAGATTTGATTTTCTGTATTGGGAGTAATGGTTTACAGGTGGCTGAACGCCTGCAATTGCCCAAAACGGCTATTGTCCAAGTGGGAAACTGGCTGGGGGCGCTATTGGTTGAAGCAGGATTACGTGAGGTTCGTTCAGTGTTGTTACTGGGCTATCATGGAAAGTTGGTGAAATTGGCGGGCAAGATTTTTAATACATCGAGCCATATTGCTGATGGTAAATTGGAAATTCTAGCGGCAGCTTTAGCACGATACACAGATAATGTCAAGCTCATTCGTGGGGTTTTAAACTGTCCAACCATGGCGAAAGCCTATCAGTATTTAGAGCAAGAAAACCTAGCGGAACCGGTATTTCAAGACTTGTGCGATCGCATCCGCCAAAATTCCCAAGCCTACGTGCAAAAATATGCCGATACTCAGTTAGAAATCGGGGTCATTCTCTTTGAACGCCAGGGAGTCATTGTTGCCCAAAATGCGATCGCCCCCCAACTCATCGCCCGACATCGACCCTAAGACTTGTCGATTTGTCCCATCCATGCTACAGTCCTAGGATTCGGTTCTGATGGGGGTCAGCCATCAGAGGAAACGGGGAAAGTCCGGTGTAAATCCGGCGCTGTACCGCAACTGTAAAGAGCCAGAATGCTCTAAGTCAGGATGCCCGCCGAGTGACTCATATTCACCGTAAACATCTGCGAGTTACAGATGATGGTTGCCATGAAAACATTTAACCAACGCCTCAATTCTCTCGGGTTTCCCACCCTAATCGCTCCCAAAACTGCCCACCCGCCCTCGCTACAGGCACTCTAGGTGCAGTTTCTAGGAGCTTTTAGTCATCTAAAATCCAACAAACTTAGCCTCTTCAACGCTCCCTAAATAGGAGCCAGTTTCTGCTAACTCCACATCATCATCTCGCCGTTCAGCTAACGGTCGAGAAGTATCACTTTTGCCAATTTCGACTCATGGCAGAGGTGACTCATTCACCATTTCAAAAATCATGAAATATCTTCCCCTGTCCCTCATTTTCCTCCTCCTGCTCGCCGCTCCTACCCTCGCCAACCCCGACCCCGACCAGGACTCCTCCACAGAAGAAGACTCCCCCATCGAAGACCCGGAAGAAGTGCAAATCTTCATTCAACGTATCCTACGCCAACCCGTTTTTGGCCCCTTTCGCCAAGACCGACCCCTACGAGATTCCTCCCGTCCCATCTATGTCGTTCCTCGGGAACAAATTGACGTTCAAGGGTCGACCACCGTCCAAGATGCACTGCGATTTGTCCCCGGAATCCTCAGCGATGGAACCAGTGGCGGTCAACTCGGGTCCGTCAGTTCCCAATTTATACGCGGGGGAAACTCCTCCCAAACCCTAATTCTCCTCAACGGACGACCCATCAATGACCTAGGGTCCTCCGGAGGCTTTGACCTCTCCTCCTTCACCACCAATTTTGTTGAACGCCTAGAAGTTCTCCCGGGGGGAAGTTCCACCCTCTACGGGTCTAGCGCCGTCGGGGGAACCCTCAATATCGTCAGCCAATCCCCCACGGAAGAACCGGAAGTGGTCATTCGCAGCGAGGTGGGAAGTTTTGGCTACAATCAACAAGCCATTCAAAGTCGGGGAACCGCCGGAGACGTCGGCTGGGTGATTGGCTATAACCGCACCTTCTCCCGCAATGACTTTCCCTTTGACCTGGGAACCGTCGATGTCTCAGGAACCCGCGACAATGCCCAGGCCAACTATAACAATATCAACCTCACCCTAGCCGCCAACTTGGGCGATCGCAACCGTCTCACCTTCAGCGGCCTCTACCTCAGCCGAGATATCGGCGTTCCCGGCGGCGTTCCCACAGAACCCGGAAGCGCCGGAGAATTTAACCGCCTCAGTCCCCAGGCCCGACAATACACAGAAGACTGGCTACTCGACCTACTCTGGGAATCCCAACTTAACCCCGAAAACACCTCCAATCTCACGGCCCGCATCTACAGCGATATCCTCGACTCCACCTTCCGCGACCCCGAAGCCAGCCGCAGTAACCTTGACCGCAATAGTTTCGGCTTACAAGTTCAACATAACTGGCAATTAACCGATACCCAAACCCTCACCTACGGCCTCGATTTTCGCACCATTTCTTCAGAAAACCGAACCTTCAACTTTGCCAGTGGCGAAGATACCGAAAACTACAACAGTCGTATCGACAATGGGGCCGCCTTCGCTCGCTATGAGGTTGACCTCGCCGACCATCTCAGTCTCAACGTAGGTCTGCGCCAAGAATTTAACAGCCTAGAAAATGGCTCCTTCACCTCTCCCGCCGTTGGCATCCTTTGGAACCTCAGTGACCGCACCGCTCTGCGCGCCAACTATGCCCGAAGTTTCAAATCTCCCCTCATGTCTCAACTTGAAGGTCTCGCCGCCTTTTCCGTTGCCCCCAATCCCAATCTAAGACCGGAACGCGGTCATAGTTTCGACCTCGGTCTTGACCAACAACTGGGTGATATCGGCTTATTTCGCTTAACCCTTTTTGCCAATCAAATCTCAGAACTCATTGCCTTTGAATTTGGCGACCCCAGCACCAATGTCAATATCGGGAAAGTGGAAGCCTTAGGGGTAGAAGCCGCCTTGGATATCCAACTAGCTCCCAACATTTTCGCCTTTGCCAACCTCACCTTAAACAATACCCAAATTTTGCGAGATAACAATGAAGCCGTCGAAGGCAATCGCCTCAGTTTTCTGGATGCCGATGTCTTCAATATCGGAGTCGCCTATGCCACCCCCGATGGCTGGTATGCTGGGCTATTTCTCCGTAATCTCAGCAACTTTTTTACCAACAACACAAACACGGAACGCTTGCCAGGCTATACCACATTAGACCTCAAACTACAAGCCCCCATCACCGACAATTTGCGTCTCAATGCCAGTGTCAATAATATCTTTGATGAACGCTATGAAGTCTTTCCCGGCTTTCCAGGCTTAAGTCGAAGTATTCAAGGCGGGATTCATTACAGCTTCTAGGATTATGCTACAAAAGAAGCAGTGTTATTCATCGACCGTATCATGACAAACTTTCAACCTTGGGTCACTCCCCTCAACCGTAAAACGACAGAACCCACCCCTCAAGGCGGAACCCTTGAATATGAAGATTTTCCCATTTCTAGTGATGTCACCGGTCCGTTGTTATATGACCTGTTTCAAAACCATTGGTCTGAGATTGGCGTCGGTCATGTGGTTCAGGGAAGTGTCCTAGAATTAGAACTAACGGCCCCGCCTAAAACCTGTTTATTGTATGACGGCTATCTCACCGTTGTCACGGAAGGATGGCACTTACATCTATGTTTAGAAGAGCATCTCGGCGGTCCCCATTGTAAAACGCCCCCAGAGTTGCGACAACAGCGGCGTTTAAGTCGAGGAGCGTTCTATCGTCGTTTGAATGAGGCGGGCCAGCCGAGAAGTTGGGGGATTCAGTTCTGGAATGGGGAGGGAGAACGGATGATGAATCTGTTTTTACCCAATCCGTTGTTGGGTGAGGATGAGGATGTGCTACCGGAGGGAAAACCCTTGTTGGAAAAGTTGGCGCTTTATGATGAGTTGCGCTCGATTTATGTTTTAGGAGAACGTCCGATTCCCTTTAGTGAAAATCCGCTTAAACGTCCTTATTTGGCGGTTTGTCGTTCGAGTCGTTGTAATCCGTCTCGTAAGTGGGAACCGGTATTTGAGGCGTTGGAATCTGCTGTGGAGGAGGCGGGATTGGATGTGACGGTTCGCACGGCGGGATGTTTGGAGGTTTGTCAGTTGGGGCCGGTGGTGTTCTATTCGGGGGATAGAACTTGGTACAGTCGCGTGAAACCGGAGGTAGCGCGTCGGATTGTCTCTGAACATTTAGTTGAAGGAACGCCTGTTACGGAACATTTGTATCCTCCGCAGTCGTAAGGAGAGGGGAACTACAGAGTCACGGAGGACACAGAGGAGAAGGGGGGGGATTCTAGTCAACTATCCCTCTCTTGGGTCAATGTTTTAATTGGGTTTTCTTGATGCGATTCTATCAGCGAATTACACCTCTACTGATTTGGATTGGACTAAGCTTAACGGCTTGTGTTCACAACTCGAATTCTCCGGAACTTCAGGGTTCATCGCACCCGGATTGTGTGGAGGAGTTTGACCCCAATCAGGATTATTTCCCTGATAAAGTTCAGGTGGAGTTTGCGACGGGGTTTGAGGTGGACTATTACAGCCACTATAAACGGGTTACTCTCTCTTCTCCCCATCCTGAGGCGACGGACTCGATTGAGTATGTTTTGCTTTACTGTGGAACCCCTGTTCCTGATGATGTGGGTGAGGCGACGGTGATTGAGGTTCCGGTGCAATCGGTGGTGGTCTTATCCACCACCTATTTACCCCATTTTGCGGCGTTAGACCGGGTTGAGTCCCTGGTGGGGATGAGTGACACGACGATTGCTCAAACTCCGGCGGTGGTGGAACGGGTGAAACAGCAAAAGATTCGAGATGTGAGCCGCAATCAAGTGGTGAATGTTGAGGGGATTCTCAATCTAAATCCTGATATTGTGATTACGTTTGATGCCGGGGGGGCGAGTTCGGATACGGTGCTAATGTTGGAGAATGCTGGCTTACAGGTTGTCTTGAATTCAGAGTATTTGGAAATGTCTCCCCTAGGACGTGCAGAATGGCTGAAGTTTACGGCATTGTTTCTGAATCAAGAGGCTAAAGCGAGAGAGGTTTTTGAGGAAATTCGTCGGGATTATCAAGATTTGACTCAACGGGTGGCTGAGGCAATTTCTGAGACGAATTCTCGTCCAACTGTGTTTACAGGCTTTAGTTCCACCAATACTTGGTATGTTCCCGGTGGCGATAGTTATGCGGCTCAGTTTCTCCGGGATGCGGGGGCAGATTATCTGTGGGACGACCTCCCCAATCAATGGACGGTTCCTCTGGATTTTGAGGTGGTCTATCAACGGGCAAGAGATGCAGATTTCTGGCTCAATGTCAATGCAAATTGGCGAACCCGTGCTGATGTGATTGAAGATGACCCGCGCTATGGCAATTTTGCCGCTTGGCAGGGCGATCGCATCTATAATAATACCAAACAAGTCAACGACTTTGGCGGTAATGACTATTGGGAAACGGGCATCCTTTACCCCAACCTAATTCTAGCCGATTTAGTGCAAATTTTCCACCCCAATTTACTCCCAGACAGGGAGAAAACCTTTTATCAAAAACTCGAATAGTCCTATGGTTCTCAAAATTGCTCAAATCACCGATACTCATCTCTTTGCTGACCGGACAACGGCGATGCGTGGCTTAGTGACCTGGGACTCCCTCGGGGATGTGGTCGCCGAGGTTAAGGCTTGGAATCCTGATATTCTGTTACTGACGGGAGATTTGACCCATCGGGGAGAACCCCAAGCCTATCAACATCTGATTGAACGCATTGCACCTCTTAATCGACCCACCTACTATATTCCTGGAAATCATGATGATGTTGACATCTTAAATCAGGAATTTAAAGATTCACCCTTTCTCGCCGATAAGGTCTTTCAAAGTCAAGGTTGGCAGGTTCTGTTACTCGACTCTACCTTAGCCACGGCTGAATCGGGAGAAGGCTATCTGAGTGAAGTTCAACTCGACGCATTAGAGCAATCTTTAATCACCGCTTCTCAGCCGACGGTGGTAGTGTTACACCATCATCCTATTCCCATGGGAATTGATTGGCTCGATACCATTGGCGTGCAAAATCATCAAGCCTTTCTGGACTGTTTAACTCGCTTTCCTCAGGTGAAACTCGTCCTCTTTGGTCATGTCCATTTAGAGTTTGATGAACCCTATCAGGGTATTCAGTTTTGTGGGAGTCCTTCGACTTGTAAACAAGTTCTGCGGGACGGAGCGAGTGAGGAGGAGGCGTATCCTGGGTTTCGGGGGTTGAGGTTATTTGAGGATGGAACCTATCAGACTGAGGTGATTCGGTCTCATCCTCGGCAATCCTTGTGAAGGTTGGTGATAAAACTATTGTGAGTTTGGGGCAACGAGTGGGAGTCAGTTGGGGAATTGTCCTGCTATTTTTACTCATTCTTTATGGGAGTTTAGCGGTGGGGTCGGTGGAGATTCCAGTGGTGGAAATGCTGCGAATTTTCTTGGGACAATCTCCTCAAGACCCGACTTGGACCACCATTGTCCTCAGCTTTCGCCTCCCCAAAGCCGTGACGGCGATGGTGGCGGGGGTGGCCTTGTCGGTGGCGGGGTTGCAAATGCAGGTGCTGTTTGGGAATCCCCTGGCGGGACCGTTTGTGTTGGGGATTAGTTCGGGAGCCAGTTTGGGGGTGGCCCTGGTGGTGTTAGTGGGCCAAGTCGGCCCCTGGAGTCGGGTGCTGGCGGCGAGTTTGGGGGCCGCCTTGGTGTTGGGATTGGTGATGCTGATGGCCGGGAAGGTTCGCAATCGGGAACGGCTGCTGTTGTTGGGGTTGATGTTTGGCTATGGGGTGAACTCCTTGGTGACGATTTTGCTGCATTTTAGTTCTCGGGAGCGGATTCAGGCTTATTTGACTTGGACGTTTGGTAGTTTTGCGGGGATTCCCTGGGAACGGATGCCGCTTTTTGTGGGGGTTGTACTGTTGGGGTTGTTGTTGGCCCTTGGCTTGGCCAAGTCTCTGAATTTGTTGCGGTTGGGGGATACGGTGGCTATTGGCTTGGGGTTACGGCTGCAACGGGTGCAATGGCTGACGCTGGTGAGTACGGCGATGTTGGCGGGAACGGTGACGGCGTTTTGTGGGCCGATTGCTTTTTTGGGGGTGGCGGTCCCTCATTTGGCTCGTTCTCTGTGGAATACGTCTAATCTGTTGCGGTTACTCCCAGGGGTGATGCTGTTGGGAGCGATGTTGGCTTTATTGGCGGATTGGCTGGCTCAGGTTCCGGGTCAGGATATTGTTTTACCGTTGAACGCGGTGACGGCGATGATTGGCGCCCCGATTGTCACTCATGCCATTCTGCAACGAAGTGGGAATCTGGGCTAGGTGGGGCTAGGTTGACAGGACAGGTTAAGCGATGTGGAACTCTATCTGTTGGTAGAGAGGACATCCTGACTGATGATAGATGATTGTGGCGGCGCGATTAAGGTAGATTAAGAATAATTGATACAACTCTAAATGGAGATTATTTGGGGTTGAGTTTCTGACGTTATATTGGTCTTTTTTATGGTTCGTAAACGCCAAGTTATGGGAGTTGCCGTAGTGGCAACGATCGCCGCCTCGTTAAGCCTCGGTGGACAGCCCGCCTGGGGAAACGCTGACGGGGTCTTCAGTCCGCCTGACTACAATCGACAGTCCGTTCCTGACCACTTAAATACTGCCGAAGATTGGGAAATCGTCGGACGAGAAGCGGCGGCGGTTGGAGACTATCATAATGCCATTTTTGCCTTTGATAAAGCCCTCGAATTAGCCCGAGGTGATAACCCAGAACTGTTGGAGTTACGGGGGTGGACACAGTATTTAGACCAAGACTATGACGCGGCGATCGCCGACCTGTCCGCCGCTGTTGAACTCTATAGCCAACTCGAACGCCAAGACGACTATCGCAACGCTCTACAAATGCGAGATTACGTCGTCACTCGCCAATCTCAAGAGCAACTATCGGCGACTCCCATTCATCTCCAGCGGTAGTTTGATCCGAAATAAACTGCCTCGACCAACCTCTGAAATCACTTCAATTTTACCACGATGAGCATCCACAATTCGCTGACATAGATGTAAGCCTAAGCCACTTCCGGAGCGTTTGTGATGGCCTTGACGAAAACGAGTAAAGAGACTGGCGCGATCGCTTGCACTAATCCCAATCCCTGTATCTTCAACTTCTAATACCAACCAGGGATTAGGAACCGGAGAACGATAAAGCCGTAATTGAACTGTTCCCTTATCGGTAAACTTAATCGCATTGCCAATCAGGTTCATAAACACGCGATACAGTTCTAGGCGATCGCCAACTAGCTCACAAATTTCGTCCTGAAAATCACGGATAATCTTAATTTGCTTATCTTGCGCGATTGGCGTCAGTTCATCTAAAATTTCTTCTAGGGTGGCACAGAGATTAAACGGCGTAAACGTCAGTTGTTTTCGACCGGCTTCATAGCGATAGACTTCTAACAATAGATTCACCATATCCAAGAGATTATGGTTACTGCGAATCATGGTCGCGATCGCCTCCTCCATCGACTCAGAAATCTCCCCAAATGCCTGAGACTGCATCAAATTGAGCATTCGATCCGCCGCCACCAACGGGGTTCGTAAATCATGGGTTAGACGCGAGACAAAATCCTCTCGTTCTCGGGCCATGCGATCGCGTTCATCAATGGTATGCTTTAACCGCAGTAGCGATCGCACCCGTGCCTGTAACTCCTCCATCTCCACCGGTTTACGGATAAAATCATCCGCTCCCACATCGAGGCCTTTCACCACACTTGATGCTTCATGAGCGGTAATCAATAAAATGGGAATATAAGGAAGATTGGGGTGAGTTCGCACCCGACGCGTGACCTCATAGCCATCCAAATTTGGCATCATCACATCGAGAAGAATCAAATCCGGCGGATTCGCCTCAATCTCATCAAGGGCCGCAAAACCATCCTCCGCTAACTCAATCAGATAGCCTTCATCTTCGAGAATTGCTTGCACTAAAAATAAGTTATCTGGAGAATCATCAACGGCGAGAATTCGATCAATTTTAGGTTCAGGTTTTAACATTTTCAAACAATTTTTAAGTCAATTTTTAAGTCAATACTTCTCTCACACAGGTCACGCAACGCCAGTGATGCGGCTCATTTTTTACAGAGCTCGTTTTTTATAGGGAATGTAGGCTTCTCGTGGCTCACGGGGAGACGCTTCTAGCACAGAACGAGGTAATTCTACCCGAAAGGTTGATCCCTGTCCCTGAGAACTCTCCACATGAATCGTTCCTTTCATCATTTTCACAAGAGAATCGACAATAGCCAAGCCTAATCCAACGCCGTTATAATTACGAGCCAGGGAATTATCTAACTGTTCAAAAGCCGCAAAAATTCGTTTGAGATGTTCCGGGGGGATGCCAATTCCCGTATCCGAGACCGCAATCACGAGGCGATCTGGAGTGACTTCCCAAATTTGGACCGAAATATCCCCCTCTTCCGTAAATTTCAAGGCATTGGCTAACAAATTCGAGACCACACGGCGAACTCCCTGATGGTCTTGAAAAACCCGAGGATTCTCGACGTTAGCATCAATCCAGAGTGCTAAGCCTTTCTGTTCACAGAGCCAACGAGCATTTCCGGCAATCGACGTGACTAATTGCACTAAATTAAACGCTTTGGGACGAAGTTCTGAGGCTCCCGCTTCTAATTTAGACCGTTCAATGATATCATTAATCACAGACAAGAGCTGCTTGCCGTTGTTAAAAATACACTGTAACGTTTGGACTTGAACCGGCGTTAACGAGCTATTTTTCTTGCGCAATAACAGTTGAGAAAAACCGATAATAACATTTAACGGCGTTCGTAACTCATGAGAAACCGTTGAGAGAAACGCCGATTTCATCCGAGACGCCTCTAGGATCGTCAAATGTTGACGGCGAATCTGCTCTCGTTGTCGTTTCAATTCCTGATGTTGAGCGGCAATGAGACGATTCTGCTCACTAATGCGAGCTTCCAACTGTTGGCGATCGCCACTCAAATAGGAAATATCGCCGTCTTCCTCAAAATCTTCCCCTAAAGTCAACGGCCGGTTTCTACGGCGATCGCCACGAAACAGAACCCGCCAGATCATGGCCAGTCCCTCCGAGGTAAAATAATGACGATTGACTACCTCATCGGCCCCAGCCGCTAACTCACCAGTTTCTAACTCAGGATTGTACCCTGTGACCACAATCGGCGTTTGAGGAAAGTCTCGTCGTAATGCCGCTATCACGGCTTTGAGATTGAGGCGATCGCCATCCAAGAGGATTCCAGCAACCGTTCCATCTCCCCGGCTTCCATCTCCCGTAGGGTAGGTCTGACAAAAGCGAAGTGTGGGGCTGAGATCGTCCTCCTGGGGAGCGGCAAAAGCTTGCAAAGCCGCCTTAGCGTTCAGATCCGTCTCGGTCTCAAAGCCGATCACAAGAATTGGGACTGGTCCATTTGTCATGGGTCGTGGGAACAAAATATCTAGGGATGATATCGTTCAAAGCTCAATAAGGGGTATAATACGAAGTTATAAATTTTTAGGCAGTTTGTCCTCTATCCTGAGTAAGAGGTTCAGTAACCCAGATAGAGCCGTGTCCCCTTCCTAACGATTTAATCGACTAAAAACTGTTTTGATTTTGCCAGAGGAGATTCTGCCTCGCAAGTGTGTTTTCTCTCGATTTGCCCCTAAACTTGACCCCAGTTTAAGCTGATTTCCCCTGATAGATTAGGGTTTGCCCCATTCCCTTAACCGGTATAAATCTCGCAAAATCCGTTAATAGATAGTATGATTCGCACCGTATTGATCGAAGACCACGAACTGACTCGCGTTGGCATCCGAGCGGCCCTCGAGCAAACTGGCGTCATTGATATTGTAGGAGAAGCCGCCACAGGTCAAGACGGGTTAGCCGTGCTTCAGGACACCCAACCCGATGTCGCGATTCTCGACATTGGCTTACCCGATCTCGACGGGATCGAACTCTTACAACAATTTCGTCAGTCCAACGAGAGTACCCAACATCACGTCAAAGTCTTAATTTTGACCATGCACGACAACGAAGATGCGGTCTTAGCCGCCTTCGCCGCCGGGGCAGACTCCTACAGCATGAAAGATGCCAGTTTGGAGCGTCTCCTCGAAGCCATCCAAGTCACCCACGAAGGGAATACCTGGATCGATCCCAACATCGCCCAAATTGTCCTGCGTCAAGCTCGTAAATCCCAATCCGCCGCGTCCTCAGTTCAAACCCTGACCTCGGACTCCTCCAAATCCTTGGCCACAACCGTGATCGACCATGTAGAAACCGCCGAACAATGGGATGACTCTCGGCACATCGAAGGGGTTGACTCAGAAGTGCAGCAGTTGATGGAATCCGATCCCCTCACCAAACGAGAGTTAGAAATCCTAGAGTTAATCGTTGGTGGCTGTAACAACGCCCAAATTGCCGAACAACTCTATATCACCGTCGGAACCGTTAAAACCCATGTTCGCAGCATCCTCAATAAGCTCTGCGTGGACGATCGCACCCAAGCCGCCGTTCGGGCCTTGCGATCGGGGTTAGTCAACTAATCCGAGTCCGTCCAGCGGGGGCGACCGGGTTTTAACTGTAACTCCCAAGTTCCCAACTGAGGATCATCGACCCTGAGGCGGCCACTCCAGAGTGATTGGTTCACATAGGGACTCTCCAAAACCGGCGTCTCACTCCGGGATTGTTCCCTTCCATTAATCCGTGCCATCCCCGCTCTGCGGCTCGGGTCGTCGATGAGTTCGAGGCGATCGCCCTCAACACTGGTATACATCAACCGTCCCTCAGTCTCTAACGTCTCATCATTCACCTCCGTCTGAGCCAGGGCCGCCTCGACTTCAGCCAAACTCCCATACTCTGAGCGAGCCAGAACTTCCGTAATCCAGGCGGTTTGCTCTCCCCGAGCCACCAGTGCCAAATGCTCCGGCGCGTCCTCCAAGGGCATCTCTAAGCGAACCTCATCTCCCCAGGCCCGCGCAGCAAGCCAGACCCCTTCAATCTCCCAGACCAACCAGTCTCCGACTGGCTGCGGTTCCCCATAATCCTTGGGAATAACCAGGTGAGATTGACCGGGAACCCCCGCCGCCTTATCCTGCGCCGTCAGTCGCAATTGATAGAGGCTGGCTCCCTTTTCTTGAAGATAGCGATCGCCGGGACTGCGTCCTGTGGCCCGGGGACTGTGATAGGTTCCCCCCAAACTAATCACAGCATTGTCTCGACCTTGGCGATCGCGCACCACTAATTTATAGGTTGCATATTGAGCGTTAATCGTCCCCTGAACCTGATAACTACGTCCGGGAGCTTGCAGCGTTCCTAAACTATAGTCCGGGGTGACATAAAAGGTTTCCCAAAATTGGTTGTCCTGATGATATCCGTAATAACTCGGATGACTGGCCCGCAGTTGAAAGGGAAGGGGAAGGGTTTTCTGAGCCAGCGATCGCAACTGGGCCGGAGGACGATAGCCACTGGTGGCCGCCAAAATCGCCAAACGAGAAGCTCCACGGTCCATTTGCCCGACAATCCGCTCAATCTCTGGGCGATCGTCACCTCCCCACCAAATCCAGGCCAACGCCGTCAAACCACTATTCCAAGTCTGGCGATCGAACCCACGACTTTCAGCCCCCCCAGCAGTTCCCCAACTCAGTCGCACCGCCATCTGAGTCGATAGCCAATCCAACACCGCCCGGGCCAACTGTCGCCGTTGTGGGGTTTCAGCAAAGTCATAGAGATTCAGCAACGCCCCAATGCTATAGCCATAATAGGTCGAAGAATGAAATTCCCCCTGACCAATGGTGAGATATTTCGTCAGTTCCGCCCTCAGCCAGGCATCATGAGTCGCTAGGAAATGGGGATGGCTGACGGGGAAGCCGCTGCCATCCATCATGGCTAAACCGGACATATACTGTTGCCAGAGATGATTTTCGGTCCCCCCTTCACCCCATTCAAAGATCCGTGGCGGTTGCAACATACTCCGATAAGCCTGACGAACCGGCTCGGGTAACGAGTCTTGAAACAGGAAAAAAATCCGCACGTCATAAAGACTGCGGAAATGATAGAGATCCCCTTTATCCTCCTCCAGACTCAACCACATCTGCCAAATCGGCCCCTGGTCTTCCTGGGGGGTGAGGCTCAGCTGGGCCAACATCGGCGGTAGGAGATATTTATGGGGATCATAGATATCTCGGGAACGCCACCATTGATCGAGTTCCTCAAGATCCGTCTCGGCTAGGGCCTGCCGCACCGCCAAACTCCGGGCCGCCACCCCAGCCTCGATCGCCTCATTGGTGCGCTCGGCCTCCGTCAGAACCATCTCTGCTGTCGCGACCGGGGAAGGGGAAATAAGCCTCTCACAACCGCCTAAACCCGGCAGAAGCAAGAGAACACTGAGGGGAAGCCAACGAGGAGTCATGGCTGAGCGAAGACCAATAGGGAGATATGTCTACTGTCGAGGCTCTGCCTCTATCCTGTCAACGTTAAACTCTAGCCAATCGGGGCGGTCGCTTGATTAATCAACTGTCCAGGGGACTTCCTCTTCTGTTGCTCCCTGAAGTACCTCATGTTTGCGACGAGCATAAACCTGCTCAAACGGCTCAACGGGTTGTGCAAAGACCCCCGCTGAACGTCGTCCCTGCTGTTCGGGCTTAATGACGCGCTCAATCAGGAAGTCAAGGGTTTGCTGTTTAATCCAACCGCGATCGATAATGACTTCTGAGAATTTCTTGCCGGTCACCTGTTGATCATAGGCGGCAACCTGAATCTGGGCTGGTGTAATTAGTCCGGCTTCGAGGAGATAGGCGCCTAAACGTTTGCGTCCTAATCTCGATGTGGGTAAGTGGGTTTGGGTTGCTGTACTGGTTGAGTTATACATTATTAAATCCGACGCTCTCCGTAATGTCTGAAACTAATGTCACTAATGTCTGAACTGTGGCAACATGGCCGCCACAAGGCATCTTAGCCACCCCAGTGAGAGTGATTAGCCGACTGGGCTATCGGCTAATGCTCTCAAGAACCCTGATTGCAACGACCCATCCGACGCCTAAAGCCCACGGCTCGAACAGGATTCGGTCAGTTGGCTTTACATCTTTGCCAACTCTGTAAGACGATTATAACCAAGATTGAGATTTTTTTGCGTGGATATACGCAAAAAACAACGTTAAATTTCTTAACGTCAAGACGTGACCCTGACTAAGCCGTCAAGATTAGACCGTAAATATACGGTCATAAGCCCTCACCTCAAAGGGATGGGCGATCGTAACGTGATTCGCTCAATTAAGAAGATGTCTGTGATCACTCAGCCGGATCAAACACTGATCATGCAAGGTGTTGTCATCGGGAACAGCCGCAGCAGCAACCCGTGCTGCTCAAAACAGAAGACGAACTGGACGGCTCTGTTCGAGACTCGATCTAAACCTGAGTCTTCATCACCCGCCACTGAAGCAAGGATAAATTGACCCGAAATTTAGCCTTTTCCGCCTGTGTTCTTAACGTCAATCAGCTTGCGTAGTAAGTCATACCAGAATGACGCCCCCATGGAAATGGCAATACCACTAATCAACCAACCCAAAACACGTTTGAGATAGAGCCAGGGGTTTCCGATACGCCACGTTGTACCGGGAATCATCACCGAAGACTGAGGCGGAATCTGTTGTCGGCGAATCTCCTCATTCCAGCCAATGGGAAGGGAGACATCATTGAGTTGGTCACGCACATCGCGTTTAACCTGCTCCATATTTTGAGTTTGGCTCGCCTGGGTTTGTGCATAGCTACTCACGGTTTCTCGTAAAACCGTATTTTGTGACAAGCTCTCAATCATAAAGAGGGTATCTGAATTAGTGGCGATCGCCAGGATAAAGCCAATTAAAATCGCAATTCCTCGGGCATTACGACGATAAACTCCACTGGCCCGCGTCATCGACTTATCAAACCAGTCTTCTAACTGAGTTTGTAACTCATGAATTTCTTCCTCGATACTTTCTTTACGTGTTTCAATTTTTTCAGTGAGAGCCTTTAAACTACTTTGTAATGACTCCGGCAACTCGGGCAGAGTATCAATAATACGCTTGAACCCCTGATAAGTTGGACTGTTTTTATCCTGAAATGCTTGCTCTAGCTGCTGATAAACTTTAGGTTTGTCACGAATCAGCTCAATCAGCTCATTCAACGTTGGTCGTAAGGTTTCTAAAACCCTTGGCTTTTCCGTTGGGTTATAGTAACGGTCTTTTTCAAATTCCAACTCATAGAGAAAAAACTGTTTAATCGAATCAGGCTCATCAATAAACTGTTCACAATAGCCGATATAGCCATTTAAGGTGTTTTCCATCCGATCAATTGTTGCCAACAATGTAATTCCTCCATCAGCAAACTCCTGACGGGTTCGATTCCAATCTCGTGTCATCCCTCTTAACCGTTCTGTCGCCAACCGCTGAGACTCAGGTTTGCGTAGATATTTACCGGTTTTGAGGAGGGCTGAAACTTGCCGTTTCTGAAATGTCTCAAGTCGAGAAACGGTCACTAAACGACCAATTTCTGACATATGAAATGTTTTCAAAATGGTTGAAGCAAAGGTTTCAGGGGGAATATGAGAGGGCGCACTGGTTTGATTGCCAAAGGGATTTCTCAAGGTTTCTTGAGGATTCCCCAGAAGGCGATTCACAGCATTAAAAATCCAGGATATAATCCGATAGGCCCCATTAATAAATCTGTTGGCAACCTGACGATTAAACTGGGCGACTTGTCCTTTTGCTTCCTGATTTAACGTCCGAATCAACGGATGTGAATAAAGGCGATCCGTTAAGACCTGCACCTCTTGCTCTCGCTGCTTAAGATGAGGGTCATATTCGGTCTTTCCGCCCCCTTCTAATAAGACACGAATTGAGGTTCGTAAATGCTCCGCTCGCCACTGTAGCAGTGTTGTAATGAGTTCATGAATTTCAGAAGAGAGTAAACTCAACGTTAAATAAACAAAGATAATGCCAATTGCAATATCCAAAACTAGAGGTAGATTCATGGCAAACTCCTAACAACAGGCACAGTAGTATAAAACAAGAGTATTAGACCAGTCCAAGCTCCTCAACGATCGAGGGCAAGAGTCGAGAGCTTGACTAGAATTAAGGATGGAGCGATCGCCCCAATGATTGACAAACCTCAGTCGCTCAGTTCAGTCTAAAGGAAAGTTCGGCGATCGCAGCCGCCTCGTCACAAAATTTTGTCCGCCCCATATGATGCAGTCGTCTGTCTTGGCCGAGATCCAACGGAAGTTTCTATCAAGCCGTAGCCCCTACCGTGACCTAGCCTGGAGTCTTCTCCTCTGGGGAGTTGCCCTAATCCTGCTGACGAGCGGCCTCGATCAGCTCCCCCTGCGAGATTGGGACGAAGGAACCGTCGCCCAAGTCGCACGAGAAATCTGGCAATATCCCGACACCTGGTTGCATCCAACCCTGCACGGTCAACCCTACCTCAACAAACCCCCCCTACTCCATAATCTCATCGCCTTGAGTTATCACAGCTTCGGCATCGCCAACGAAGCCTCAGCCCGTCTTCCCGGAGCCATACTCACCGCTACCTCAGTTCCCCTACTCTATTACCTCAGCCGAGAACTCTGGCCCCATCGTGCCGCCGCCATTTGGGCCAGCATCGTCTATCTCACCTGGCTGCCGGTGGTGCGTTATGGACGCCTAGCCATGTTAGACGGAACCATCCTCTGTTTCTGGCTCCTCTGGATGCTCTGCCTACTGCGAACCCGTCGTAATCTCAGGTATGCCCTAGGGGTGGGGATTGCCTTGAGCCTCGTGGGCCTAACCAAAGGCATTATGTTGGCCGTACTCTTCGGGGCGATTTCCCTGGGGTTTCTTCTTTGGGATACACCGCGCCTGTTAACTCACCCCTGGTTTTGGCTCGGGATCACCCTAGGAGCGATCCCTCTCGGGGCCTGGTATCTGGCCCAATGGACTGATTACGGTCAGACCTTTTTAATTGAGAATTTGCTCAATCAATCAGCTCATCGGGTTTGGCAAGCCGTGGAAAATAATAGTGGCCCCCCCTGGTATTACCTTCTTGAACTCCTCAAATACGGATTTCCCGCTCTCATCTTCGTGCCAGCGGCCTTGAAACGAGTCTGGCAAGAGCAGAATTTGAGCTGGGCGCGATTATTGCTGGTGTGGAGCGGTGGCTATTTAGCCGCCATATCCCTCATGGGAACCAAACTTCCCTGGTATATTTTGCCCCTGTATCCTGCCTTAGCCCTGGCCGTGGGCGTGATCTTAGCCGACATTTGGCAGCAGTTTCAACACCAAGGATATCCCAGCCGTGACCCGCGTCCGCACTATCGGCAAGGGTGGCTGTGGGGCTTTATCGTCATGGCCGTCGTGGCCTGGGCCGGAGCAGCCATCGGGGCCACATCTGTACTAGAATCGGGAGTCCTCGACCCTGAAAAGGCTCATTTGACCGTGACCCTCCTGGCGGCGGCCATGACCTTCACCATGACAGCGAACCTCATTGCTCAACGGAACCCCAATATGCCAATTGTGCTGTTCTGGGGCTGGTTTATTACCCTACTCTTGTTCGTCAACTCATGGGATTGGCTGTGGGAACTCAATGAAGACTATCCAGTTAAACCGGTGGCGACGATGATTCAGGAAGAAACTCAGGGACAGCCAATTTATACCTCTCATCCCTACGATCGCCCCTCCTTAAACTTCTATGCCAACCGCCCCGTGATCAGTGCTGACCCTCACCAACTCTATCAACAATGGCACAGCAACGAACCGGTTTGTTTACTACTCGACTATGACAACTTTGACCAGCTCAACTTAGATCCAGAGGCCATCGTTGCACGTCAGCTAGATTGGCTGTTACTCTGTCATGCCGGCCAGGGAACTAATGAGATTCCCACTCGTTATCCAGGGTAGGGGCCTCCTCCCAGTTGAGGGGATAAGGTTCAGACTCTGACGCTTTTAACGACACGACTGTTAGACTCAAGGCGATCGCCCCTAAGACAACAATCCATTTCAATCCCCCAGCATCTCGCAGCAGTCGTGAGAGGGGACGACTTTTACGGCGTAAGACATCCCCCGTGTTGAGACTCAACAGAGGAACCTGTCCTGATAAGGGATCTCGCACATAATGCCCGCTCCAGCAGACCACCAAATGGGTTTGACACGAAGGACAGGTGTACAGTCCATTCAGGAGCTTTCCAGCGGGAACCCGATTACGATGATGACAAATCGGGCAGGTCAGGGAATGGGTATCAGATAGCGGGGCGCTCATAACCGGGTTGACGTCAATAGAGGTTACATTGAGGTTGAAAGCTTGCCAGAGCTTAAGCCGAGCCATGTCTTGAATCATGGTTAACTCAGCCCTCGGGGGCTACTTCTTAATGTAATACGATTTCTTAGTAAGGGGGCAGCGATCGCCCGAGGAGCAAACCCGCTTTATAGTCCAGAAAAACCAAGATAGAGTGGGAATTGTGGCAATTTTGCTCACATCAAGGCTTCGCAAAACTTAAACTAAAATTCCAGTTTTGCGGCGGCTTGACTGTCATTTCCCCTACAGCCGTGGCGCCCTCTTGACCGGGATATTCCCGAATATTTGCCCAGTCTTGTCGATCCGGTCTCGTCAACATCTCAACTGGTTATGGTCAACCCATCATCTCTAAAATCTTTAAGTCGTTCCGATCAGGTTCAACAGGGAGTCGACGAACTGCGTCAATGGCTGTGCGATCGCCTACAACTCGGCTGGGCCAACCCTCCTAGCTACCAAGACTGGCAGCGAATTACCGCTCATATGATTGACGCTCAAGCACCGGGCCTCGCCCAACGAGTGCGATCGCTGGCCCAACTAGCCAACGACAACTTTCCAGCCAAGTTTTTCGAGGAACTCGGCGAACTTTGGCTTTTACTCGAAGGCTATCAGCAACGTCAATCCCTGTCCGAGTCTTTGTGTAACGACGTGCGATCGCAACTGGGGTGGACCCAAAGAAAAGCCGACCTTCAGCAACGTCCAGGACTCTGGGATCATTGGCTAGTCTTGGGTCAAGTCCAGGGCCAACAAGCCACCGGCGCCACCACCCTAAAACTGCAACGCACCTGGCTCTGGGGATTGCAGCAGCAACGCTTCGCACTTCTGCTCGACTATGTCCACCATCGCCAATCTCTCCCCAAAGACCTCTCCCCAGGGAGTACTTGGGCCGCTGAACTGGTCTTCTACGATGCCGCCCTACCCCAACGGGCTATCCTCAAGCATCCCCAAGCCCTCTTAACCCCGCCCGTTCACCTGCCAGGCTATCCCACCATCGAACAGGGCCTCAGCGCCTATGCTGAAGCCCTAGCCCTGTCTCCCTGGTGCGATCGCATCCCCCTCAGTCTCAGTCAAATTCTGCCCCTCAACGCTGGAACCCAACTGCGAGACCGTAACGGTCAATCTCTACCCATCTCCCCAGACTTTGAACAAGGTTGGCAACTGATGGCCCTCAGTGGCGGCCGACCCCTCAACCTCTTTGGTGAATGGGATGGTGACTCTTATCTCCCCCTCGCTCACCTGGGCGACTCAGCGCTATTGTGTTTCTCATCTCCCTCACCATCGTCTTAGAACCGGTTGGGATCGAGTTGAGGATTGTCCGGGGAAGCCGTCGGTGAAGACCGTTGCAGGTTTTGTAATTGTCCCCCAGTTCCCCCATCGGTCGGGGCTAAGAAGGGACGCAAATCAATCCAATCCGAGGAAGTCCCTTGGCGGCTTGATTGCGAAGACCGACGACCCCCGAGGCCTTCAGGAAGTTCAATTCCCAATAGGCCCTCGACAATTTCAGCCCCATCACTTCCCGTTAACGCGGTTACCCCATCAGTCGCCGTACCTGAATCAGCCAGAACAATGTTCTCAAACACTAAATCACGAGTTTGTCGGGGATCTTGTCCCGGAGGAACCGTCAGGACAATGCGACAACTATTATTCGCCTGAGTGGTCACACAAATCACGTCATAACCATTTTCAACGTTGGTTCCTAACTCCAACAAGCCATCCGGACGATAGGATTCCAGACGACGGCTAATTTCGTTGCAACGACGTTCAGGAGTCCAGCCTCCACCTAACGCCGTGGGTGTGGCCCAAGCATACTGTTGCCCCCCTTGACCCTGAGGATGATACATCACCGTATAGTCCCCATTCACGTTCTCACAGGAGAAGCGTACATCCTCAGAGACCGGCTCAGTCGGCTCAGATTGGCGGCGGTCATCTTCGGGGAGTTCCGGGAGTTGGGCCATCGCGCTAGGGACAGTCACACTCAACCCAACAACTGTGGCGAGGGCCAAGTGGCGGGGAGATGAAAACCAGGAGAAGTTAAATAGCATAGAAAATTAGCCGTGAATGTTATCAAATCATGCAATTTCAGCGAAGAACCTGGTGGCCGATCTCCTCCCACCTGGAGTCTTGAGTTGAACACAGACCACACAGCGACTTCAAGGATCCCGAATGGGTCCTATGGAGTTTGGACGCTCGCGGTCAGGGAAAAGTTGCGTCAGCCGCCAATCTCCTCACAACTGTGCCCTGCTTGACAAAAATTCATCTTTCCCTGTTACCATCGGAAGGTTAACATTCCGCAATCATTATCTATAAAGAAGCATATGACTGCAATTGCTTCAGATCCAAAGCCTATCACGACGGTTCCCAAGGAATTTCTCGGTCCACCGGCAGCATTACTCAATCCCACCGTACTGCTGATGTTGGGTGCAACAGGCTTGGTCGTTCTGTCAGTGTGTGGCTATTGGATTTGGGAGATCCCTCATTGGTGTTGTTTCCTAATGAATGTCTGCGCCCTCCATATGGCAGGTACGGTCATTCATGATGCCTCTCATCATGTGGCCCATCGCAACAAACTGGCCAACGCCGTCCTCGGTCATAGTAGCGCCCTGATGTTGGGCTTCGCCTTTCCAGTGTTTACACGAGTTCATATGCAGCATCACGCCAACGTCAATGATCCTGAAAATGACCCCGATCATTTTGTCTCCACAGGTGGCCCCCTCTGGATGATTGCGGCGCGATTTTTCTATCACGAGATTTTCTTCTTCAAACGCCGACTCTGGCGCAATAACGAACTGCTCGAATGGTTCCTCAGTCGCTTATTCTTGATGGCTGTGGTAGGAGTCTCCATTCAGTTCGGCTTTGTGGGCTATATCCTCAACTACTGGTTCTCAGCGGCGTTGGTGGTTGGGTTAGCATTGGGCTTATTCTTTGACTATTTGCCCCATCGTCCCTTTCAGGAGCGCGATCGCTGGCTCAATGCCCGAGTCTATCCGAGTGCCCTACTCAATATTCTCATTTTGGGACAAAACTATCACCTGATTCATCACCTCTGGCCCTCGGTCCCCTGGTATGGCTACCAAGGGGCCTATTACGCCACCAAACCCCTGTTAGATGAAAAAGGCTGTGAACAGTCCTTGGGGATTTTCCATGAAGGGAAAAGCTTTTTTAGCTTCCTCTATGACGTATTTCTGGGGATTCGCGTTCACTGACGCCAAGATGAGAAGGCTGATACGGTTTTCCGGTTTGCCTCCCCTTCTCCATAAATTGTTACAATCTGTGAAGGACTCTCACACAGAAGGCAATTTATGGATGTCAAAACCATTTCCCCGCCCCAAACCTCCTCAGATTGGGATCTAGACGCCGACCTCAGCGATCCCGTCCTTGAGGGAGATTTTGATGACGATGGTAAAGGACTCCGCTACGACCCCGAAATGGTGGCCGCCCGCTATCGGGGTCGGTTTTGGCATGTTACGGGGCGGCTATTTGACATTGTTTTCCCCTTTTTGAGCTTTTTCCTGAGTCTCTGGTGGGATCGCCGCACCGGCTCAGTTGAGAAAAATCAACGGCGGCGGGCCGTGAAAATGCGGGAAATTTTGACGAAACTCGGACCGGCCTATATCAAAATTGGTCAAGCACTCTCGACTCGTCCTGATTTAGTCCCCCCCCTCTACCTCGAAGAACTCAGCCGTCTCCAGGATCAACTTCCTCCCTTCCCCAACGAGGTGGCGTTCCGCTTCATTGAAGAAGAACTCGGGGCTTCACCCGGAGAGATTTACGCGGAACTCTCGGACCATCCCGTGGCGGCGGCGTCTTTGGGACAGGTGTATAAAGGGAAACTGAAAACCGGCGAAGCGGTGGCTGTCAAAGTCCAACGGCCCGATCTCCTCGAACGAGTTGCCCTGGATCTCTATTTGTTGCGTAGTTTGGCCATCTGGGTTCAGAAACGCGTTAAACGGCTACGCAGTGATTTAGTGGCGATTCTCGATGAATTTGCTGCCCGCATTTTCGAGGAGATGGACTATAGTCATGAAGCACAAAACGCTGAACGTTTTGCCGGTCTCTATGGTCATTTGCGGGATATTTACGTCCCTCGAATTTATGAGAAATACACTCGTCGTCGGGTGTTGACAATGGAATGGATTTCTGGAACTAAACTGACGAATTTAGAGGCGATCGCCGCCAAAGGAATCGACGCTCGCTACTTGATCGAAGTTGGAGTGCAATGCTCTCTACGCCAACTCCTTGAACATGGCTTTTTCCATGCCGATCCCCATCCTGGGAACTTGTTAGCCATGGATGACGGCAAGTTAGCCTATCTCGACTTCGGCATGATGAGCGAGGTCAAATCCTATCAACGCTACGGCCTCATCGAAGCGGTTGTTCATCTCGTTAACCGTGATTTTGAGGGCTTAGCCAATGATTATATCAAACTGGAATTTCTCTCAGAAGACACCGATTTAACGCCCATCATCCCGGCTTTATCCGAGGTGTTTAATAATGCCTTAGGTGCGAGTGTTGCGGAACTCAACTTTAAGAGTATCACCGATAAACTCTCAGAGTTGATGTATGAATATCCCTTTAAAGTCCCCGCCTACTATGCCCTAATCATTCGCTCATTAGTTACGCTAGAAGGCATTGCCATCAATGTTGATCCAGAGTTTAAGGTATTAAGTAAAGCCTATCCCTATGTCGCTAAACGGCTGTTAACTGACCCGTCTCCTGAACTCCGCAATTCTTTGCAGGAGCTACTTTTTAAAGACGATCGCTTCCGCTGGAATCGCTTAGAAAATCTCCTTAAAAACGCCAAAGGGAGTGAAGATTATGATTTGGCGAATGCCTTAAATCAGGCCCTGGAATTCCTGTTTTCTGAACGGGGAGAAGGAATCCGCGATCGCCTCGTCGATGAAATCGTCAAAAATGCTGATCTTCTCTCAATCGATGCCGTACAAAACACGAATGCGGCCCTCAGTGACTGGCTCGGTTTGAACAATGGTAAAAATAATAGTCAACGGAACGCCAAACGCCCCAAAACTCAACCCATGTCCGACCAAGATCGGCAAAACCTAGACCATATCAAACGCATCTGGGCCATTGTCCAAGATACCCCAGGATTTGACCCGATGAAGTTTGTCCGCCTAGTCCCTGGACTCCTGGCGAAACCCGAAACCCAACAAATGGGACAAGAAATCGTCAGTAGTCTCGCCCAACGGGCCGTCGCGCGGTTAATTCGCAATTTTGTCTTAACGGGAGAAAACGTCCCGTCCGGGCCGGTCATTCCTCCCGAACGTCGTTTACCACCTGTGGGGCGTTAAAGAAGGCAACAGGCAACAGGCAACAGGCAATAGACAACAGAAACAACTTAACAGAAACAACTTAGGGGTGTACCACTGGGGTGTACCACTATAGTCGCCCTCCCGGTCAATTCATGGCTAAGTGATTGTCCACAAAAGCCTCGTCCGTCTCCTGAAACCAAGACCCCACGCCGAACCCTAAGGCGCGGGGTTTTGGTTGTAGGTCAGCCGCTAGACGGAGGGCCGCCTGGCGACCGACAGCGGTCTCAAACACCGACGAAAAAACCAGATCCGGCTGAAATTGTCGACAGAGTTGGCGTAAACGTCGCGGTGACCCGATAATTGCCGCTTTGATCACAACAACCCCAGACCATCCTTGAACGAGCCAGTCCTGCAAATCCGAGAGATTGGCCACAGATTCATCCAGGGCGATGGTGACGAGTCCCTGACGCTGTAGGGCCAGTAATCCCTCTCGGTTCGTCACGGGTAAGGGTTGTTCGAGATATTCAATGGGTTGTCCTTCACAGGCAGTTAACCACTGTTGGGCTTCATCCCAGGTTAAACCTCCATTCGCATCGAGTCGTAGACGGCTGGTGGCGGGAAGTCGGCAGAGGAGTTGCCGAAACCAATGCTGTTCCTGGTCAATCGCTGTGACGGCAATTTTCCATTTGAAGCTAGGTGAGGGTCCCCAATGGTCGCCAGGAGTCGTTTCGAGTTGGTGTAGGGCGGCTTCCCCACTGGGGAGGAGATGACAGTGAGGTCGTGGCGGGGGTGGGGCTTGTGATGGATTGTTGAAGGCTTCTCGGGCCGATTCTAAGGCGAACTGACAGGCCGGATAGCGATCGCGTAGGTTGAGAATATCACTATCTGTAAGATAGCCCTGAAAGCCTTGACATAGGTCGAGGGCCGCTTCGAGGGATTCTGATCCAAATTCCGGTAGAGGGGCAATTTCACCCCAGCCTTGCCGCTGTTGGCGATTGGTTTGGGCATCGGCTAGTTGCAGGAGAATCCCCCGCCGTCGCGTCCACAGACCATGATGGGTTTGTAGGGGTTGACGGAAGGGGCGTTCGTAGGGGTAGAGGTGGAGGCGGTACATTGGGGGAACGCCGGAACAGGGAATAGGGAATAGGTGGGGGGAGTCTGAACGTCCCCCTTGGGAGGTCATGAATCAAAGGGTTAGGCCGAGACCGAGGAAAAGACCGCTGAGAAAATGTAGATTGACGGCGATGAATTTGCAGTTACTGACCTGTTGGGGTTGGTTGTGGTGACGTTGGACATGGCGACAGAGTTGGATGGCGATGGGGAGGCTGAGAAAGGTTAGAAGAACCCAGGTTGAGAGGTAGCCGAGACTAATCGCGATCGCCAAGCCAACAAACATCAGACCCGTGACATAATTTAAAACGGTTGCCCCTCGTTGGGTTCCCAGACGAACAATGGGCGATCGCTTTCCGGCAGCCAGGTCGTCGTCAACTTGATGAAAGTGGGAACAAAACAGAATAATGCTGGTACTTAAACCAATAAAACTAGAGGTCATCAGAAAAGGCAAGGGATTATGAAATAAGCCTTGCCAGGATTGGGTTTGACTGTAGTAGGCGGCGGCGAGGGCCATGGGGCCAAAGGTGAGAAAGCAAATGGGTTCGCCGAGTCCTTGGTAGCCGAGACGAAAAGGGGGTCCCTGATAACTATAGCCGAGGGCGCAACAGCCGAGGATTAGGGTCACAAGGGTTATGTCTTGTTGCCAGATGGCGATCGCCGCAATACCACTGAACCCGAATAGCAAACAGAGGTTAGCCAGACTAAAAATAAGGGATTTGTTCCCTGTCAGGTTCACCAAAGAATGGACTTTGTTTTTATCAATCCCCGTTTCCGAGTCAAAGACATCATTGCTAAGATTTAGCCAGGCAATGATTAAAATGGCTGCCATTAAAAACGTGGCAAAAACACGCAGATTTAAGGTTTGTTGTTCAGCAACAGCAACAGCAGTTCCCACCCAAATGGGAATAATGGCAACCGTGTACATGGGGGGTTTAATCGCCGCAAACCAAATTTTGAAGGGAGTGGGAGATGGAGATAAGGTGGTCATTCGTTCGTTTTGATCTAAGGTTTCAGGAATCGAGGTAAGTGTTAAAATCTGATGTTGTCTTTTAGAGGTATTTTACAAGTGAGGCGATCGCTTCAGACAAAACCTGCCGAACCTTCCTCCCTCACGACCAAGGACAGCACCCCAGCATCGATGGTAGCTTAGTAGTCGGGAGAGGTCAGCGCCGAGAGAGGCGTCCCGTGATTCCCGCATGGGGTAGCGGTTTGAGTGATCACCGGAACTCTCGTCGGGGTTTGAGGGAACCGAGACGCTGGCCACCGAACTCTTAATACATCTTTACATTACGCTCGTTCATGGTCGTTCAACCTAGTCCGACACAGTGCTTTAAAAATTGTCAAGATATTGAGAGATTTCTTTTCAATTGGCAGCAAAAATTAGCGAAAACAGCGCGATCGCATTGGCTAAGTCTACGAATGATCCTGCCGGATCTGGACCCCCTCATCGCCTTCGATCAGCATCATCGTTGCGATCGGCCCTCATTTTACTTAGAAAACCCCAGTCAACAGCAGGCGATCGCCGCCTGGGGGAGTTGCTGTCAAGCGATCGCCAACGGGCCACAGCGATTCCAAACCATCCAAGCCTTTGTAGATGACTGTCAGGAGAACGCCACCCTCATCAACCCCCGTTTAGGCCATTCCCCCGGATTACAAATCTTCTGTAGTTTCAGCTTCTTCGACGACGGCGCCAATCGCCTCTTTCCCGCCGCCAGTGCCTTTTTGCCCCAATGGCAACTGAGTCATCACCAGGGGCAAACCCTCGCCACCTGTAACCTACCCCTGACCCAGAACAGCGATCTAGCCCGTTTGAGTCAACAAACCTGGCAAACCCTACAACAGTTGCGATCGCTACCCTCCCGGCCCCTCAGCCGCGATTTTCAGGTCATTCCCCAACCCGTTTATTGCGATTGGCGGGATATCCAACAATTCCAAACCAACGTTCAACGGGCCTTAGAGGCGATCGCAGCCAACCATCTGCAAAAAGTGGTTCTCTCCCACGCCATCGACTTACAGGCCCGTTCCCCCTTCCACCTCACCACGGCCCTGGCCCAACTGCGACATCGGTATCCCGACTGTTACAGCTTCGCCGTGGGCAATGGGAACGGTCAATACTTCATTGGGGCCAGCCCCGAACGTCTTCTGGGTAGCCGCGATCGCCAACTCATCGCTGACGCCCTAGCCGGTTCAGCCCCGCGAGGTGAAACCGCCTCAACCGACGCCCAATTGGCCAATCATCTCCTGTCGAGTCCCAAAGAACGCCATGAACATCGCGTTGTGTTACACTTCATCGAGCAAAAACTGCAACAGTTAGGCCTGTCCCTCCATCCTGTCCCTCCCATTCGTCTACTGCAACTGTCCAATATCCAACATCTCTGGACTCCCGTTCGCGCCAGCCTACCGGACTCGGTTCATCCTCTCGATGTTCTAGCCCAACTCCATCCCACCCCAGCGGTGGCCGGAGTTCCCTGTCAATCCGCCTGTCAGGCCATTCGCGACTGGGAAACCCTCGATCGCCAACTTTACGCCGCCCCCCTCGGCTGGGTGAATGGACAAGGAGACAGTGAGTTTATTGTTGGGATTCGGTCCGCCCTCATCAACGGCGATCGCGCCCGCCTCTACGCGGGGGCCGGCATTGTCGCGGGGTCTGATCCAGCCAAAGAATTAGCTGAAATTCAACTCAAACTACAAGCCCTCTTAAACACATTAAATAGTCAATAGGTTGCAAGCCTGTTCCCTTCCCCTCCCCATGTGTCGACTTCTTGCTTATCTCGGTTCCCCAATTTCCCTAGATTCCATTCTCTGTCAACCGCCTCATTCCTTGGTGGTTCAAAGTTATCAACCCCAAGAAATGACAGCGGGGTTGCTGAACGCCGATGGCTATGGCTTGGGCTGGTACGATCGCCGCCGACAATCTCAAGCCTTCACCTACAAAAGCATTTTGCCCATCTGGAGTGACATTAACCTGCCCTCCCTCAGCCGCTATATTCACTCCGACTGTATCCTGGCCTATGTTCGTAGTGCCACCCCTGGACAGGCCTTAGACCTCAGTAACTGTCAGCCGTTTACCTATCACAACTGGTCATTTATTCATAACGGGGCGATTCCTGAGTTTCGTGATCGCCTCTATCGTCCCTTACGCGATCGCCTCCGTCGCCCCTATTACGAACTCATCAACGGCAGTACCGACTCAGAACATCTATTTGCCTATCTGATGCAGTTACACCACGATCAACCTCAACCGTCCCTTCAGGAAACTCTAAAAACCGCCCTGCAAGACTTTCAAGCCTTGGCGATCGCCCATCACAGCCAACTCTCCGCCAACCTCATCCTTAGCGATGGCCAACACCTCATCGCCTGTCGCTTCGCCGTCAACACCGAAGCCCCCAGTCTCTATTACCTAGCCCAAAACGACCAACATCTCATCGCCTCAGAACCCATTTTTCCTGGAAACTGGCAAGCCTTTCCCTCAGGCAGTATCTTAAATTTGACGATGACAGCCAATGTAACGGCCGATACAACGGCGAAGATAACAACTAATCAGACCGAATCACCAGACTGGATTCCTGTAAACCCCTAATGTCAGTTCCTTCCGAATGTTCCACCACCGAGGTCTTACGACAAGCCCTCATCGAGTGTCGTCAGGCCACCCTGAACCAAGTCCAAAACCTCGGCGATCGCCTCTATTACCAACAAGCCCATCCTGACTTTAGCCCCATTGGTTGGCATTTGGGTCATATTGGCTTTACCGAAGAACTTTGGCTATTACGTCATTGTGCCGGCCAGGCCCCCCACCAGCCCCAAACCCATCGCCTCTATGCCGCCGATGGCCTGCCCAAACAGCAGCGAGAACAACTCCCCAGCCTGACAGACACCTGTGAGGCCCTGCAACAAGTTCGCCAGCGAGTGTTGGACTACCTACCCCGCGCCCCTCTCTCCCAACAGGCCCGCCTCTGGTGGTTCATCCTGCAACATGAGAGTCAACATAGTGAAACCATGGCGATCATCGAAGCCCTACATCGCCGTAACTATCATCATAACCCCCTCTACGTAGCCCATCGAGCCGCCTCTAGCGCTCCTGACTTCAAAAGTATTAAAATCCCTGCTGGAACGTTTTTACAGGGTAATAGTGACGGCAATGCGATCGATAACGAACAACCAGCGTTTCTCCAACATCTCGACGGTTATCAAATTGACCGCTATCCCGTCACCTGTGGCCAATACCGTCGCTTCATCGCAGCGGGAGGGTACCACAATCCCGATTATTGGTCGGCCGCCGGTTGGCAGTTGATCCGCCAGCAGAATATCCAGGAACCCCTCTATTGGCCGCAACAGTTATCCCAACTCTCCCAAACCGAAGCATCCCACTTCGACCATCATCCCGTCTGTGGCGTAAGTTGGTATGAAGCCAACGCCTACGCCAACTTCGTCGGCAAACGACTCCCCAGCGAGGCAGAATGGGAAAAGGCCGCAAGCTGGAACCCTCAGCAACATCGCCGTCAACCCTATCCCTGGGGAACCGAACCGCCCCAATCTCATCATTGCAATCATCATCGCCGACTCGGGGGAACGACTCCCGTTCATGCCTATCCCGACCATTGCAGTCCTTGGGGCGTCGCCGATATGCTAGGCAACGTTTGGGAATGGACCTCAACTCCCTTTGCCGGTTATTCGGGGTTTCGGTCGTTTCCCTATAGCGGCTATTCCCAAACCTATTTTGATGGCCACCATTATGTCTTACGCGGGGGCAGTTGGACGACTCGCCCTTGGACCCTACGTAACAGTTTTCGCAACTGGTATTTTCCCCAAGTTCGGGAACTGTTTGCGGGGTTTCGGCTTTGCGAGAGGGAATAGGGGGGAGAAGGGAACAGGGGTAGGGTGTGTTCCGGCTTGCAACCCGTTTGGGCGTTGACCGACAACCTGTAAGCTGCCCGAACGCACCGCCTCTCGGGGACAATCATCGACCACAATAAGGAGAAATTGGCCGTTGTGAAGACCGTCACCTATAGTCCGGCGTATACGATGGTTCCGACCTATGAATGTTTCAATCGCTGTGAGTATTGCAACTTTCGTCGGGACCCCGGAGACGATGAGTGGATGAGTTTGGCCCAGGGAGAGGAGATTTTGCAGTCCCTGCGGCAGATGTCGGGCCAGAGAGTGACAGAAATTTTGATTCTCAGTGGAGAAGTCCATCCCCATCATCCTCGCCGTCAACCTTGGTTTCAACGGATTTTTGACCTTTGCCAACTGGCCCTATCAATGGGATTTTTGCCTCATACCAATGTTGGTCCCTTGAGTGAGGCGGAAATGGCCCGTCTGAAAACAGTGAATCTCTCCATGGGGTTGATGTTGGAACAGGTAACCCCCAAATTGCTAGATACCGTTCACCGTCACGCCCCGAGTAAACAACCTGAACAGCGTATTTTACAGTTGGAACTGGCGGGAAAGCTGAGGATACCCTTTACAACGGGATTGTTGTTGGGAATTGGCGAAACCCCTCAGGATTGGCGTGATAGCCTCTCGGAGATTGCCCGGATTCAGCATCGCTGGGGTCATCTGCAAGAGGTGATTTTGCAACCTCATCGTTTGGGACAACGGCAAGGGTCTGAAATAGACCACTTTGACTTGGGCCGACTTCCTGAGGTGGTGGCCTTGGCCCGAGAGATGTTGCCGGCCTCAGTGACGCTGCAAATTCCGCCTAATTTGTTGGAAACGCCTGAGATTCTTTTGGACTGTCTGGCGGCGGGGGCGCGGGATTTGGGGGGAATTGGTCCCCGTGATGAGGTGAACCCGGATTATCCCCATTGGCAACATCAGCGTTTACAGGAGATTCTGGAACCGGCCGGTTGGCAGTTACGCCCCCGGTTGCCGGTGTATCCTCAGTTTGAGGCTTGGCTATCTGAGGAGTTGCGATCGCAGTTCGCCACAATTTCTCAAAAAATCTCCCATTGTTGACCGAGGATATGTTAGGATGGCAAAGCTAGAGACATGGGGACATGGCCAAGCGGTAAGGCAGAAGACTGCAAATCTTCCATTCCCCGGTTCGAATCCGGGTGTCCCCTTTTAACGTGAAACCTCAATATCGCTATATTCTCTTTTACAAGCCCTACGACGTGCTGTGTCAGTTTACCGACGACAGTCAGACACCTCGCAGCACGTTAAAGGACTATATCCCAGTTCCTGGGGTCTATTCGGTGGGTCGTTTGGATCGTGATAGTGAAGGACTGCTGTTATTGACGAATGATGGGCCGCTAAAACATCGTCTCACGGACCCAAAATTTGCTAAACCGCGTACCTACTGGGTTCAAGTCGAACGCACTCCTGATGAGGCGGCCTTGGAAGCCCTGCGGCGAGGGGTCAACATTCGCGGTTATCAGACTCGTCCGGCCCGGGTTCGTCGTCTGGAGTCTCCGCCCCCACTTCCTCCGCGCCATCCGCCAATTCGTTATCGTAAAACTGTTCCCACGGACTGGCTGGAGATGACCTTAACGGAGGGACGCAACCGCCAAGTTCGCCGGATGACCGCCGCTGTGGGCTTTCCCACGCTGCGATTGGTTCGGGTTCGCAGTCTCAGGTTAACGCTTGAGGGGTTAGAACCGGGACAATGGCGGGAGTTAACTCCCCTGGAAATTCAACAAGTGAGGGAAGATAGTAGGGAACAGTCGTCTTCGTCGCGATCAACACCCTGAATCCTCATGATTTGGTTTGCTATCCTCATCCCTAAAGCCGACCGTGGCGGGATGACGCTTCCGGGCTATCTTGACCCCCAGCGTCGCTATCGTCCTCTTAAACATCCGGTCTTGAATGATTGGGGGGATATTGAGGTTCAGGTGTCGGACCAAACGCCGACGGAGTCTCCCTATTATCGGGCGACGGAGACGGCGTTGATGCGATCGCTTCCCGATGTCGCCGAACCCTATATTCACCCCTATTGTGCGACCAACTCCGCCCTCCCTCGTCTCCATGATGCGTGGGAGGATGAGGACTATGCGATTGTTTTGCTAGAAGACCGTTCATCGTTGTCGCCGTTGATTGAAGCCTGGACGATGAACGAGTCGTCGAAACGTCAGGAGGTGGCCCTTCAACATCTCCATTGGATGTATCAGATGACGGATTTGTGGATGTTGCTGACGGAGTTGGCGGGCCGTCCGAGTTTGGTTCGCTTGGATAATTTACGTCTTGACGCTGAGGATCTGTTGTGTTTGCAACGACTCTATTTGGAAACGTCGGATCAGTCGGTGTCGTTGAATCAGTTGGGGGACACTTGGAGTCAGTTATTTCGCTTTTCTCAGATGTCTCCTCACCCGGATATTGCGCTGTTGATTCAACGACTACAGCAGGGACAGATTTCATCGCCGCAACGGTTGCGATCGCATCTGGACCAAATTTTAGATTCTCTCCAACCTGACTCGCCAACGGAAGAGGAGGAAGATGACGATCCCACCGGCTGGAATTTTCAGGAGGAAGATTTCACGATTACGGCCCCGATTATCCCCACGGTTCAACTCACTCATGCGGGCCAAACGGATATTGGCCGCCAACGCCGTCACAATGAGGATACGTTTTTGTTGTGGTTACGGCAACATCAACGGGAAACGCCCACTTCGCGGACGGAATCGGCCCGAGGCTTGTATGTTCTCTGTGATGGAATGGGGGGCCATGAGGGAGGCGATGTGGCGAGTGCGATCGCCGTCGAAACGGTAGCTGATCGCATTCTCCCCTATTGGGATGAGGATTTCCCGGAACAATGGCGGATTAATGAGGCCATCGCGGCGGCGAATACGGCCATTTATGATCTCAATCAAGATCAAGGCCGCCGGGGAAATCGCCGTATGGGAACGACGCTGGTGATGTTATTGGTGGATAATAATCGGGCCGCGATCGCCCATGTGGGAGATTCGCGTCTCTATCGCTTGACGGTGTCTGGCGGGTTGGAGTTGTTAACTCGCGATCATGAGTTGGGACAACAATCCATCGCCCAAGGGGTCGATCCCACGGTCGCCTATCAAACGCCTCAAGCGTATCAACTGACTCAGGCCCTTGGCCCCCGTGAGTCGGTTCGCCCGGATGTCCGCTTTTTGCCGATTTTGGAAAATACTCTCTTTCTTCTCGCCTCCGATGGTCTAACAGACCGCAGTTTAGTCGAACTCCATTGGAAAACCCATCTTAAACCCTATTTGGCGGTCTCTACCAATCTCAATTTTGCCCCCCAGGAATTGATTGATTTGGCCAATCAGGAAAATGGACGGGATAATGTTACGGCGGTTCTAGTTCGGGTTGAACTTAAATCGTTTTAACTCTAAATCAATGACTAATTTGGCGGTTTAGAAATTGAGATGAATTAACGATTGACGGCAAGATAGGTGAGGGGGAAAATTAGATATTCGAGGAAAAAGAGTTTCCAGATGAATTGATAAAAAGCCGCGATAGAGGTGCGATCGCTCAAATCTAGACTACGACGACGAAGCCAGAGTAAGGCCAATAGTAGTAGATGAATGATAGCCAAAACGGTTCCATTCATGGCTTCGAGGATGGTAAATCCCGCCACCATCATCAACAAATCACAGATAGAAATCGTGATGAGGGCTAAGCGGGCCACGGCGGCGGCCCCGAGGCGAAGGGTAAGCGTGCTAATTTGATAGCGTTTATCCCCTTCGAGATCGGGGATATCTTTGAAAATGGCAATGGCAAAGGTGAAAATCAGGACAAATAGGGTTAAAGCCCAGACTTCAGAAATGATAGGAAAGCCCCCTTGGAAGTGCAGGAACAGCCCTAAATTAACGATGACCCCTCGGACGGTAAAAATGCAAAATGACGCCCAAAAGGGAAAGCGTTTGAGGCGGATGGGGGGCAGGGAATAGGCGGTTCCAATCAGGAGACTGACGGCGACGGTTGCGAGTAGCCAGGGGCCTTGCAGGGCCGCTAGGGCGATCGCCGCCAAACCGGAGAGGGCCACAATCCCTTGGCCCTGACGAGGGCTAAACTCCCCGGAGGCGAGGGGGAGTTGGGGTTTGTTGATGCGATCAATCTCGATATCTTCGAGTTGATTTAAGCCGACAATATAGAGGTTTCCGCCTAAACAGGCCAGCCAAGCCCCCAGTAGCGATCGCCAGTCGGTGGTGGTGGGCCAATCTCCCCCCTGGGCGATGGCAAATAAGGCCCAGACGCTGAGGGTGGTACCGATAATGGTATGGGGGCGACTGAACCGCCAAAGGGCGGATAGGTGTTGGCTGAGTGATGCGGTGATGGGCTGCGATCGCGACTCCATAACTCCTCTAGGTTGATATTGCTCGAATCGGGGGAGACCACCGAAAACGCCTGTCCTGTCAGGGTTGGGGCGGTGTTGTTACTCGGGCTTCCGTCCCGAGAGAACCCCATAGCGAATTAATCCCGTCTTATAGCCCTCTCGCATTAGGTTAATGGCAAAGGCTCCCTGGATGGTTTCCCAACCGGACAAGAGAACCCCTAACATCACTTTGGGATCTAAGGCCGACTCCAAGACGACATCCCAAAATGGGGCCACAGCGGCGGACCAATCCTCTGTTTGCAGATGTTCAAATCCCACCCCCTCGGCGATTGCCTCATAATCGGGCAGGGAAATAACATAGGGTAAATGATAGATCTGATAGAGTTGCGACAGATGATCGACTTCCGCCGCCGATAACCGACCCGAGTCGAGGGGACGATGACACCAGGTGGCTAACATCAGGGTTCCACCGGGTTTGAGGAGGCGATAACATTCGGCTAAAAAGCGGGTTTTGTCGGGCATATGTTCGCCGCTTTCGAGGGACCAAATCCAATCAAAACTGGCGTCAGCGAAGGGGACCGCTAAGGCGTCGGCCACTAAGAAGCCTAAGGACCCGTTGGCCCCGGCTTGTTGCGATCGCTCGGTGGCCCGGCGGGCCTGGACGGGACTGAGGGTGATTCCTGTGGCCCGACAGTGGAATTTTTGCCATAAATGTCGGCTACTTCCGCCGACTCCGCAGCCAACATCGAGAATTTGACTTTGGTCACTGAGGGGAAGGGCATTTCCTGAGTCTTCTAGCCAGTCGACGAGGCGATCGATGAGGTCAACTTGGGCCTGTCGTCGGTCGAGGGTTCGGGGGTTGCGATCGCCGTAGTAGCCATGATGTAAATGATCACCCCAGACCTCTTCCCAGAGTTCGGTGGATGCGTCGTAAAAGTCCTGAATTGGCTGTCTAAAGGGGTTGATCATCGGGTCTGGGGAATCGGTTTGCTATCTCTATCACTCTCCAACCTACCGCAAACTCCCAAAAAAATACCTCTTCTCGGGGAGAAGAGGGACTTGGCCGATTCACCAATTAGGGAAGTCAGTATTCGCCTGAATACCCTAGTTTAGAGCCGCCAGAACGTTGAGTCCGCTGGGTTCGCTACAAGCATAAAGCCCGTCTTCAGCGAGGGCAAAGCCTGGGCAAGATCCCCAAGTGCAGGCCGTCGCCGCCATATAGGCATCGTAATCGGTGTCTTGCAAACAGGTGGCCCAAGCCTCTGGATCTTCCCCAGATGCAGCACATTTGAGGGTATTGACCAAGCCAATGGCTTTCAAGGCACAGCCGGCATCAACGGAACAGCCATCTTTGGTGTAGGTCATCATCCCCGGTTCAGGCGGGCTATTTTGATCCACGGAGTCGCCGTCATAGAGTCGTGCCATCTCGTCAGGGTTGTTGAGAAGGTCACTGCCGTCAAAGGACAGTCCTAGGTTAAAGCTGAGCATTGTGAGAGTGTTTTGTTGCTCAAAACTTGTGCCGACTGTTCCATCGGTGATATCGGAGAGTTCATGGTCGCTCTCGGTCCCGAAGATGGGCAGGGCCTGAATGGGGGCCACGGCGATCGCCCCAACCCCGACCACGATACCTGAAGCAATAATCGCTAGTTTTCTTTTCATGATTTTTCTACTCACGCTCATGGGTCTTTTACCGAAGTTATCTTGAGGTTAGCCCGTGAAAATCTGTGTATCTTTAGCCAATGACTCCGGGGTTGGGTGAACCCGTCAGAACAGGTAAAATCAATACTAAGATTGGGGCTATGTCCATCTTAACCTTGGTCACCCCTGGGGTCCAAGGGATTTCTTGTAAAGATATGATGAAGATCACCCCCAATTGTATAGAGTTTTTGTAAAGTGGCTCTGATATTGGGGGGCGATCGCTGAATTACCGGTTCTAAATGATGGCTTATGCTTCTAATTCAGTAAAACTTGACGGACAGACGATAAATTATGATATCCAAAGACTCTAAAACAAGTCTAGCTCTAGCTTCAAGGGGGCTGAAACTCGCTGGAACGGTTCTCATTCTGGTGACGCTTCTTAACTTTATCTTACTGATGATTCCGCCGAACTTTAACAGTCCCAATTGGTGGCTCAATTTGACGTCACAAATGATTCAACAAGGGATTATTCCGCTACTCGGTCTGGCGGCATTGCTGGCGGCGATCGCGTGCGAAGTGGTTCTCGGAACCGCCAGCGAAACTGACCGTTGGATTGAAACCACCAAAACCCGGATGGTTCGTCTAGCTCTACTGTTGGGGGTCATTTTTGTGCTTCTGATTCCCACTCATACTATGGCGGCGGTGCTGGCAAGTCAACAGGCGATCGCCAACATTGATCGCGAGGCGAACGCAAGCCTAGAACAACTCGAATTGCAACTGCAACAGCAACAACAGGTTTATGTCGGGATTCTCGAAGCCGATGCAGATCCCGAGGTTCTTCTCAATGACTTTCTTGGTGAGGAAACGTTAACAGAAGAGCAACTGGCTCAATTTCAAGAGTTTGTCGAGAATCCCCAGGCCATTGACCGACAAATTCAATCGCTTCGAGCCAGTCTCATTGAACGGGTGCAAAATCGCAGCAGTCGTGCTAAAGAACAGTCTCGTTTTGGGGTTTGGAAGTCCATCGCCCGCTTTGGCTTAACGGGGATCATCCTCTCGACGTGTTATCTCAACATTGCCTTTATCGGACGGGGGATTGGTAAGAAGCCCAAGCCCGCTAAGGTAAAAAAACGCCGTCAGCCCAAGCCGAGCGCGCCTCCTCAAGCGAAAACCCGACGACCCAACCCGCCGCCACCGTCCGATGACCCGCCCTTTATGCCCTAGCCCTTTCCGAAGCTCTCCCGGAGCGGGGATTTCAACAAGGTTAGGGCTTTTTTCAAGTTTTTTCGGATTTTTTGACAAAGAGGGGTTGCATTTCCTGATGCTTGTGCTAAGATATAAATCTGTGAGCGCAAATGCGACACATCAAACAAAATAGTCATGGGTCGATGCCCGAGTGGTTAATGGGGGTGGACTGTAAATCCACTGGCTATGCCTACGCTGGTTCGAATCCAGCTCGGCCCATTCTATTTGCCCGTGTAGCTCAGCGGTAGAGCACACCCTTGGTAAGGGTGAGGTCACGAGTTCAAGTCTCGTCACGGGCTTTTGAGTTGGAACTGAGTTCCAAAGGACAAGGATTAAGAAAAATCATAACCGTTTTGTCAACCCCCGATTTGCTAGAATTCGGGGGTGTTTGTTTTGGTGTGAGGATAAAAGCGTCATGAAAGGACTTAAACAAGGACTCAAACAACGGTCTGTGTTGGGATTGGCGGGTTTAAGTTTATCTCTGCTAGGAATAGGGGTATCGAGTGAGGCTGCGATCGCCCAAGCGGCCTATGGAAGTTATGTTGGGGTGGGTGGAAGTCTGGGGTTACAGGACGGAAACGAGGTCTCCGGAGTCGTCGCGGTTCGCTATCGACTGTTAGAAGTCCCCATTTCCTTACGAACTCAGGTCTTAGCCGGGAGTGGTATCGCTATTGTGCCGACAGTTTCCTATGATATTCCCATTAACTGGGAAACTGATGCTTATATCGGGGCTGGTGTAGCATTTACGGGAAGTGAAGATACCCCAGTGGGAAACACCACCAGTTTTGTCTTACAACCGGGCATTGATCGCACGTTTGCCAACAGTAATGTGGTGGTGTTTGGCAATGCTATTATTGCCTTTGATGCCTATGAAGAAACCAACCAGACTGGAGTTTCGATTCAGGGTGGGGTGGGGATTCAGTTTTAACGGCTTGCCGATGTTTCTTACTGATGTTTCTTGCCGATGTTTAACGGTTAGCGGCGATGGCGGGACGGTCGATGAGTTGCTTTAACTCAGATTGACCCACTCGTTTGAGTTGTCTGGTCAACAGTCTCAAACTCATGCCAATAATGAGGGTTTGTCCTAACAAGGTACTGACGGCGATGGTGAGTAAATCGGAGTTGATGGTCAGAAATGGACTCGACCCAAAGCTAAACATCAACCAATAGGGAAAACTCTCGCCAGTATGATGGCCGAGAACCAGTAAAACCAGAGGGGGTAAGCCAATAATTACTCCCAACACGAGAGGAAGCACCCATCGCTGCTTGCTGAGTTGACTCAAAAAGAGCCATTGGATGACAATACTGTAGATCCAAAGCCAGCCACCCACGATACAGAGTCCCAGAATCGCCAGGAGTTTACCGCTGCTATCCCAAATGATATCCTCAGTCTTCCAGAGGGCGATCGCCACCGCTAAGGTCATAATAGCCATCAAGATATGAATACCGACAGCAACCACGGAGGGGCTTTTTTCTCCCCAGATTAAGTCCCCTCGTAGTGAAGAGCGAGGCTGGCCAGTTTCGCCAGTTAGAGTGTGGCGATAGCGAGCCCAGTCTTGGAGACTTTGACGGCTCGGCGATAAGCTTAAGGCGAGAGTTAGGAACACAGGTAGCAACAAGATGCTATAGGCACTTAAGATATCGACGACGTCATGATGGCTGATGAGTGATTGAGTCGGATTAAGGGCACTCAACCAAAAGCCTAGGACATAGAGGTTCGCAATAATTCCTAAACTGTAGCTTTGCTTTTTTGTCAGTAGGGTTGCATAGGGTTTTTGATAAGCTCGCTCAATAATATTGAAGAGAGAACTGTTCAAGATTAGAAGAGAGAGAATCAAAAAACTTTGAAAATAGATGGGTTGGGCTGCCAGTGGTAATCCCCACCAAATGGCTTCACTTGTCTGTCCCAAAAGGTGATGTTTGGGAAAAAACTCTTTCAAAATAGGAAGATAGAAGCTGCTGAACATTCCGCCCAGTGCAACGCCAAAAATTAGGGCTTGCTGCCCACCTTTAATCGCATACAAAACTCCGAGTAAATACACGGCTAATAGACTCAGGCTGACGACGCTATAGAAGCTGAGCATATCCCTCAAAAAGTATCCGGCTTGAATGGCGGCAAATCCATGCAGGGGAATCATTACGGCAATGCCAACGTAAACCAATAAGGGGACACCTAGAAGTTTGCCGACAATGATTTTAGACCCGGCTTGAGGACTGAGGCGAATGAAGTTGAGTGTGCCTTCTTTTTGTTCTTTAGCAATGTTTTCGATTAGCAAAAACAAGCCGCCAATGACTAGAGCGATGATGGCGATCGCACTCAAGGTTTGACAAATGTGTTCCCACCAAAGAGGCCAACCAATGAGGAGATTGCCGCTGTCATCTTTTAGGCAATCTAAATTTCGGTAATCATAGATCCAGCGGTTTTCCCTGGAATACATGACACTTGGATAACAATAGTCGTTATAGTTTTTGCTAGTGGGAAGTGGTAGTTTGGTCAAGAAGGATAGCAGAACTAGCCCTTGAATCAGGACTGAGCTGACGATAGATAGTCCAACTTTAGCGGGCTTAAATCGTCCTTTGATTTCCCGCATGAGCTGGGGGTTGCCGTTACTCAAATTGTCGTACAATTGATGATTCATGAAAATTGAATTTAGGGATTAGGAGGCTTGTTGATGACCTAATTTGAGAAAAATATCTTCGAGGTCGTCGTTTTGAATTTGGAATTGGTAGAGGTTGACTTGAGCTTTGATGAGCTGCTTTAAGAGATTGGCACTGTCGCGATCGCTCCCTTGAAAATGTACGGTAATTTGCTGGTTTTTAACCGTCCAACTCTCGACTTGAGGGCAGTTCCTCAGTTCGGCGATCGCCCGGTTTAAACTTTCGGATAACTCGTCTTCGAGTAGATTGATTTGAATATATTGCTGACTCAGGCGGCTATACAACTCCTGAATGGAAGTACTTTCGACGAGACAGCCGAGTTCCATAATGCCGATGGAACTACAAAGTTGGGCCAAATCCGAAAGAACATGGGAGGAAATCAAGACGGTCATCCCGGCTTCACGGACGACTTGGATGATATCGCGGAACTGTTGCCGCGCGATGGGATCTAAGCCGGAGACTGGCTCATCGAGGAGCAGTAAGATGGGTTCATGGAGAATCGTACGTCCGAGACTTAACCGTTGTTTCATGCCTCGGGAGAGGGTGGAAATGAGGCTGTCTCGTTTAGGAATTAGTTGGACGAGATCGAGAATTTCTAAAAGACGACGCGATCGCCGGGGTTCTCGTAATTCATAGAGACGAGCAAAATAATCGAGATAGTCCCAAACAGTGAGGTCGTCATAAAGGGGAAAATCATCGGGAAGATAGCCTAAATAGCGTTTTAAGCGCGGATTTGGGCGACTAAGATCTAAGCGTTCTCCGTGAAAGTAAATTTCGCCGATGGTGGGTTCTTCGATCGCCGCCAACATCCGAATCAAGGTGGTTTTGCCGGCACCATTGGGACCGATGAGTCCATAGACTTCGCCATAGTTAATTTCCAGGTCAACCTGATCGACCGCTAGATGGCGCTCGAACTGTTTACTAAGATTACGGGTAGCGATCGCGACCTCAGGCGATCGGATCTCGTCCATGATGTCATGCCCAATCGTGAAGATTGAGATCGAAATGATTTAGGGTCTTCGAGGTTGTTTTGGAGCGTCTCAACGCTGACGGCTGAGAAGATCCTCAGCGATCTCGATATTTTGACGAACCGTCGTTGCCGAATCGAGAAGGGCCTGCTGTTGCTGCGGCTCTAAGGAGAGTTCCATGACGGTTCTAACACCCTCACGCCCTAAGTGACAAGGAACGCCTAGAAATAGCCCCTCAATGCCATATTCCCCTTGCAGATAGGCGGCGGCACTCACGAGACGGTTGCGATCGCACAGAAGGCTCTCTACCATCACGTAAATGGAGGAGGCGGGAGCAAAATAAGCTCCTCCCCGCTGCATCAGTCCGACGATTTCACTCCCCCCATGACGGGTACGTTCCATCAGTCGCTCAACCGTCGCTGCATCCGTCATCTCTGGCAGAGGAACCCCTTTCACGGTGCAATAACGGGGTAAAGGAATCATCTGCTTGCCATGATTCCCTAACACCAGAGTTTGTACATCTTGCATCGAGACCCCGAGTTCCATGGCGATAAAGGCTTGCAATCGCGAAGAGTCGAGAACCCCTGCCATTCCCATCACGCGTCGGGGAGGCAGTTCCGTGGCTTGCCAAACCAGGTAGGTCATCACATCGAGGGGATTGGTAACGACGATAAAAATGGCATTGGGGGAATAGGCGATCGCCTCTTTGGCGGCGTTGACGACGATGGCAGCATTGGTTTTAATTAAATCGCTGCGATCCATCCCTGGCGTGCGGGGCCGTCCGGCTGTAATCACCACCACATCAGCCTCAGCGGTATCGGCGTAGTCATTGGTTCCGGTGATGGTGCGATCGTGTCCCTCCAGTCCTCGGGCCTGCATCAGATCTAAGGCAATCCCCTGAGGCCAACCCTCGATGATGTCTAATAGCACCACATCGGCGAGGTTCTTTTCGGCCACTCGTTGAGCCAGGGTACTGCCAACTTTGCCGGCCCCGATCACGGCCACACGGGGCTGGCGATGGCTAAAGACTGGGGTTGGGGAGGAAGAATTCATACAGAGTTAACGATGGGGGACGGTTCCAGACTTAATTCTGCCATGTCTCGAAGGGGGGAATGTCCATGCTGAACAGTCTCGAACCGCCACCTGGAGGCTGTGGTGGGCCGCTTCACCTCGTTACTCAAAGGCTTCGAGTTGTTCTAAGGGAAGCCAAACGTTGGGCGTAGGAACAATGCCAAACTTAATTAAGGCATAGTCGCCCTCGGTTTCGAGGATTTCGCCCCGTGTCTCGAAAATATAGCTTGGAAAGCGGCTGTCACTGGCGGTGGCTTCAACGCTGTTGGCAAGTTTTTCACGGACGACACGGACAAAGGAGCCGCGTTTGAGTTTCTTCGCAGGTGCCATAAGGGGTGATCGTGAGTCTATAGGTCAAGGTCTATCGTTTGACCATTTTAGAGCGTTTTGGGGTCTGGCTGGCAGCAGGGACAGAAATGGGACGATCGCCCCCCGAGTTTAATGCGCTCAATGGGGGTATTACAGTGGCGACAGGGTTGCCCCTTGCGGTTATACACCCAGGCCATGCCTCCATAGTTGCCGTTAATTCCCTTCACATCACGAAAGTCCCGCAGGGTGGTCCCTCCCGCTTCGATCGCCTGCCCGAGAACGCTGATGAGTTGCGATCGCAGGCGATCGATTTCCTCTGGAGTAAGTTGGCTACAGAGACGGGTTGGGGGAATCCCACTGAGAAATAAACTTTCGTCGGCATAGATGTTGCCGGTTCCCGCAATAATGGTTTGATCGAGGAGAGCGGTTTTGATGGGTTTGCGGCGATTGCGGAGGGTCTTAATGAGGTAGTCGCTAGAGAAAGCCTCGCTGAAGGGTTCCGGGCCAAGACTCAGCAGGCCGGTGATGATGGTTTCGGGGGCGGTATCGGGAGGAACCCACCAGATGCGGCCAAAGGTGCGGATATCGACGAAACGCAGTTCGCGATCGCCCTCGAAGAATAACCGCACTCGGGTATGTTTGGCTAGGGGATCGTCGGGCTGACACCAGAGGAGTTGCCCTGTCATCCGCAAATGCACACCCAGCCAACCGGCGGCTGTGGGGATGAGGCGATCGCAAGGCTCATCGTCACCGAGTTGCGCGATCAGATATTTCCCGCGTCGATGCCATGTTCGAATTGATTGGCCGCGCAACCCCTCAATGAATTCATCAGCGTCCGTGGGACTTGCCAAACTACGGTTTAGGAGTACACTGCCTCCTAGGATTCGTTGCTGGCAGGTATGGGCATTTAAGCCACGACGTACGGTTTCAACTTCAGGAAGTTCTGGCACAAGTCGCCTCGCTAGGGAGTGTTTGGGAACGGGGAATAGGGAACAGGGAACAGGGAACACCGGAACTGGGAACGGGCAAGAGGCATAACCCACCCCTAACCCCTCCCACCGAGGGGATGGCAAGAGG
>LSZA01000015.1 GCA_001637315.1 Phormidium willei BDU 130791 | reverse complement strand
TTTTTGGTCAGACATTTTATCTGGCGAGAACCACCAATCCGGCCAATCTAGGCACACTTGGGTGCGTTGGCTTGTTCAGCTTACCATAACTTTAATTAAGCTGAACTCCCTGCGGTCGGTTTTTTGTGGATCAAAATTCATCTCACCGCTAAACCTGTCGGATCTAGCGGGAGTCCTCTTTTGATGTTTAAGATAGCATAGCAAATTCTATCCCACTACTACGACTTTGTGGGTGGCTTTTTTTTGGGAATCTTAAAAATTGGGATAATGTCCGGTCTGATAGGGGGAAGGGATGGGGCTGACGCCGATGGCGATCGCCCTTAGGAGGACCTCACTTAGAGATGGCGCAGTTGGGGGCGGTTTCAGGGGAGAGATCCTGAGGCTGGTCGCGGGGGTCCTCGGGGGGATCGTCGGGACGATTTTCTCGTAGGCGATCGAGGGCTTCGACGAAGTCACGAACGCCCTGAAATTGCTGATAGACGGAAGCGAAGCGCACGTAGGCGACTTCACTGAGGTCTTTGAGGGAGTCGAGGACGATTTCTCCGATTTCGCTGGTGTGAATTTCTCGTTTGGTTCGCTGGTGTAGCCGCAGTTCAATGTCATCGACGATCGCCTCTAAGCGTTCGGGGGCGATTGCCGTTTTTTCGCAAGCCCGGACGATGCCTCGTAGCAGCTTGGATCGATCAAATGACTCCCGTTTTCCATCTCGTTTGATGGCAATCATCGGCACAAATTCGATGCGTTCATAGGTCGTAAAGCGACGTTGACAGTGCAGACACTGTCGCCGACGACGGACGCTTTGCCCAGATTCAGTGGAACGAGATTCTAAAACGCGGCTTTCTGTATGCTCGCAGAAGGGACAACGCATAACAATTGGGATAGAAACCCCATAACAATTGACAGGTATTAGCAGAAATGATAACAGACGCACTACACGAATGTAGTACGTCCTAGCAAGATGCCGCTCCTGTCGTAGCGGTTTTCACGACAGGAGTCGATGACCGATATCGAGCTGATATCAGAAGAATGAGGGGTTATTTGCCGATTTTGGGGGTTTCGCGGAAGGCAATGGCGAAGAACAATAAAGCCAGGGTTGCCGCGAGGAGCAGAATGTAAATGACGCTTTCCATAATTTCTAAAAACTCAAGGTGTGACAGGTCTAGTTTATCAAAGGGGTTGGGGAACTGGCGATCGCCAGCTCCCCGAAGAGTCAGGCACAACTCAGACTCGCTGAATTAAGCCATTTCTTTCTCGACCCGAGTGGTTTTGTCGCCCACTTTCTGGAAAGCACCCCATTCGACTTGATCTTCATCGAGTTCAGGGTCAATCCCAGCAAACACGTCGCGGAACAGAGTCCGAGACCCGTGCCAGATGTGACCGAAGAAGAACAGTAGTGCAAAGCAGACGTGACCGTAGGTGAACCAACCGCGAGGACTGGTGCGGAAGACCCCGTCGGATTCGAGGGTTTCGCGATCGAACTTGAAGGGTTCGCCCAGTTGCGCTTTACGGGCATAGCGTTTGACGAGAGCGGGGTCGCTGACGGTGGTTCCGTCGAGTTGACCGCCGTAGAAGCTGGCGGTGACGCCCACTTGCTCGAAGCTATATTTGGATTCAGCGCGACGGAAGGGAATGTCTGCCCGGACAATTCCATCTTTGTCAGTGAGGACAACGGGGAAGGTTTCAAAGAAGTTGGGCAGACGACGCACAAAGAGTTCGCGTCCTTCGGCATCGGTGAACACCGGATGACCGAGCCAGCCTTCGGCGAGTCCGTCGCCTTTGTTCATCGGACCGGTGCGGAACAAACCACCTTTAGAGGGGTTGTTCCCCACATAGTCGTAGAAGGCCAGTTTTTCGGGAATTTGCTCCCACGCTTGCGAGGGGCTGGCGCCGTTGGCCATGCTGGTTTGAACGCGACGCTGGATTTCCTGTTGGAAATAGCCCTGATCCCATTGATAGCGGGTGGGACCAAACAGTTCGATGGGAGTCGCCGCACTGCCGTACCACATGGTTCCGGCAACGACGAAGGCGGCAAAGAAGACAGCGGCAATACTGCTGCTGAGAACCGTCTCGATGTTCCCCATCCGTAGGGCGCGGTAAAGCCGTTCGGGGGGACGAACTGTTAGGTGGAAGAGTCCGGCGATAATGCCGACAATCCCAGCGGCAATGTGGTGGGAGACAATGCCGCCGGCGTTAAAGGGGTTGAAGCCTTCTGGCCCCCAGGCTGGAGCCACCGGTTGAATGCTGCCGGTTAAGCCGTAGGGGTCGGACACCCACATCCCCGGTCCAAAGAGACCGGTGAGGTGGAAGGCGCCGAACCCGAAGCAGAGAAGCCCCGACAAGAACAGGTGAATCCCAAACATTTTGGGTAGGTCGAGGGCGGGTTCGCCGGTGCGAGGATCTCTGAAGAGTTCCAAGTCCCAGAAGACCCAGTGCCAACAGGCGGCGAGAAATAGTAATCCTGACAGAACGATGTGAGCGAGGGCGACGCCTTCAAAGGACCAGAAGCCGGGATCGACTCCGGTTTCTCCGGTGACGCTCCAACCACTCCAAGACCCGGTAACGCCAAGGCGTGCCATGAAGGGCATGACGAACATTCCTTGCCGCCACATGGGGTTGAGGACGGGATCGCTCGGGTCGTAGGTGGCCAGTTCAAATAGGGTCATTGAACCCGCCCAGCCGGCGACGAGGGCAGTGTGCATTAAATGCACGGCAATCAGCCGACCCGGATCGTTCAGGACGACTGTGTGTACACGGTACCAGGGTAGTCCCATTGACTACGCTCCTCCTTATATGACGTGATATGAGTGATGGTCAACGCTTGTCTATCTTACGAATTGACCGGGCTGATCGCTGGGTTTGGGGTTACGGTTGGGCTGTTGTAAAAGACAGCCGTGGTAACTCCCTTCAAGGCGATCAGGTTCGGTGCTAGTGCAGTTGTTTTTAGGGCTGCATCAATTAAAGATTATTAAAGAAGTGTATCGATTGTGAGACGCGATCGCAAGGGTATTTTACGAATTGTTGGGGATGAATGGGTCTTGACAATGATAATTGAAGGGCGATCGCTCTTTGGGGTAACGAATTATTAAGTTTTGGGTAAATCAAGTTGACAGGTGACTGATGATGTGCAAAGTCGGGCGATCACTTGTTCGGCGTCCATGAGGCGTTTGAGCATCACATGAGAAATGCTCGTCTCTTTGGTATCGAGAGTCTGAGGACGGACTTCAACCATTAAAACGGCGGCTTCAACCCGATAAAGCCAGAGTCGCTCACCTCGTTCGACTAAACAGAGGTCGAGACGTTCAATGTCAGGCGGCCGTCGCCAAGCGTTGACGTTCCAGAGTCCTTGGGTTCCCCAAACGCGAGCAACAGTCCAGCCTTCTGATAGAAAAAAGTATTTCACCGATCGTTAATGCAATTCGTCACAGTCCATAGGATGCCCCATACCTTACCGCTAATTGACCGCGAATTGTCGTTTTCTATCATAGGGAAACTTCGGGAATGTCTGCCAGAGTGGTGAGGGGGCGATCGCCGGCTGACGTTCCAGGCGAGTCTGACTGATGACAAAACGTATGACAAAAACACGATCGCAGATCACAGGGGCCAGAACCCGACTGACGCTGGGGAAAATCTTGTCCCTGTTGATAGGCGGCCCAATACTGCTGAAATTGCTGGGCGATTTGGCTTAACTCCCGCCGAGTCACTTCATGGTCTTTGGAGGAATAGTCAAATTGCCAACATTGAGTCGGTTGAGTCGACTGGCCCGAGTCTGGCCCGGATTGGCGGTCTGATTCAGCGGCGGCCCCTTCGACAAACCAGTAAATCAGGGAAATCGATTCAGGAGGATAGGAACTGGTTTCAGCTAAAACAAAAGGATAGAGGCGAGTTTGCCAGTTTTGTTTGAGCCACTTTGGCTGACGAGGACGGGGATAGGTTTTCCAGTCCAGGATTTGCGCCCGGTTCGGTGACAACAGCAGTAAGTCGTAACGCACCCGCCAGAGGATATTCTGCCAGAAGAGGCTGCGTTCATGTTCAGCATCTCGCAGGGTAATGGAGTCACGATTGGGGTTGGGGGTGATGCAGGTTGGGGCGTAGCGGTCAAAATCCTCGATCCAGCCTCGCAGTTTATCGCCTTCGGGTAACACTGACTCGATGGGGAGGCCGAGTTCCCGTTGTTGCATCAGTTGGTGAAAGCGGTTTCCTTCGGCGAGTCGTTGCTGTTGTCGCGCAGACCGAGGCGCGTCTCGATGTTCAATGAGGCTGATTTGGAACCAGCGTGGGCAGTCTTGCAGGCGATTGAGATGACTTTGGGACAGGCGTAAAACTGGTTCAGGGTCAGGATTTGAGGGGGGAGAGACTTGGGGTTGAGAAAAGTTTTTTGCGCTCATGGCTTGCGTCAGAGAATAGATGTGTTATGATTAGATCTGCGAACGGGGCGTAGCGCAGCTTGGTAGCGCACCACTTTGGGGTAGTGGGGGTCGTGGGTTCAAATCCCGCCGCTCCGATTTCAGGATAATATCCTCTAAGCCGCCTGTAAGTCTTCTTTGGAAGAGTTGCAGGCGGTTTGGGGTTTGGGTTAGATTGATTAACTTGAGTTTAGACAGTTAAAATTAAGCGCTGAATAGGCGTAATATACTTGTTTTATAATGGTTATTGCCAATAATAAAGTACTATTTATTGTGTCTATAAATTGAAACTAGAATCAGCCAATCCAGTTTATGCGGATTGAGTTAAGCAAGTTAAGAAGAATAGCAATACCTTAAAATAGAGGAAGTCTTACTTCGTTGAGGGGTGACTGGCCCTAACATCTGTGACCTGTTAGGGTGAGCGTCCGTTAACGTCATGACAGATGACTTAAGTTGAGATTGCCTTGAATGGGGCGATCGCCTTTCTTTTTGCGTTCTTATACCATGACTTTCGCTATGTCTCCCGATCCCGACGCCTATGCTGCCTTGCAGGAGGAAGTGGAACGGCTGCGGCAAGCCTTGGATGATCGCGAGGCCCGGTTACGGCAACTCCAAGAAACGTTGCCCGCCTGCTTCTATGAATTACATCGATCGCCCCAGGGGACTCTCTCCTGGCATCATGTTTCTGGAGGGAGTCGGGAGTTGTTGCACGTCGAACCCGAGGATTTCGGGAGTTGGGTCGATCGCATCCATCCCCAGGATCGCCCTCGCTGGCACCAGGCCATCGCGACCTCAGAAGCCACGAACACCGATTTAGCCTGGCAAGGACGGGTGAGGCTCCCCCAGTCTCATGACTTAGATGACCAGGTGATTCGCCTGTTGGCCCGACCTCAACCCCAAGCTGATGGGTCCACCCGTTGGCAGGGGTTAGCCATTGCCATTGACGCGCCGACCGTCCATGCAACGCCCAATCAAACCCCGGCCTTTTTCGCCTCCCTATTAGAAATTTTACCGGTGGCGGTGTTAGTCAAAGCCGCTGAGGACTTTCGCTTTTGTGCCGTTAATAGTACCGGGGCGCAACTGTTAGGGCGTGAGATTGAAGAGTTATTAGGCAAAAATGACTATGAGTTGTTTCCTAAAGATCAGGCCGATACCTTTCGTCAGGTCGATGAGCAGGTTCTGACCCATCATGACGTGGTCGAGATTCCCCTTGAGTTGGTGCAAGTTGGCGATAGTAATCGTTTAATGCGAACTCGGAAATTAGCAATTTGGGATGGCGATCGCCCGACTCATGTGGCGATCGTCTGTGAGGATATCACGGAACAAGAACACACCAAAACCCAACTGGCCCAACAAGAACGCACCTTGCGGGCCATCATGGACAATGCCCCAATTTGGATTTGGACCACCGATCTTTCGGGGCATATGAACTTTATTAACCGCACCTTCTGCGATGACGTGGGGGTGATGCCCGAGCAAGTGTATGAAGCCGGTCATTATCAAGAGGTGTTTGGCGAAGAGGCCGTTCGCAATTGTGTCGAGTCCGATCGCATCAGCTTCGCTCAGGATGAGCCTTGTTTTGCCGATGAACACTTCCCCTTTGTCGATGGTCAGATTCATCATCTCGAAACCATTAAGGTGCGTCTGAAAGACAGTCAGGGCAAGGTAACAGGCTTAGTGGGATTAGCCCTCGATGCCACAGAACGCAAACAGGCCGAGGCGGAGTTAGCCCAACAGCGATCGCTCCTAGATGCTTTTATTGACACAGCCCCGGTGGGGATGGCGATTCTCGACTGTCAATTTCGCTATTTGCAAGTGAATGAGAATCTGGCCAAGATGACCGGATATCCCATTGAGTATCATTTAGGCCGTTCCTTAGCCGAGATTGTGCCAGATTTAGCCCAGACGCTGCATCCGCGAGTGCAGAGGATGCTCGAAACCGGGGACCCGCTGCTGCATCAAACCTTCAGTGGGCAAACGCCAGTCCAGCCAGGAGTGGAGCGACATTGGCTATTTTCGGCCTTTCCCATCCGCGATCGCAAGCAAAAGGTGATTGCCTTTGGGGCGACGGTGTTAGATATTACCCAACGACAGCAGGCCCAAGACCAATTGCAGCGGCTGACTCGTAATCTTCAGGATGCCCAACGTATCGCTCATATTGGCAATTGGGAGATTGATGTGGCCACGGGACAAACCACCTGTTCCGAGGAGATTTTTAATATTATCGGTATTCCCGTACGCCAAGAGCCGCTCATTCAGGAGGAGATGTTTGCCTATTTCCATCCTGACGATCGCCCTCAGGTTCGTCAAGGGATTCGCCACTGTATTGATACCGGAGAGTCCTATGACATTGATGTACGGATTATTCGGGCCAATGGCAAGTTGGGCTATGTGCGAGAGAAATGTGAGGCTCAGTATGATGAAGTGGGCAATTTGGTCAGTATCTTTGGCATTGCCATGGATATTACCGAACGCAAGATGGCAGAGTTGACCTTACGGGAGAGTGAAGAACGCTTCCGGACCTTAGTTGAGGCGACAACTCAGATTGTCTGGAATGCCAACGCCAAAGGGGCATTTACCTCTGAACAGCCCGATTGGAGTGAGTTTAGTGGTCTGAGTTTCGAGGAGTTGCGAGATTGGGGTTGGATTAATAGTATCCATCCGAGCGATCGCAATGAAACCACCGCCGTCTGGTCTCATGCCGTGCAAACTCGTAGTCTCTATCAGATTGAACATCGCCTGCGACGGGCCGATGGCCAATATCGGGATATGAGTGTGCGGGCGGTGCCGATTGTGGACGAGGAGGGCAATCTACGGGAGTGGATTGGCGTTAATACCGATATTACCGACCGCAAAGATGCCGAACGGGCCTTGCAACAGTCTGAGGCCAAATTACGGCAGCAGGCCGAGAATTTGCAATCGACCCTCGATGAATTGCAACGAACCCAGAATCAGTTAGTCCAAAGCGAGAAGATGTCGGCCCTGGGGCAGTTAGTAGCGGGGGTCGCCCATGAAATTAATAATCCCGTGAACTTTATTTATGGCAATCTCACCCATGCCGATGAGTATACCCAGGACTTACTGCGGTTGATTGCCACCTATCAACACCAGCATCCAGAACCCGATGCGGTGGTAGAGGAGATGATTGAGGAGGTGGATTTAGAGTATCTCATCGACGACTTGCCCCGCTTGCTGACCTCGATGCGGGTGGGGGCGCAACGGATTCGTGATATCGTGCGATCGCTGCGAAACTTCTCCCGCCTCGATGAATCCGAGTTCAAAGCCGTAAATCTTCATGACGGCATTGAAAGCACTCTCATGATTTTGCAAAACCGCCTCAAAGCGAAACCCGAATCAGCAGGAATTGAGATTGTGCGACGTTATGGCAACTTACCCCTCGTTGAATGTTATGCCGGGCAAATCAATCAGGTGTTAATGAATATCCTGGCCAACGCCGTCGATGCCCTCGAAGAACGAGATGCCCGTCGCAGCCCTTCAGAACTCGATGCCGCCCCCAGTCGCATTACCATTACCACCGCCGTCATTGACCAAACATCCGTGCAAGTGGTCATTGCCGATAACGGCGTGGGGATTCCCCCTCACATCCAAAAACAAATTTTTGACCCCTTCTTTACCACCAAACCCATCGGCAAAGGGACCGGGTTAGGGATGTCCATTAGCTATCAGATTATCACCGATAAGCATCATGGCCGTCTAACCTGTACCTCGGAACCGGGGGTTGGGACCAGTTTTTGGATTGAAATTCCGATTCATCAGACGCGGTCTGCGGCCCCTGAGTCTCGCTGAAATTGGACAGCCCGCCAATTGGGTCTCTCCCCCGCCGCCATTCTCCCCTAGAGTGGCTATCCTGGAAGCTGTGGGTGCATTCGTGCCTCAAGGGGCCGAGACCCAGAAAAACATTGATAGAATCATCAATTCAGCGATTATGACAACCTTTTACGTCAATCCTAGTACGGGCAATGATGGCAATCCAGGTGATGCCACCCAGCCATTTCAGACCATTACTCATGCCCTGGGTCAAGCTTCAGCCGGGACCTTGGTACAGTTGGCAGTCGGGCAATATACCGCTGAAACCTTTCCCCTGACGGTTCCCCCAGGAGTCAAGTTGGTGGGCAATGAAGGCAATAAAGGTAAAGATATCCTGATTACTGGGGGAGGAACCGTCGGGACGACCGATGGCAATCAGTCCTTAACGATTCGCCTCGACCCCGAAGCGCAAGTGCGGGGAGTGACCGTCTCGAACCCCGAACTTCGTGGTACCGGGATTTGGATTGAGTCCGGTAGCCCAACGGTGGCCAATAGTACTCTCAAGGGCTGCAAACGCGAGGGGATTCGCGTTATGGGAACGGCAAAACCCATTTTGGACAACAACCTCTTGACAGAAAACGCCTCTTATGGTATATGGGCGTTAAAAAATGCGAAAGGAGAAATCCGCAACAATACCCTTCGCAACAATGGAACTGGAATTGGGGTCGGCGAGGAAGCCGCCCCCCTGATTGCCAATAATTTGATTCAGCAGAGTCGTTATGGGCTAGTTCTCAATGGGGACGCTCGTCCGGTGTTGCGGGGCAATATCATTGAAGACAACAATGATTATGGCCTATCGGCGACCGCTTCAGCACTCCCGGATTTGGGTAAAGCCGAAGAACCGGGGGGCAATGTCTTCCGCAACAATGGCATCAAAGACTTGCTGAACGCCACCAGTCAAACCTTCGTCTCGGCGGGGAACCAACTCAACCCCGATAAAGTGCAGGGTTCTGTTGAGTTTGTAGCCGTCGATGGCGGTGTTCCGACGCCCACGCCAACCCCCACGCCGACACCTGACCCCACACCTGACCCCACACCCACACCTGACCCCACACCTACGCCAACCCCCACACCCGACCCCACACCCACACCCACGGAACTTACGGACATTAAGGGTCATTGGGCCGAACCCTTTATTCAGGCCTTATTTGACCGGCAATTGGTCAGTGGTATGGGAGATGGAACCTTTAAACCCAACGCCCCCATCACTCGGGCCGGGTTTGCGGCGTTGTTGGCCCAAGCCTTTGACAAACCTCTAACAGAGTCAGCAAAGACCTTTACCGATGTTCCCAGTAACTTTTGGGGTCGCGATGCGATTACGAAAGTGACGCGGATGGGCTTTATTTCTGGGTTCCCCAACAACACCTTCCGTCCGGGGGATAATGTGACCCGTCTCCAAGTTTTGCTAGCGTTAAATGCCGGGTTGGGATTGAGTGAGGGCAATCAGAATCATCTCAACTTCTATACCGATAAATCCCAGATTCCCGGTTGGGCGACAGCGGCGGTAGCCAAAGCCACGGATGCCAAGTTAGTGGTCAACTATCCCAGTTTGCGGTATCTGCGACCGATGTTAGATGCAACTCGGGCAGATGTCGCGGTGATGGTCTATCAGGCCTTAGTTCAGGAGGACAATTTCCCCGTGATTGAGTCGGCCTATTTAGTCAATGCCGAAGCCACAGATGTGCCGAAGTTCTCCGATATTGAGGGTCACTGGGCCAAGGACTTTATTGTTGAGTTAGCCAGTAAGGGAGTCATCAATGGCTTACCCGATGGAACCTTCCGGCCCGACAAGAAAATGACGCGGGCCGAGTATGCGGCCTTGTTGGCCACAGCGTTCGACCCCCGGCCGGAACGGGCCACGGTCAAGTTCCAGGATGTCCCCAGTAGCCATTGGGCGAAAGCCGCCATTGATAAGACCTATGAGGGGGGATTCCTGTCTGGATTTTCCGAAACGACCTTTGGCCCCAATTTAAATGTGCAGCGACTCCAAGTGTTGTTGTCGTTGGTGAATGGGTTAGACCTCTCAGGTGGGTCAGCGGAGTTACTGAATCAGTACGACGACCGGGACCAAATTCCCACCTGGGCCGAACCGGCGGTGGCGACGGCGACCCAGAAGCAATTTGTGGTCAATCATCCTGATGTCAGGAAACTTCATCCAGACCAAGATGCCACGCGGGCTGATGTGGCGGCAATGGTCTATCAAGCGTTGAAGGATGCGAATAAGTGGGAGTTGTCGGGGATTAATTCGGACTATATTGTGACCGCTTAGGTCCAGACTCAGAAACCGGGTGTCAGAAACCGGGTGTCAGAAACCGGGTGTCAGAAACCGGGTGTCAGAAACCGGGTGTCAGAAACCGGGTGTCTTGGAGACACTCGGTTTCTTGGGTTCGAGTTGCTACGGGGACATTTAGGGTTTCCCAGGAAATCAGGTCTTTGCTGCTGGTATTAGGTTTTGTAATAACTCTTGGGCGATCGCCTTAACCACCGGAATCGTCACCGAATTTCCCAACTGACGATAGGCCTTCGTCTCATTGGGATGAAGTCGAAACGAATCGGGGAACCCCTGTAAACGGGCCGCCTCACGGGGGGTAATTCGACGCACTCGTCCCCGATGATAAACCCCCAATCGATTCGCATCACTCGCCACCAACGTCACCGATATTTTATCGGGGTCAAGAAACTTATAGACTTCAAAGGAAAAATTACCCGCGACTGGCTTATATTTATCCTCAATCACTTGCAGATAGTTTTTATCCACCAAAGATGCTAACAATGCCCCTAAATTGGGGTTTTTATAAAAACTCGCAATTTGAGCCTGGGTGAGTAACTTTCCATCCTGATGCTGACCAAACACCTTATTACGGCGTTTCGTAATAAAGCGATTCATCAAGTCAATTTCCTCACTTGTGCAATCGCCCCGTAACCCCAACTCCCAAGAGTGAATCGAGTTCCCACCACGATAATCAATCAGTCGCACACCATGCAATTTTTCTAAATCTCCCCGAAGAAACCTTTGTAACGCCGTGGTAAATTCTGCCGAACAATCATAATGTTGGGGGGGATTCTCCTCTAACATATCTCTCACCTTGCAAGGAGGTTTAGATACAGAAAACAGAGACAGTTGGCCCGAGTCATAGGAATGAGAATCCTTAGCCCCCAAATCGGAGACTAACTTAAAATGAGGAGTTTGATTGAAAACACCCATCATATAGGCGCGAACACGATTTTGAGGGACACCGTAGTTAGAACTATTGAGTAAAAATAGGTCAAAACTATAGCCTCTCTCTTGCATTTTTTTGCGAATTGTGTTAAGAGTTTTTCCTTGGTCGTGGCTAACCAAACCCCGAACATTCTCAAAAATAAACGCCTTGGGTTTCTGGCTATCGATGAGACGTAAAATCTCAAAAAATAAGGTTCCTCGCGTATCACCAAATCCCGCTTTTTTCCCGGCGTAGGAGAAGCTTTGACAGGGAAATCCTGCCAGCAAGATATCGTGAGGGGGAAGGGAGGTAATGGTCTGAATATCGCCTTGGGGGGTTTCGGAAAAGTTGGCTTCATACACCTGTCTCGCCTCCTTATCAATCTCACTGCTGAGGAGACAATCGGGGGTAAATCCCAAAGACTGAAGCGCCTGTTCAAAACCGAGGCGTAATCCTCCAATTCCTGCAAATAAGTCTATGAATTTAACTGTTTTCATCTTCTATAAAATTTATAATAAAGTTGTGTAACTTATTGAGTTCAGAATCCGAAAATGCTAACAGTAAGTGACTGTACTCATTAATCGTATTCAGGGCAGACCTTCGTTTAAAGTTACCAACTCCATCAATAATATAAATAATCTTATGGCCTAAGCCATCAATCTGCTCAAATCGCGATTTCGCCTGGCCCGCTTTACGCTCAATCGTGCTATTTGTGGTTTCCTGAAAGCTGATTTCAATGGCACTATATTTCTCAGCTTTATTTACAACAATATCAAAATTTGTATCTCTTTTGCCAGTTTTTTGGTGGCTAACTCCTGGAATTGTCGAATTTAGCTTTACCTGAATCTCTTTCGTCGTCAATGTTTTTTCTAAATACCGATAGATATGACGTTGCAAAAGCTGACCCAAATCATTACTTTTGGCTCCTGAGGTGATACGGCTGACATAAATATAACGTTGGCGTATAAACTCTGAAAGTTCATCGTAGCGACCCATGAATTGTCCAATTTGACATCCCCAAGTCTTGAAAATTCCAGAAATTTCAGGGGTTATGGAATCTCCTGCAAATAGGAGAATCACGATAATATCTCGATAGACTTCAGACAGCGTCTGCTTCCTTAACAGCAACTTCTGGCTAGAAACCTTTAGTTTCTGATTGGATAATGTTCCTGATATGGGTAACACCTCAAAACGATAACTAAAGTGTCGGTTATCCCAAATATACTCTAATTCTCCCTCAGGAAACAGTAAATTAAACTCTTGATTTAAACGCTGTAGCTTCTCCCCTCCAAAGTCTGCTAAAACAAGAAGGTGCTTTAAAAATAAATTTGCAGAGAGCTTTGATATTTCTAAAGCCGTGAAGATATCCAGAGGATTGTCCAACTCTAAGGCGAGAATAGATAGAAACTGCTGTTGGGTTTCAATCAGCACCGGAAGAATACTCTGTTCGAGTTGTTCTTGAACTAAAACTTCGGGCCAAAACAAAGATGCTGACTGATGTAACTCATCAATTGTCCGTTTTGCAACCATAACAACTCCCTCAACCCCAAACCTAGGATAAACCGAGGGTCTATCCTAGGCTCTCCTCCATCATCTCGCAGCCATCCTCCCTCACTTGGGAACCACAAAATTCACCAACCGCTTCGGAACCACAATCACCTTCTTCACCTCCTTATCCGCAATATAACGCTGCGCCGCCTCCGACTCCCGCGCCAACTGTTCCAACGTCGCCTTATCCGCATCCGCCGGAACCTGGAGATTCCCGCGAACCTTCCCATTCACCTGAATCACCAGCGTAATCTCATCCAACACCAACGCCGTCTCATCCAACTCACACCAGCCTTGCTGATGAACCGAGTCAGAATAGCCCAACATCTGCCATAATTCCTCAGTAATATGCGGCGCAAACGGGGCCATCAGTTTCACCAACGTCTCAACCCCCTCCCGATACACCGCAGACTCCTGACAATCCGCATCATTTAAAGCGTTACTGAGTTTCATCAACTCCGAAACCGCCGTATTAAACTGATACTCATCCCGCAAATCCTCACTGACTTCCAGAATCGCCGTATGAATGGCCCGACGTAAATCCTTCTCCTCCTTCGAGAGATTCCCCGTCTCCAACGGTTGACGGGGGGGATTGTCCTCAGCAAACTGAGTCACCAGTCGCCAGACGCGGTTGAGGAAGCGATATTGTCCCTCCACGTCCGCATCATCCCATTCCAAATCCTTCTCTGGTGGCGCTTTGAAGAGAATAAACATCCGCGCGGTATCCGCGCCGTATTTTTGCAACACCTGCAACGGGTCGACTCCATTTAGCTTGGATTTGGACATTTTCTCGTAAAACGCCTCCAACGGTTCCCCGGTTTCCGGGTCTGTGGGATGGTCTAAATCGGGAATCTCCGTCGCGGGGACATATTTCCCGGTTTTGGGGTTCTTGTAGGTCAATCCCTGAACCATTCCCTGAGTTAACAGTCGTTGGAAGGGTTCGTTAAAGTTGAGATTGAGGCGATCGCGCAAAAACTTAGTAAAGAAGCGAGAATAGAGAAGATGGAGAATCGCGTGTTCAATCCCTCCCACATATTGGTCAACGGGAAGCCAATCGTTCACCGTCTCAATCTCAAACGCCGCCGTCTCATTTTGCGCGTCGGGATAGCGCAAGAAATACCAAGACGAATCAATAAACGTATCCATCGTGTCCGTTTCCCGCTTCGCCGGGGTTCCACAGGTCGGACAAGGAACATTCACCCAGTCCTCCAACTGGGCCAAGGGAGACAGTCCCTTCCCACTAAACTCCACATTTTGCGGAAGTTCAACGGGGAGTTGGTCCTCAGGAACCGGAACCGCGCCACAATTGGGACAGTGAACCACCGGAATCGGCGCACCCCAGTAGCGTTGACGGGAAATCAACCAATCCCGCAGCCGATATTGAATCCGCGCTTTCCCGAATCCTTCTTCTTCGGCGTAGTCAATGATGGCCTGTTTTCCTTTTTCCGAGGCGGTTCCATCAAAGCGTCCCGAGTTCACCATCACCCCAGGGTCTGTGTAGGCCTCGCTTAACTCCATATCGGCGTTGTCCGCGTCGTCGGGGACAATCACCACCTTAATTGGGAGGTGGTTCTCTGTTGCGAATTTAAAATCTCGACTATCATGGGCCGGAACTCCCATCACCGCACCGGTTCCATATTCATAGAGAACGTAATCCGCAATCAAAATCGGGATGTCTTCCCCGGTAAAGGGATTGATGGCGGTTCCTCCGGTGGGAATCCCTCGTTTGGGTTTATCTTCAGCCGTCCGGTCTATTTCACTTTGTTGGCTGACCTCCTCGATGAAGGCTTCCACCGCTTGGCGGCGGTCTGGAGTGGTTACTTGCAAGGTGAGGGGATGTTCTGGGGCCAAAACCACATAAGTCACACCATAGGCGGTATCGGGACGAGTGGTGAAGACACCAATTTTGCTATCACCGGCTTGTCCGTCGTCTCCAAGAATGGGAAACTCCAGATAAGCGCCGGTGGATTTGCCAATCCAGTTTTGCTGCATCAACTTGACGCGATCGCTCCAACCGGGCAAACTATCTAAATCCGACAAGAGTGCCTCAGCATAGTCGGTAATCTTGAGAAACCACTGTTTGAGCAGTTTCCGTTCCACCTTCGCGCCACTACGCCACGACCGACCCTCATTATCGACTTGTTCGTTGGCCAAAACCGTTTGGTCAACGGGGTCCCAATTCACCGCCGACTCTTTCTGATAGGCTAGTCCAGCGTTGAGAAATTGCAGAAAAATCCATTGCGTCCATTTATAGTAGTCCGGGGAACAGGTGGTCACTTCCTTGTCCCAATCAAAGGAAATCCCCAGACTCTGAAGCTGTTGACGCATCTGGTCGATATTCTGGTACGTCCATTTGGCGGGATGGACTCCCCGCTGAATGGCCGCATTTTCCGCCGGAAGTCCGAACGCATCCCACCCCATCGGGTTTAAGACACGATATCCCTGCATCCGCTTCTGTCGCGCAATCACATCGGTGATGGTGTACACCCGAACATGACCCATATGCAGATTTCCCGAGGGATAGGGAAACATCGAGAGTGCATAAAACTTGGGTTTGTCCAGGTCATCCGGGGTGACGCTGAGTCCTTGTTCGTCCCAGATTTTTTGCCATTTGGCTTCGATGGATGCGGGGGTGTAGCGAGACTCCACGGAAACAGCTCCTAGCTCAATTCGTCTTTACAGTGCCTTTTGATAGGCCATCGTCCATTCTGACATATTCTGGCGAGTTTATCGGGGTTACGCTTCCCAACCCCAGAGGCTACGGAGGACCCAGAAGCCAATCAGCAGGGCGATCGCCAGACTATCAAACCATTTTAGCTGTCCATCGTGCCAAATGACGCGATGACGATTGGGACTGGTGAAGCCGCGTACTTCCATGGCGGCGGAAATTTGTTCGGCCCGCAGCAGCAAGTTTTGCAACAGGCGTTCGGCGACAATCAGCCAAATCTTAGCGGTTCCGCGAAACCCCAGTTTTTTCCAATTGATGGCGCGAGTTTGCACGGAACGGCCTAAATTCTGGATTTCCTCCAACACCAGGGGAAGAAACCGCAACGACAGCGTCAGGGTGAGCGCAATTTCTGTGACGGGAACCCCAAAGCGGCGTAGGGGTTGCATCAAATCCTCTAAACCATCGGTAATGGCTTCTGGCGCGGTGGTCAAGAGATAGAGGTTGGTACTGTAGATGAGGGTAAACAGCAGGGTACTGATGCGAACCGCCAGAGATAGGGATTGGCGAGTGACCTTCAGGGGAGGTTGTTCGAGGAGAACGTAGCGATAATCCGTCGGTTGAGGGAGTTCGTTGTTTTCTCCATCGTCTTCGGCTGAGGTGTCCGTCTCAGACTCCGTTGTTCCCCAGCCGAAGGGGTTATACCAAGGGTTGCGAGACTCTTCCGAAGGTGGGGTAATCTCTTGCTGAGGGAAGTTGAGTTCATCCTGGGGGAGTCGGGGTTGATGAGTATCGGGGAGGCCATCGGGAGTAATGGACCCAACGATGAGAATTGTGCCACAGATAAAGAGTAGCCATCCCATCTGTTGTCGCCAAACTCGCAGGGGAATCCCCGCCAGTAGGGTTAGCAAAATCAGAAACACCACTAACCCCAGTCGCCAAACTTCGTTCGCGAGAATTGGGGTTAGCAGAAAACTCATCAACCAGGCTAGTTTGACTCGCGCATCGAGGTGATGTAGCCAGGTGGTGGGTTTTTCGAGATAGAGTCCGAGGGGAAGCGATCGCAGTAAATCCATGCCAAAATTGTAGCCGATGGCCCCGGCCAATTAGCCTCTATCCTGAGAGTTGTTCGCGACGATACACCCAGCGCGCGAACATCCCCGCCACAACGGTCCACCACAGCAGCCAGAGGATATGAATCCAATGGTAGCCGTCAAAGCGGAATACATTCCCGAGTTGGATGTCTCCCATCCAGGCCACCAGTTGGCCGTAGTGATAGGTGGGGAGGAACAGAACCGCATCCCCAATCCAGGGTTGGACGGATTCAGGGAATAAGGGAGAGATATTGAAGCCAAAGCTAACAGCCATGATGGCGAGTAAGGCTAAAGTGGCCCATTGCAAGGATTCGGTTTTAAACAGATATCCCAAGCTGAAGCTAAAAATGGCAAAGGGAACCACCCCGAGAACCAGGATAAAACTGAGGTAAAACATCCAGGGTTCCCACATGAAGGAACTGGTTTCACTCAACAGACTCGCACCCCAACCACTGGCAAAGGCTAATCCGGTCATCAAAGAGGCTAAGACGAGGAAGTTCCCAACTTTGGCCGCCACATAGGTTGTAAAGGACAGGGGAGTAATGCGCAGTAACTTCAACCAGCCGCGATCGCGCTCTGAAGCAATCTTAACCCCAAACTGACTCACACAGACAAAAATCACCAGCGCCGCCAGAGAAGCGGCTAGCAGGGATTGAAACTTCTCGGGGGTCTTCTGTTCAATGAAGAATCCAGTCCCCATGGCCAGGCCTAAGCCGACGACAATCGTATCAACCTTACGAAAGCTTTGCAGCAGTTCCACATAAAGCTGTCCCCAAAAGGCTTTAAAGCTAAAGCTTCCAGGGTCAGATTGAGAGGTTAACGAGGTGTTTTCTTGCGAACTTGACTCAGCCTTGACGTTCGCCGCCGCCTCTAACTCTGTGCAATAGTTGAGAAGCGCCTGATAGCGAGGAAATTCCTGAATTTTGACATCTCCTGTCTCGTTACTCAAGCGCAATTCTCGCGTCACCAAGTCAGCAATCTCATCACAATCCTGTTCACTGTGACTAATGGCCAAAATGGTTTTTCCTTGGCGGTCAAACTCTCGCACTTGTTTCCAAAAATTCGCTCGTGCTTCGACACTCAAGTTATTCGTCGGTTCGTCGAGAATCAAAATATCGGGATTTCCGACAATCGCTAGGGCAAAATAAAGGGATTGAGCCTGTCCCCCGGCGAGACTGGTGGCATAGTCATTTTGTTTTCCTGTTAAGCGCGATCGCTCAATCGTTTCATTGACCTCAAATGGTTTAGGATAATAACTTTGAAACAGGTGAATTGTCTCTTTGACCGTCAAGCCTTCAACGGGTTTGGCTCGTTGCAACATCGTCCCCAGTTTTAGATGTGCTTGAGGGTCTTTGGGGGATTTTCCAAAGATTTCAATCAACCCTTCATCAGCAGCTTGCAAGCCACAAATTAGATTGACAAGTGTTGTTTTGCCAGAACCATTATCACCCCGCAATAAGATAAATTCACCGGGTAAAATCTCAAGATTAACGTTATCTAAAACCTTTTGCTTTTGCTTATTGATAACATAAGTCTTCGACAGATTCTGTATTTTGATGGCAGTTTTCATGGAGTAAACACCAGAATTAGCAAGGAATTAACGTGAGACTAAAGCATCTGAAACCAGCCTAGATTTTGCAGCACAAACCAGACCCCAAGGCCCGACAATAAGGCGGGACCGATAGAAATCGGAAACATACTCATTAAAATCAAGGTCACCGCTCCACCAATCAACATTTCTGGAGTAAAAGTCGAACCTCCCGTACAAGTTGAAAAGATGCAAATTTGGCTAGATAGCAAACTGGTAATCACCAAAAATATCACCAATCCCCCAATAATTTTTGCTAAACTTTTCGGGATTCCCAAAATTTTATCTGAGTCATTCATGAGTCTTTCTCCAATAGAGTTGAGGATGAGTTTAACGAAGGTTAATTGACCTTATCAATCAGCCAACAGAGTCCAGTCGCCGCTGCACTTCCCACCCCGAAGGCGATGGGAGGGGGAACCAATAAGGCGGTTGTTCCGATGGTTATGACAGTTCCAATCGCCACCGCCGCTTGAGGGGAACATCCTTTGGGTTCATCAACCACCTTACCGCCATTTCCCTCGGTAACATAAACCTCCGCGACAGCATTCTGATTGGTATTGTTGACTGAGCGAGCCTCAATCTGAGTGTTTCCCATCTTTATCCCAGTTACGATTCCATTGTCATCGACTTGAGCAATGTTCATATTTTCTGATTTCCAAGCAACTCCTGCATTGGCACTTCCTTCTCCTTTTACAATCGCCTTAACTTTTTTCTGCCTATCAACTTCAACATTTACTGATGAGGGTTCAATGACAACAGGTGGAATATTTCTGCATTGATCACGAATAACTTGCGGCTTGGTTGCCCAATCAATAATCGGATTACAACTATGTTGAAGGGCGAGAGTATAGCCCGTTAGAGCCATTGTACAGACCAAGAAAAACAGGAATAGCCGAGAACGTATTAGACCCGATGATGGACTATTGTTTGAGGGAACTTGTGACGTCATAACCAGAGTTCCTTATTTAACATGAGTGTTGGTCGAGTATACTAAATTCTGTTTTTCACTAAACAGAATACTGGATTGTCCAAATCATTAATTCTTCCGCGCTCACTCAATCTAACATTTGTTTTTGGCCTATGAAATTTACTTGGTTTAACTGTAATATATTTTTACGATTTTTAACATCGGTTGAGTTCAAGATTAGATTCCCAAGACTGGATAAAATTGTTAGAGAAACATGACTCGCTAGACACCACACTATCGTGATTTGCCAATATTTGAGTTACCCTAAATCTTGGAGTGTTTTTAGACGAGTGTTTTTAGACAGAATTGATTCTTTAGTCAACCTTGGCCTTAAAAAAACAGCAGCCCTAAGGCTGCCGTTTCAAATGAGTTATGCGAAGAGCGAACTGAGAAATTCGCGCGAAGTAGAGACGATGTCAGTGACTGAAACCAGATATCGCCTGTCACAGCTCTACATTTCAAGAACAAGCTGGACGACCCTTTAAAGTCTCGGAACCCATCATATCACCGATCGCCTCAAAAGACTAGCCCCGGCGACGACGATACCATTGTGCCAGGCGTTTCGGGGAAATTCCGAGTAAATAGCCCAAAACAATTAACTGGTTGAGCAACATGACTCGTAGCACCCCCAGACGTTCCCAACGTCGCGCAGAGGTGACGACAGCCACTGGAGCGATCGCAATCCGGCCGAGTCCTTGCAAGCGGCGAACCAGTTCAAAATCCTCCATCAAGGGTAAATCAGGAATCCCCCCCACTTGCAGCAATCGTTGACGAGAGAGAAACAACCCCTGATCCCCATAGGGTAACTGCAACAGGCGCGATCGCCAACGCACCCCCCATTCCACCCAACGCAACCCCCTCGCCGCACCAGCCACACGCAACTCAAATGCACCGGCGACCCGCTCCTCCCCACGCAAAACCTCCCGGATGACCATATCAAACCCCTGAGGCACCTGGGTGTCTCCATGAAGCAATAGCACCCATTCCCCCCGGGCCGCCGCTAAACCGACGTTAAACTGACGCGCACGGCCCGGAGGCGATGACAGCACCCGAACTCGTCCCCCAGCCGACTCATCCTGGGCCATCTCCTCCGCAATCTTCACCGTATTGTCATGACTTCCCCCATCCACCACGATCGCCTCAATGTTCTCCCCCGTCAAAACCTGAGCCAAACTCTCAGGTAGCTGCTGCGCCTCATTCAAAACCGGTATAATCACCGAAATCATCGGCTGACAATTGCAACGAGCCTGATCCCAAACCCGTAACTCCTCAGGACAATCCACATCCGACAAGGGACGCAACCGATGAACCGTTAAGCCGAACGACTCAATTCGGGCTAAAGTTTGGCTCAAAACGCGATCGCTCCCCCAATCAACCCCCGAACACAGTCCTTCCAACACCTCCACCGGAGTCGGCTTGAGCGCCATCAAATAATAGCCGCCATCCTTGGCCGGTCCTAACACCACATCCGCCTGATCCAACCCCCGCATCGCCTCCTCAACGACCGCTGCATCAAGGTCTGGACAATCAATCCCCAGTACCGCCAACCGTTCCATTCCCTCCGCAAACCCCTCACGAAACGCCCGAACGAGGCGATCGCCCAAATCCCCGTCTCCTTGAGGCTTCACCAACAAATCCTGGCCTAACCAGCCTCGAACCCGTCGAGGACTGGCCCCCACCGAACGAACTTGCACCCAGCCCCCGGATATTGCCCGCCAATCCCGTAGACGATCAACAGTGTGCCGAGTCATTTTTTCCTGCAACCAAGCGGCCCCTCTGGCCCCCAACGCGGGAATTAGACGGGTCTTAGTGCAGCCCGGTCGAGGATAGCGGGTAAAAATAATGGCCCCAACGGCTCCAGACTCACAGTTTGGGCTATGGGTATTCACAGTTTTCATCATCGCCTGTAGTCTATAAGTTCCTCTGGGTATTATCCTCGCGCTCCAAACCTTGCACCAAACGTTGAGCCAAACGTTGAGCCAAACGTTCAACCCGAAATCTGAGCCAGTCCCTGATCGAATATCTAAACAACTTTTTTAGAAAATCTGCGATTAAGCCTTCGACATTCCGCTAAGATCGCCTATATTGAAAGGTGTTTTAAACACACTCCGGCATTGGCAAAAGGCATGGCGAATCAACAAAGCGACCCCATTAGCATCCGGTTTGATGAGGAGCAGGCCTCTGAGCAGCTCCCCAACATCCCTGCATCAGTTGAGGACGCGGCAGAACCTGCCTCCCAAGACGCGCCCCAACCCACTCCCTCTGAAGCTGCCTCGATGCCCCTGTTGGCTCGGGCCGCCCTGCTGCCCCAGCAAGCCTTAGAACGGTTGTGGGGTTGGCATCTATTCTGGTTCCTCGTGCTAGTGGGCTTTACTAGCACCGCGATCGGAGCCTTAGCTTGGTTATTCTCCATGCCCCCCGTCACCGACTGCCGCACCGTGTCGAGAATGGCCCCCGATCGCGCCCGACTCTACTGCGCTCAACAAGCCGCACAATCGGGGCAAGTTCCTGACATTGAACAAGCCATCCGTCTGGTGCAAGACTGGCCCGAAAGCCATCCCCTCTACCGCCAAGGACTTCGCTTCACGGAGCAATGGTCCAAAATGCTGATGCAGCGGGCTAACCAGGAAGTGATTGCCGGCAATTTGCCCGTGGCCATTGGACTCCTGAGCCGTATTCCCAGTAATAGTCCTCTTTACAACGACGCTCAAACCACAATTCAGAACTGGGATCAGGGGTGGGAACGCGGGCAACAGCTCTACAGTCAGGCGATGGAGGCTCTAAAAGCCCAACGCTGGAACGAGGCTGAAGTCCATGCCCAGCGCCTCGGCCGGATTGGCGATCGCTACTGGAGTGGCGCTCGCCTCGATACCTTGATGGCACGAGTCGCCGCCGAAAAAGAAGGACGACGACGACTCACGCAAGCTCGTGAAGGGATTATCTGGGAAACCCCCCAAGAATACCAGGCTGCCCTAGCCCTGGTGATCAACATTGCCCCGGAAACCTTTGCTCGGGAAGATGCCCAAGCTGACATAAACAAATGGAGTGCAGAGGTTATTGATCTGGCGATTCGTGAGCAGATCGAGGGCAACTACCAGCAAGCCTTGGAGGCCGCCCAAGTCATTCCTCCTGAAGCCAGCGTCTATGAAGCGGCTCAGGAAGTGCGCTTATTTGCTCAAACTGAACGCATCCTCAACGCCGAGAACCTCTTTCAACAATCCATTGGCGGGAATATCCTAGCTCTGTTAGAAGCTCAAGACTTGGCCGAAAGTCTCACCCCAGGACATCCCCTCTATGAGTTGGCGCAAGAGCGGATTCCTCTCTGGAACAACCACCTGCAAGACCTCTATCAACTCCAGGTGGCCAGTACCGTTGCGGATGTGGGGCAACCCTTTGCCTTAAACCTCGCCATTTCTCAAGCGGCCGCCATTGATCCCAATCGTCCTCGCCGAGTTCACGCTCAAACCCTTGTAGCTCACTGGACAAACGAAGTTCAACGAGTGAGCGATCGCCCCTACCTGCGTCGCGCTCAGCGATTGTCCGAACTCAATACCATCGAAGGCCATCAGGCCGCCATTGTCCAAGCTCGCAACATTAGCGAGGACAGCGCCGCTTGGAGCGACGCCCAACAACTGATCGCCGAGAGCCAAGCCCAAATTCTGGTTCTCGAAGATCAACCGATTCTCGATGAAGCCGAACAGCTGGCCCAAGAGGAAAAATTCCCCGAAGCCGTTGAACTCGCTCAGCAAATTGGGCGCGATCGCCCCCTCTATGACGAGGCCCGAGACGCCATCTCTCGCTTTCGAGAAGAGTGGAGCCGCTTTGAAGACCGGCCCATACTCGATGAGGCCATTGAGTATGCCGAAGACGGTCAGCTCACCGACGCGATCGCCACAGCCGCCCAAATTGCCCCCGGCCGTCCCCTCTACTATGAAGCCCAAGCCGAAATTGGCCGCTGGTTGCGGGAACGAGATCAGGGTATTCCCTCCTCTCGCTCTCGCTCAAGCTCCAGTTCCCCATCTCCGGCTCCCGCCCCAGCTCCAGCTCCCGCCCCAGCTCCAGCTCCCGCCCCAGCTCCGGCTCCGGCTCCGGTCTCAGCTCCCGCCCCAGCTCCAGCTCCCGCCCCAGCTCCGGCTCCGGCTCCGGCTCCAGCTCCAGTCTATACGGCTCCCGCTCCCGAACCTTACTATGAACCCGAGCCTTACTATGAGCCGGAACCCTACTATGAGCCAGAGCCTTACTATGAGCCAGAGCCGAACTACGCGGCTCCTGAACCCTACTACGAAGCGCCCCCCGAGAAGAAAATTATTTACTAATCTTAGTTGCCTAATCTAACCACCCCCTTCGCGATCGCACGGGTTCCCTGGCCCGCTGCGATCGCCGACCCATGTCATGAGTGATCCCGATGTTCCGTTAACCCTGCTCTTGATTGAAGCGGACGAGGTCGTCCGCTTAGGCCTACGAACCTGGTTAAGTCAACAGCCTGGAGTGGTCTCAGTCTTCGATACCAATACCCCCGCTCAGGCTCAATCGACCTTAGAAGACCATCGAGTTGATGTCATTATTGTCGGAGACTTCACCGCTGGCCTGCGCCTAGCCAAAGACCTACAGCCGACCCCTCCTGAATCTCCGATTCCAATTTTATTGTGGTGTTCGCCCCTGACGGTGGCCCAACTCAGCCTAGCTCGACGCTCTGGCTTAGGGGGCTATTGTGCCAAAGGAACGCCACCCCGAGAACTCTTTGAAGCGGTGCTGCGCTTACTCAAGGGAGACGCCATCTGGCAAGCTCCGGCCCGCATCGATCCTCACTCGGACGTGACGAACCCCCCACCAACTCAGTCTCAACCCCAATCTCGGGTTCCTGGAGTCGAATATATCGATCGCGAACAAGACCAAATCGAACGCTGGCTCCAAGATCCGAACTTGACCTTACTTCAGCGCATTGTTCTCAAAGGACGACAGCGAGAACTCAGCGCCGCTCGCTGGCTCGTGTGTCAACTGCGATCGCCTCGTCCCGCCTCATCCCCACAGCCAAGCCAACCCCGACCCCCGTCATCCCACTCCTCCGCCACGGCCTTAACCGTGGCTGAACCGGGTTCCCTCACCTCAGCTAATGTAGGGAGTCAGGACATCGAAGGTCTTCTCCTCGATGCAATTTTCAGTAAACTCCACCCTCCCCTGCGGAACCTCACCGACATTCCCCTCGAAATTGATATTTTGCGTCCTGAAAAGCGGCGACAACTTCTTGTCACCGCCTTACGGATGTTTCAAAATCTGCTTAGTGAACTCCGTCACTCGGATATTACTCCAGAGCGTCTTCTCGAACGCCGCGATCGCCTCGCACTCGATCTCTGGCGAGGAACAAGCCAAGAATTTTTTGGACGCTATTACACCCTCAGCTTCAACGGCGAGTCTGTTGAACTCGTCGATATCTTGCTGCAAGAATCCGATGTCGTACAAACCGCGATCCTCGACAAAATTCCCCTCCTCCCGGAACTGCTCTCCCATCTGTTATTTCAGACTCCTCTAGCCGTCGATGACCTCAGTTATGAGTTTGGGAGTCCCGAGGCGACTCTGCGCGCTGAATATCTGTTGCATAACCTGCTGATTGCGATCGCCAACGGGGTGACTCAACCCTTACTCGATCAAGTCACCGGTATCGAAACCATTGAACGGCAATTTTACGATCGCCAATTCCTCTCAACCCGAGATATCGAACGACTCCGCAACGATTTATCCTGGAAATATCGTTGGGAAACCTATCTCGAAGAACCTCGGGCCATTTATGAAAGTCGCTTCTGGCTCTTTGTCTTCACAGAACGGGGGATTAAGCGCATCACCATCTATGCCCATCGCCGCGAGGAATTTCTGGCCCTCTCCGGGGTTCGCCAGGCGGTGACCCTAGTCCTCGAAGGACGAGATGCTCTGGCCCCTCGCCTACGCTCTGTCGTCAGTTGGGTGGGGAATGGCTTTGTGTATGTACTAACTCAAGTTCTTGGACGAGGGCTAGGCTTAGTTGGACGAGGTATCCTCGACAATCTCGGCAATGCTAAAACACGCCCACCTCGCTCTGGAACTCGCTCCGACACTCACAACCAAGATTAATCGTCTCAGGTTCTAGCCAAGGCTCGGCAAACCGACCCCTTAAACCAGGCGATAACCCCAAAAGCGATGGATCCGGCCTCCTCTCAGGAGCTACGTTGTTGCGCTAAATCGCGAATTAGAGGGGTTTTCGTGCGGATATAATCATCTAACAGCCGCACATCACCACTATCGAGGGCTAAACTTTGTTGCAGTTGTTTAAGCAGCCACTGAGATAAGCTGGCATCATCTAGGCTGAGGATCAGGTTGGCCTGAGTGCGCTCAACGATAGACCAAAGTTGACGAAGTAAGATGGGAGTCACGGATACCTCCTGAAGTTAATATCAGAACAACCCAGAGGGTCTGGGTAGAATGAGGGTGAGGCAAGTAGTAGTTAAACGGTCAATTCGAGTCACCGACGTTTACAGCATAACGTTTTTTTTCAACAGAACAAGAGGTCAATCCACTTTGCAAAAAAACTTTGATATTAACCTTGATATTCTCATAAAACGTTCCTGATAATTCCGAGATGTTCCTCTCCCAACTCGGCAAGACGATGGAGAAAAGTCCAGTCATTTCAAGAACTCCGTCGATTTGACTGAAGTTAAACCGGCTCATCACAACGGTCTCATCTTGGCGGAAATCGTGCCTAAATAAATCCGTATTCCTGCGGATTTATTGTTAAATTTAGTAACATTTTGCCCGAGCCAGGACTCAGAAAACAGCTCTCCCCCAGGGGGACCGACCACGATCGCCGCACTATAGCCCGGCTCAAACGGTAGCCGTTGCGCCTCAAACGGTTGAGGCTCAAACCTTGGAGAGCCATTCCCGTCCCCACGGTTGCGCCAGAGCCGCCGGCGATCGCCCTCCAGGAGCATTTCATCAACAGCCAGCCGCGATAACGCCCCTAATCCCTCCCCCGTCGCCTTAAGATAAGCCTCTTTCGCCGTCCAATACTCAAAAAAGAGTCTCTCTTGATCAACAGACGATAACGCCTCCAACGTCGCCAGCTCCGAAGCCTGAAAAAAGCGCCGGGCCAGAGACAAGACCGGCAGAGAACGATGAGCTTCCACATCCAGTCCCAGGGGGCGATCGCGACAAAACCCCAACAACGCCCAATCTCCCGAATGAGACAAATTAAACAGAACCGGAAACCCAGCCAAAAACGGCTTCCCCTTAGGCATCATCTCAACCCTCAACCCCGCCGGATCTTGGCCAAGATAGACCCCCAACAACCGTCGTAGCCAAGAGCGCGTTAACACAAAACGATGGCGATCCTCCTCACGACGATAGCGCTCAGCTCGCTCCCGTTCCGCGCCGGTTAACACCGACTCATCTTCAGGCCCCTCGGGCCAATCCCTCAGACACAGCCGCCAAACCCACACCTGATGGCTCAGCAGTGGGGGAACAGCCGGCCAATCCGACCAAACTTGAGTCATCCCTGACGTCATACTTCGGTTTTCCCGATGGTGAAACTACGATACACCCGACTACGGATTCCCCTAATGGCAGTCTCATCAGCGGACCGTACCATGAGAAACAAGACGTCCAAGCCGCCAGTTCCTAAGCTGAAGGCCTCGGAAACCGTCCCCATCTAGGTTCGGAAAATACCCCTTCAAGGGAAGTGCCTCAGCCATTCAGTATAGAGACAGATCTCGGAGATTGATCGGCGAGAGTTTAACAGCGTTCGAGCCAATCCGATTCGAACCCTGGCTCCCTTAGAGACCGAGGGGCGCGATCGCACTCCCCCAAACGGGCGAACCCAGCTAACGGGAACCCCCAAGCAGATGCTTGGCTCACCGCACATTATTTTTTTTGTAGATAACTAGAATTTAGGAGACTTATGGCTAAAGTCGTTGGAATTGACCTCGGAACCACTAACTCTTGTGTTGCGGTCATGGAAGGGGGGAAACCCACCGTTATCGCGAACGCCGAAGGGTTTCGCACCACCCCATCCGTTGTGGCCTATGCGAAAAACGGCGATCGCCTCGTCGGTCAGATCGCCAAACGCCAAGCGGTCATGAACCCCACCAACACCTTCTACTCCGTCAAACGGTTTATCGGTCGCCGTCATGACGAAGTGACCCATGAAACCACTGAGGTTCCCTACAAAGTCCTCAACGTCAACGGGAGCGTCAAACTCGACTGTCCCCAAGCCGAAAAGCAATTCGCCCCCGAAGAAATCTCAGCCCAGGTGTTGCGGAAACTGGCCGAAGATGCCAGCAAATACCTCGGCGAAACCGTGACCCAAGCCGTCATTACCGTTCCGGCTTACTTTAATGACTCACAGCGTCAAGCCACCAAAGACGCGGGCAAAATTGCCGGACTCGAAGTTCTACGGATTATCAACGAGCCAACCGCCGCCTCGTTAGCCTATGGACTCGATAAAAAAAGTAACGAAACCATTCTTGTCTTCGACCTTGGCGGCGGAACCTTCGACGTCTCCATCCTCGAAGTCGGCGACGGCGTCTTTGAAGTTATGGCCACCTCCGGCGACACTCACCTCGGTGGGGATGACTTCGATAAACAAATCGTGGACTACATCGCCGCTGAATTTGAAAAATCCGAAGGGATTGACCTACGCAAAGACAAACAAGCCCTACAACGGCTGACAGAAGCGGCAGAGAAAGCCAAAATCGAACTCTCTAGCGTTACCCAAGCTGAGATCAACCTGCCCTTCATCACCGCCACCCAAGATGGGCCGAAGCACGTCGATATGACCCTGACGCGGGCTAAGTTTGAAGAAATTTGCGCTAGTCTCATCGACCGTTGCCGTATCCCCGTTGAGAATGCTCTCAAAGATGCCAAACTCAGCAAAACGGACATCAACGAGGTGGTTCTCGTCGGAGGTTCGACCCGGATTCCTGCCATTCAACAGTTAGTTGAGAAAGTTCTCGGTAAAGCCCCCAACCAAAGTGTCAACCCCGACGAAGTGGTCGCCACCGGTGCCGCTATTCAAGGCGGAGTCTTGGCTGGAGAAGTCAAAGATATCCTACTGTTGGATGTCACCCCTCTCTCCCTCGGGGTCGAAACCCTCGGCGGCGTGATGACCAAACTCATTCCCCGCAACACCACGATTCCGACCAAGAAATCGGAAACCTTCTCCACGGCGGTTGATGGTCAAACCAACGTCGAAATCCATGTTCTGCAAGGGGAACGGGAATTCTCCAAAGATAACAAGAGCTTGGGAACTTTCCGTCTCGATGGCATTCCTCCCGCACCTCGAGGTGTGCCTCAAATCGAAGTCACCTTCGATATCGACGCCAACGGGATTCTCAATGTCACCGCTAAAGATAAAGGCTCTGGGAAAGAGCAATCCATCAGCATCACCGGCGCCTCGACTCTCTCTGACAGCGAAGTCGACACCATGGTCAAAGATGCCGAAGCCAATGCGGAAGAAGACCGCCAACGCCGCGAACGCATCGACAAGAAAAACCAAGCTGATACCTTGGCCTATCAAGCTGAGAAGCAAATCGAAGACCTCGGCGATAAAGTTCCCGCTGATGATAAGACCAAGATTGAAGGTCTGATTGCTGAACTCAAGGAAGCCCTCGGTCAAGATGATGATGCGGCCATTGAGTCGAAAATGGAAGAGTTGCAACAAGCACTCTATGCGGTGAGTACTAATCTCTATCAACAAGCCGGTGGCGATGCGGCCGGTGCTGAAGCCGGGGCAGCTCCCGGAGCCGGTGCGCCTCCTGAGTCTGGCAATGATGGCGGAGATGATGTCATCGATGCTGAGTTCTCGGAAACGGACAATAAGTAGTTCACTGGTGACGGTGAATGATTGACGGTGAACGATTGACGGTGAACGATTGACTGCGAATGATTGACAGTTAACGGTTAAGCGTTGACAGTGATGAAGGGTGATCCTCTAGGGTCACCCTTTTTCGTCTACCGTTGATGAGGGCGTTGTCTGAGTCCTGATTTGGGGTAGATTGTTGATGGTTCACGGTTTAATTTAAGTGTTATGCGAGTTTTAGTCATTGGTGGAACCCGGTTTATTGGGGTGTATTTGACTCGGGAATTGGTAGAAGCCGGTCATGAGGTGGTGCTGTTTAATCGGGGCAATCACCCGGTTCCTGTGTCGGGTGTGGGTCATCTGACCGGCGATCGCACGGACGCTGAACAACTGCAAGCGGCTCTCGCCCGAGAGTCGTTTGATGCCATTTTTGATAACACCGGGCGCAAGCTCAGTGATACTCAACCCTTAGCGGATTTGTTTAAGGGGAAACTTCAGCATTTTGTCTATGTCAGCTCGGCAGGGGTTTATCTGGCCTCTGACCAAATGCCCCATCGAGAAGGGGATACCCTAGATCCCGAGAGTCGTCATCGTGGTAAGTTTGAAGCGGAAGACTATCTGCTGAAGCAGGGATTGCCGATGACCTCGGTGCGTCCGACCTATATTTATGGTCCGGGGAATTATAACCCCATTGAGGGCTGGTTTTTTGACCGCCTGGTGCGCGATCGCCCCATTCCCATTCCCGGTTCAGGGCTGCAAATAACGCAACTGGGCCATTGTCAGGATTTGGCGAAGGCCATGGTGGCGGTGTTGGGCAATCGTAATGCTGTCGGTGAGGTCTATAATATTTCGGGCGATCGCTATGTCACCTTTGATGGCCTAGCCCGCTCTTGCGCCCTCGCGGTTGGGAAAGATCCCGATCAGGTTAAGTTAGTCCACTACGACCCCCAAGCCTTTGATTTGGGTAAGCGTAAAGCCTTTCCCCTGCGATCGCAGCATTTCTTCTGTAGCATCAGCAAGGCCCTCTCGGAACTCGACTGGGAACCGGAGTTCGATCTGATTTCTGGATTGAAGGATTCCTACGAGAACGACTATCTCGCTGGCCCAGAGCCAGAGGCTGAGGTGGACTTTTCCCTGGATGACCAGATCCTTGCTGGAGTCTAAACCCCACTCTGGGAGGGAATTTTGGCGCTCCTCCCAGAGCAGAAAACTAGAACTTCAAGATTTTCTCAAAAAAAGCTTGCCAAAGTCAGAACCTCAATGCTACGATGGTAAATCGTTGAGGACGCATAGCTCAGTTGGTTAGAGCACCACGTTGACATCGTGGGGGTCACTGGTTCGAGTCCAGTTGTGTCCATTTTTTGACAATAACAGTTATCTAGTCCAGGTATCTCGTCCGGGACGGCTTCAGGGAAGTCCTAGCCACTAGCATTGGCGGCGATACGCACCACCTCAACCACCGCAGGCAGACCCGAGGTATCTGAGATGCGTTCGGGGGCGGTTAAACAGGGAAAGACCCGCAGCGGTCTCCCGTCTGCTGTTCTGCCCCGATTAGCCAGGGCCGTCGTTTGACTGTCGAGGGTGATAATCGGCAGTTGTGTCAACCCTGGATGCTCTTGCAACGTGGCTAAGAAATCTTGACGCTCGGCCTCGCTTCCGGTGAGATCCAAAAGCACCACATCCGGTTTCCAGACTTTGACTAACAACCCCGCCTGGTCAAAATCATCGACTTCGATCACCCGATAATGATAGTGATGGAAGACCCGTTCGAGGGAACGAGAGGGGTTCACCTCGCCTCGATGGGGAGAGACCAGCCATAACAGCGTCAGGGGTCGCTGGGCGCGACTAGCTTGGCCCTGATGGGCTAATAGGCGCGTCAAAACCTGTTGAAGTTGATGGCGGTTGACCGGCAACGAGAGCGAGTCCACCACTGTCTCTAAGCCCCGTTGGGCGATCGCCTCGGCCCCCTCCTCAGCCTCAGCCAAAAGCACCACAGGGAGATCCTGACTCACCGGCTCCGCCTTAAGCAACGTCAACACATCCCAACCGGATAAAATCGGCAAACGGGGGGTTAAAAACATAACACACGGATGTAGTTGTCGCGCCTTAGCCAAGGCTTCAGGCCCCGATCGCGCCAGAAAGACCCGATAGCCTGCTTCACTGAGATAATGACAGAGGGCTTCGACCCGTTCACTATCGCGATCGACCACTAAAGCAAAGCGCACCTGGGCATCCTTAGCCCAAGCCTTAAAGCGGCTGGGACGATCCCGAGGCGTTGCGCCCTGGGAAGATTGAGGACTGGGCAACAGCAGGGTAAACTGACTTCCACCTTGTTCTTGGGAGGTAAAACTAATGTCTCCACCATGAAGTCGGGCCAGCCGTTGCGCAAGTATCAGTCCCAGGCCCGTTGGCGGAGACGGCGGGGCGCGGTGAGAACGGGGGGCTTCCTCGGCTTCGTCTTCAGTGGCCTCACAAGTCAAGGAGGACATCTGAGAGACTCGGGAGGCGGAGTCCATCGGATAACCCTGAAAAATCCAGGGTTGGGCCGCCACCTCAATGCCAGCCCCCGTATCCCACACCAGAAATGCTAACCAATGCTGCCAACGTTCAACCCGCAGGCCGATGGTTCCGGTGTTAGGAGTTGTGTTGACGGCATTGAGGAACAGATGCACTAGAATTTGCTGTAGGCGAGTCCGATCCGCCCAAACCTCAGTGGCATCGGCCGCTATGTCTAGGGTGAGTTTTGGCAACGCCGAGTCGTCGCGCAGTTTGCGGATTTGCTCGTAGGCGGCTTGGCTACAGGCCTGGATCGAGAGCTGTTGTGGATCTAGACTGAGTTCGTCGTTTTCGAGTTGTGCCAAATCACAGAGATCGTTAACAATCGTCATCATTTGCCGACTACTCTGTTGAATGAGGTGGGCGTAGTTGGCTTGACGGGGGTTGAGGCTACCGAGATTGGGGTTTTGTAGGAGATTCGATAAGCCGAGTAGAGCGGTCAGAGGGGTTTTGAGTTCATGACTGACCCAAGAGAGGAGTTCAGTTTTTTGGCGATCGATTTGCATCAAATCAGCGTTTTTGGCGCTGAGTTCCTGAGTCTGTTCGGCGGTGTCGTTCGGGGCTGGGCTGTTTTGGGCCAGGATCAGCCAAAGTGAGGACTTGGGGCGATGACTTGGGGCGTGGGGTAGAAGATGGCTTAGGGAGATGGCCGTTAAGGTCCAGGTGGAGGAGTGGCTAGAGGTCTCGTTGAGGGTGACTCGTCCGAGATGATAGGGGGAGTTCTCCTGGGGGCGATCGCCGAGATAACAGGTGTTGAGGAGGGCCTGGCGATCGCTGACTTGTTCTTGCCACTGTTGCCAGCGACGGTTTTCCCGGATGACCTGTTGATCTCGGTCTTGAAGCCGCAAGGGAAGGGGTAATAGGTCGAGGAGACGGGTTAAGGCTTCTAAATCTGGCAGGTTGGGATCTTGGGAGTCCACCAGACGCTGATGTGAGGGGGAATATTTCAGTTCGGCGTTGAGGCGATCGCCCTCGAGTAGACCGAGAATTTTTCCTGTTGTATCAACAATCACCACGTCCCGGCGGCGACCTCCGACCACCGGATCTAGGAGTTTTAAGCGAGCCATTTTGGCCAGGGATGTACGAGAACAGAGGCGATCGCCCCATTGGTCAATGGCAAGAGTTTCAATGGGGGTCATGACCGGGCCGAAATGGCACAGGGGATACTGCCAAACCCTGGCATCTTTGAGGTAAGGCAATAGATGATGAGCCATGATGACCCCTAAGGGGGTTTGGTCTTCGTCAATGACCAAGATGCGATCGCTCTGTTGAAAGTCTTTAATAGCCGTCGCGAGGGAATCGAGACTGTAACAGATGGGAACCGGTTGAAGAAACGGCTGGAGATTGAGACAATCCATGGCAACTCAGGCAGACGAGGCCGCTGCAATCAAGGGGCAGACAATAGGGCAATCGTAGTGATTGCAGGAACCCGACTGTGAATCAAGCTTCTGTGACCCATTATGCCTCGTCCCTGGCCGGCTCTTGAGGCGATCGCCTCAATCCCTGGCCGGGCCAAAGATATAGCGGCAAAACTTGGAATTTTAAGTGCCGCCAGTTGGAAGGAATAGACATTCCGAGTTATCATTGCAACATCCCTCAATAAAATTAAGCAAATTTTAATTTTTTCGTCATAATTCTTAACTTGCCCTGTATCACAATAACACTCGGTTTTTCCTTATCCTGTGCTACCTCAACTGTCGATCTGCACCCTGATCCATCACGAAGACTTACGAGAGACGTTGCAACAGACCCTCGATCTTGCCCGTTGTACCGTGCTTCACTGCACCAGTGCTGAGGAATTTTTTGAGTATGTCCAGCAACAGAAGCAGCATATTGACTGTACGATTCTCGAATATGACGAGGGTCTGGCGGATCTCATCCAAAAGTTACAACAGGCCGGGGTGCTACTACCAGTTGTGATGATGGGCCATATCACTCAGCACCGTGATCCAGACAGCCACCCTATCGATGAGAATGATGGTCATCTAGCTGACTCTAGCGAGGAAAACAGGACATGTGTTCTGTATCATAAAGCAGAAGTCTTACTGCCCCAGGACCAATCCGATGAGGAAATTTTAGAGGCAATTCATGAAGCAATAGAACAGTTTCTCAATCTTTCTAATGACTCAGATATTACCCCTAAAAAACATCTAAATTCTGACCTTGCCAGCCATGCCGAAGCGTTTTTGATGAAAAAACAGCAGCGGCTAACTGAAAAACTCCGAGAACGGCTGGGATACTTAGGTGTGTACTATAAACGAAGCCCACAGCGATTTTTACGAAATCTCCCCGAAGATGAACAGCATGAGATTTTACAAGAAATCCAAAAACTCTACCGAGAAATTGTCCTAGACTATTTTTCCGATGAAGTTAATATCAATTCAGCCTTAGATGAACTGGTTAACATCGCCTTTTTTGCCGATATCTCCGTCACCCATATCGTGGAAATCCATATGGAGTTAATGGATGAATTTTCCAAACAACTCAAATTAGAGGGAAGGAGTGAAGAAATCCTGCTAGACTATCGATTGACCTTAATCGATGCGATCGCCCACCTGTGCGAAATGTATCGTCGTTCAATTCCCAGGGAATTATGACGCCTCCCAAAAAAACCTACGTCTTAAAACTCTACGTTGCCGGAAACACGGCTAACTCCGTGCGGGCGCTCAAAACCCTTAACGATCTCCTCGAACGAGAATTTCAGGGAGTGTACGCCCTCAAAGTCATCGACGTTCTCAAAAATCCACAACTGGCCGAAGAAGATAAAATCCTAGCCACCCCCACTCTGGCGAAAATCTTGCCCCCCCCAGTCCGCAAAATTATCGGCGACCTCTCCGACCGCGAGAAAGTCCTCATCGGCTTAGATTTACTCTACGAGGAATTGTATGATCGCGAATCTGACAGCCAAAACAGCTAAACTGATACCCTCCTAGACCAAAATCTCTTTTCCGGGAAACCCTTCTCCGGGAAACCCTTCTCCGGGAAACCCTTCTCCGGGAAACCTAAGACGCTGACATCTGTATAGACAAGCCTTATAGACAAGCCTTAGGTTCAAGCCTTAGCAAGCCGTAATCGTTCACAAGTACCATGGACAGCCAAACTGAACAGGAAAACCCCCGTCACCTGCAAGGGGTTCATAAAATCCGAACCATGATTGAGGGGTTCGATGACATCAGCCACGGAGGACTCCCAGCGGGACGAACCACCCTCGTCAGTGGCACCTCCGGAACCGGCAAAACCCTATTTACCGTTCAATTTCTCTATAACGGCATTACCTACTTCAACGAACCCGGAGTCTTCGTCACCTTCGAGGAATCCCCCGCTGACCTGATCAAAAACGCCCAAAGCTTTGGTTGGGATCTCCAGGGACTCGTCGATGAAGGGAAACTCTTTATCCTAGACGCATCCCCTGACCCCGAGGGCCAAGATGTCGTCGGCAATTTTGACCTCTCGGCCCTAATTGAGCGAATTCAGTACGGGATTCGTAAATATAAAGCCAAACGAGTTTCCATCGACTCCGTCACCGCTGTTTTCCAACAATACGACGCGGCGCCGGTTGTGCGGCGGGAAATCTTCCGGCTGGTGGCCCGCCTCAAGCAACTCAACGCCACCACCGTCATGACCACCGAACGCCTCGAAGAATATGGGGCCGTGGCCCGCTTTGGCGTTGAGGAATTTGTCTCCGATAACGTCGTCATCGTCCGTAACGTCCTGGAAGGGGAACGCCGCCGCCGAACCATTGAAATCCTCAAACTGCGGGGAACCACCCATATGAAGGGAGAATACCCCTTCACCATGACCAACAATGGCATTAACATCTTCCCCCTCGGGGCCATGCGTTTAACGCAACGGTCTTCTAATGTGCGTGTCTCGTCGGGGGTCAAAACCTTAGACGAGATGTGTGGGGGTGGGTTCTTCAAAGATTCGATTATTCTGGCCACCGGCGCCACGGGAACCGGCAAAACCCTACTGGTGAGCAAATTCACCGAAGAAGGCTGTCTCAAAGGCGAACGGGCCATCCTCTTTGCGTACGAGGAGTCGCGGGCGCAATTGCTGCGAAATGCCTATTCTTGGGGGATTGACTTCGAGGAGATGGAACGGCGGGGACTGATGAAAATTCTCTGCGCCTATCCCGAGTCAGCAGGACTCGAAGACCATCTCCAGATTATTAAAACCGAGATTGTGGATTTCAAACCCTCTCGGATTGCCATTGACTCCCTCTCAGCTTTGGCCCGTGGGGTGAGTAACAATGCCTTCCGACAATTTGTGATTGGGGTGACGGGTTATGCCAAACAAGAGGAAATTACGGGATTTTTCACCAACACCACTGACCAATTTATGGGATCTCATTCAATTACCGATTCCCATATTTCCACCATTACTGACACCATTTTGATGTTGCAATACGTCGAAATTCGTGGTCAGATGTCTCGGGCGTTAAATGTCTTCAAAATGAGAGGTTCTTGGCATGATACGGGTATTCGAGAATATACTATTAGTGCCAATGGTCCTGACATTAAAGGGTCGTTCCGTGACTATGAAGGGATTATTAGTGGCTCGCCGTCACGGGTTTCGGTGAATGAGAAATCTGAACTCTCGCGGATTATGCGAGGGGTTCAGGGCAATAAAGAGGATAGTTAGTCGCTCACGTTATGACCCTGAAGTTGGGCGAAATCTTGTTTCGCCCCGACAGGACTTTGTATGGTCAGGGTGTGACCAGAGTCTTCGCGAGAGTGTCTAATAACTCCGATTGTGGCAGGGTTTGTTGTTCTCCACTCTCTAGCCATTTCAGGTTAATGGTTCCGGCGGCGGCTTCGGCATCCCCTAAGACGAGACAGACTTGGGCGCCACTGCGGGCGGCCCGCTTGAACTGTTTGCCAAAGGCACTTCCGCTTAAGTCGAGTTCTATGGCCAAGTTAGCTTGACGCAATTGTTGACTCAGGCGCAGGGCTTGGGCTTCGGCTTGTTCGCCTCGGGAGACGACATAACAGTCGGGGTGACGGCTGGGAGTCTCTTGAAGCTGTTGTAGAAGCAGAATAAGCCGTTCTAAGCCAATGGCCCAACCGACGGCGGGGGTGGGTTTGCCCCCGAGTTGTTCGACGAGGCCGTCGTAGCGTCCGCCACCGCAGACGGTGGCCTGGGCGCCGAGGTCGTCGGATTGGATTTCAAAGGCGGTGTGGGTGTAGTAGTCTAAGCCCCTCACCAGTCGTGGATTGAGGTCATAGGGGATGCTCAGTTGCTCTAGGAGGGCGCAAACTCGGTCAAAATGACGTTTTGAGTCATCGCTGAGGTAATCGAGGATGCTGGGGGCATTTTCGGCGATCGCCTGGGTGCGTTCGTCTTTGCTGTCGAGGATGCGTAGGGGGTTGCGGGTGAGGCGATCGCGTGAATCGGCGTCAATCTCATCTTGGTAGGGGCTGAAGTAGTCGATGAGGGCTTGACGGTAGCGATCGCGATCGTCGCCTTGGCCGACGGAGTTGATGGCTAAGTGTAGGTTTTTCAGGCCCAAGGCTTGGAGGATATCGGTTGCGAGGGCGATGACTTCTGCATCAGCCCGAGGGGCGTCGGTTCCGAGGAGTTCTAAGCCAATTTGGTGAAACTGGCGTTGTCGGCCGGCTTGGGGGCGTTCGTAGCGAAACATGGGGCCGGTGTACCAGAGGCGTTGCACCCCACCGGCGGCGAAAAGGCTTTGTTCGATGTAGGCGCGCACGACTCCGGCGGTTCCTTCGGGGCGTAGTGTGATGGAGCGATCGCCGCGATCGCAGAACGTATACATCTCCTTGCCAACCACGTCCGTCGCTTCACCAATCCCCCGCTGGAAGAGTTCCGTTTGTTCAAAAATGGGGGTGCGAATTTCCTGGTAACTGGCCCGAGTAAGGATCTCGCGGGCTGTGGTTTCTACGAGTTGCCAATAGGCGATTTCAGCGGGCAAAATATCCCGCGTTCCTCGCAGGGCTTGCAGCGTCGTCATAAGTCGAGAAAAATCGTGGAGGTCAAAAGTGGAGGACTGTCGTTGCAGCTAGGCGTCTAGGGGCTGCCAGGGCTGTTGAGCGCGATCGCTGTAATACTCAAGGATGACATCGAGGCGCTGTCGATCATCGACGGGGGCGTTGTCGGGAACATCCAACCAGAGGCCGCCTACTTGGCTGAGTTTCGGGTCAAAATTAGGGGCGGTTTGGGGAAGTAATCCGGCCGCGACACCCTCCACTTGACGCAGATGAGCCACAACTTCCCGATAGACGGCTAAGGGAAGGGTGGGAATCGTCCAACATTGTCGCATCGTCAGGTTTCGCAGTATAGGTTAACGATTAGAGAGGTGGATAGTTTTCAGTCCGTCAGCATCTCCGAGGCTGAAGCCTGGGGGCTACGGTAGGGAAGGGTACAACAGTTGACATCGTCAAGACAGACCTTACCCCAGCGCAACGCCCATCTTACCAGGGCGACCCGGTTTTCGGTTTTGGTCTTACTGAGGATGTTGCTGATATGGTTATCGATGGTCCGTTTGCTGAGTTCCAGGCGATCGGCGACTTCTTGGTTGGTTAAACCGGCGGCGACGAGTTCGATCACCTCTAATTCGCGATCGGACAGAAGCGGTTGTCCGTTCGTTGCGGGGGCTGACATAACTTCTGCTTATTTTTTATAAAGGGACTGATTTAATTTTAGGGGAAAGCGACACCGAATTGAGCAACATATACTGAACGTCATCAATAACGTCATCAATACAGACTCTTAATCTCACGACGAGACTCGATTAACTTTCGGTAACGCTAGAGTTGCCAACTCGTCCATTAACCCATACTGACGGGCAAATTCAGCGGTTCTTTCCTCTCCGGCGTCTTGTAAGACCTGTAACATCTCTAATCCTTGAGAGAACAACGATTCTACATCAATTTGACCATACTCAGGACGATAACGCCGTAGGCGATTTGTTCCTTCTCCCAACAACATTAAGCAGCCTTTCCAGTTCTGGTTACTGAGGTGATAAACCCCCACAGCAATCTGCAAAATGCCTTGATAGAAGGTTTTTTCTGGATCAACGGATTCGAGCCAAATCGCCTCTAGGGTATCATGACAGGCGTAGAACTCACCCCGATTAAATTCCTCAACTCCTTGCCAAAATTCTGGTGGAAACTCCGTCATAATGCTGTCAACTTACTTCAACAGTGATTGTAGCTGACGTTGTACATCCTTGTCAGGGTCGATAGTGAATCCAACACTGGCTAAGCTGGGGATAACAGATTCCGTCCTATAGGCCGCCGTATCTAAGGGAATCACTGTGTCCAGACAAAACGGATGCCGCCAAATTATTTTCGGGGATGAACAGCGTTGAATATCATCTGCTCAAAGTCAGCGGCTTGGCTACAAATTTGTTTAACCTGTTGCCAATTTCTAGTGATATTCGGGGCATTGAGTTGGTAACTGCGCCGATTTTTCTTAATACGTTTTTTCTTGGGTAGCTTTGCTAGTTTTTTCTCTAGCCTCGCATCACACTCAGTATCAGCCAAGAGAGAATCGTCAGGAGAGAGGACTGCTGCGGCTAACCAAGTTCCAGAGGATTGAGCCGGAAGACAGAACAGGGTGCGATCGCCGGGAGTGACCTTACCCAACCAGCTTATAACCACCCTTCGTAGAGCCTCTACAGTATCAACGACGGGAGGACAGGGTTGTGAGCAGGGGAGAGTTTGCCAATTGTTCCCTTGGGCCAGTTCACTGACTGATGCACCACAGTTATCATATCGGAAACTCGATACATCGACATCGATATGAATGATTAGTAGATCAAAGCTACTCAGGGTGGGATCGGCATCCAGTGAACCAGTATGTCTTTGTTGCGCCATGTGACCCCATTTCAACACGCCACCCCAACCACCTCCGAGTTGGGGTTGAGTGGCTTCAGGTTGTAGAAGGGTCATGATGAAGGGGTCGGGTAATATGGCCTTTAGAGCGGCTTGAATTACCTCAAAATCCGTCGGTCCCTCAGCGACTAGGCCGATTTTCAAGGGTTCCGACATTGGGAACGGCTCCTAGATGACCCATTAACCAAAGACGTGAGAGGGGATATTGCTGATTCAGTTCAGTGAGTTCAGGGGTGAGAATCACACGACGGATACAGGTTTGTCCATTACTGTTGCGCTCCACCCCAAACAGCCGTACCTCGGGATCTGTTAAATCCAATCCATCCAAAGCGGCGGGATTATGAGCCGTTAATAGCAGTTGACGATCGCCCCCATTGTGTCGAAGCCAGCTTGCAAGACGCGACATCAACCGGACAAGCAACCGAGGATTAAGAGCTTGGTCCAGATTATCAATGGCGAGTAATCGGGGCGCTTGGGGTAAAAGGCACAGCAACGCTGCAAAAATGACGTAAAGTGCGCCCTCACTCGCATCATAGGCGGTGAGTTCATTGCGACTGGGGTTCATAAAGCGATCGCTAAATTTCAGAAGTCGCTTCGTGCGCGGGATCTTGGGCGACAATAAATTGCTCCCAGAAACGGTTGTCTCGATGTCAAGCACCCAGTCAATCAACTCCAGCACCTGATCAAGAATCTCCTCACCCGCATCTCCCTGACTCTGCAAATGGTGACGCAGGCCAGCAAATCCCTCAGCTAATTGTCCACCACTGAGACCCACCGGTAGCCGGGATTGTTGATCCGGTAAAATCCCCCGTAGAGTGGGGGTATTTGGGCAATAAATCGCAAACTCCTGAAGGCGTTGCATGAGTTGAGCGGCGAGATTAGTGCGATCGAGATGCACCACCTGCAAGGCGGCCAAACCGGCTTTGGGATTGAGGTTTTTCTTGTTGCGAACTCCCTGAGAAAGAATCTCTATCTCACCATCACTGAGAACTTCAGTTTTATAAGACCATGCGGGTTCGGGAGAATCCAGGGGATTGAGTAAGGAAACGCGATAGGTTTCCGCGTCCGAGCCAGTTACACTAATCGCAATATGAGCCGGAGTGCGATCGCTGGCAAATGAGCTTTTGTAGAGTCGGGGTAAGCCAGCCCGTACGCCGCGACGTAGTAAACTTTCATCATCAACAACTCCATTAGCCGCTGCCCCCAACACACCTAAGGCTTCTAATAGGTTACTTTTTCCCGCTCCATTTGCACCAATTAAGCAGTTCACCCGGCCCAATTCTAGGCGGGTGGAATAAATGGACTTAAAGCCCCGGATTTCGACCTGGCGGATTAGTGTCATTAGACCTGATATGAATCTATTTTCTTTGCCAAAATTCTGGTGGAAACTCCGTCATAATGCCGTCAACTTACTTCAACAGTGATTGTAGCTGACGTTGTAAATCCTGGCCCGGATCAATGCCAATGCCGCGACTGGTTACGTTGGGGGAAACAGACTGGCCCCAGAGAATCCAGCGACTGCTGGGGCTGAGGTTGTCTAAGGTGGCGGCGTTGGGGGTTAACCAAATCGTGGGACGATCGCCGATAGGGGTCCCCGTCTCCGATTCGCGAAAAGATTCGCCAAAACTAGCGCCAGCTAAGGTTTCGAGAACCACCCGATGACCATTGACTAAGCCGGTTTTCGCGGTCGAGAGACGGACATTGAGTTGCATCTGACTGGCGTAGAAATAGAGAGACGCAGCGGCGATCGCCCCCTGTTCAAAGTCTTCTGCATTCCAGTGGGCCGCCGTATCCAACGCAATCACCGCATCGAGTCCACTTTGGAACACCTCCAACTCCCGTACCCGTAACTCTCCATAGCGGGCCGAGGTACGCCAGTGAATCATGCGCATGGGATCGCCGAAGCGATAGGGTCGTAGGGCGCGGGTTAAGCCTTCTGAGGCCGGTTGAACTTGACGTTCATAGGCGGAAAAGACGGGATTCTCCTCCTGGCCAATTCCATCGATGAGGGGACAGCGTTGTAGGGGGAGAACTTGGGGATAGACGATCGCCTTTCCCGGAACCTGACGCGATCGCCGACACCAGAATAACCCCAACGGCGCAGCGGTGCGTAGGCTAACCTGATGCCAATGGTAAATTCCCCGTTGCGCGGCCTGATGTTGATAAATCCAACGTAGCGTCTCCCCCCCAGCGAGAGACTCAATCACTCGTTTTGGGGGAGTTCCCAAGCGAGGGGGAATCTCATCTTGGAGTTGTAAGAGGAGTTTCGGACGACGTTGGGGATTGTGAATCTCTAAAATGACGGTGAGAGACTCCCCACTACTGACGGGATCGATGGACTGGCGTTTGAGTTGCAGATGACGTAGCGATCGCGGTGGAAGAATTGCAGCGATTCCCAACAGGGCCAATGATGCACCACTAATCGCATACAGCCAGCCAGACATGGTATTGGCGGCAGAACCGAGATAAAACAGAGACAGTCCTAAACAGAACCAACCAGCAAAGGCGGGTTGTACCCAACGACGTTCAAGCCAATCACCAAATTTTTGTAAGTGTCGTTTCACGAAGGTCGCCCCTATCCTGATTCGGTTTTTATCGGTTTACCGACGTTTTAACTTATCCTATCAAATTGTCCAGTCCTTTGAAATCAAATTAGGGCTGTTCTAAGGTTTCGTGATTTCTACGAACGCCCATACTCTCGAAAAGCCCAAGTCGGTTCATGTTGACCAGATTGATTCATTTTTAGCACACGAAAAAGCCGATTGTGGAGGGTTTTAATTTGAGAAATGGACTCGTGAATAAATCTAGCTTGGTTACGATAGTCTCGCTCAGGTTTACAAATAACAATACCTGCATGAGTGATGTTGTTGCGGTGCAAATTTATAAAATCTTGACGGTTGAGCGTTATGACGGCGCGATCGCTCGCTGTCGCAAATTCGAGAACTTCATCATCAGGAATTGCCCGATTTCCTTGTCCCGCCTCATAGCAAGTCAATATATCATGACCATAATCTCGTAACTTGTCAACCAAGATGAGGGGGATATTTTCATCTGAATAGAAACGGTGACCGATCATTCCTCATCTAACAACATAATTTCCTTATCTCCCACTGTTGGATGCGCTTCATAATATCCCCAAGCTGCACGCAGATCCTCAACCGTCAGATTGGGATAATTTCTCAAGAGTTCCGAATCCGTTGCACCTTGCTGCATTAAGTCCACAATCGTCCAGACGGTAATGCGGGTATTGCGAATCCGAGGTTGTCCACTGCATACCCCTGGCTGAGATTGGATTAACGCCAAATTGGGAGTCGGATAAACATCAACTAACTCAGGTGCATCAAGATGATAACCGATCGCATCGTAGATTTGTGCCAGCGTTAGACGGGGATAGTCTTGTTGAATTTGTTCCGGGGAGTTACCTCGTTTCCAAGCGGAGATGATCGCACGCAAGCTATGGCGATTCTCTAGGATTAGAGGTTCCCCCGCGAGAAGATCGGGATCTTGACGAAGATGGCGACTTAACGAGTGCAGTTGAGACATAATTCCCCCCCCAATCAGGATTCGATGGGTTGATCGTAGCTTAACGGATATCCCCACGACGAGAGGCGATCGGCATTCGCCAGCCGGTTCCAAAGGCGCGATCGGTAATCTTTAATCCCGGCGCCGCTTGACGGCGTTTAAACTCGGCGCGAGAGACAAGTTTAATGACGCGATCGACGGTTTCCCGCGCATATCCCGCCGCCACAATCTCCGCCGCTGATTGGTGTTGTTCCACAAAGCGATGCAGGATGTCGTCAAGTTCATCGTAAGGGGGAAGGGAATCCTGATCCGTTTGATTGGGTTTGAGTTCCGCGCTGGGGGGTTTGCTGATAATTGTTTCAGGAATCACCTCAACCCCAGATTTACGGTGATTTAGCCAACGACTATTTAGCCAACGACACAGTGCATAAACTTGGGTTTTGGGAACATCGGCGATCGCCGCCAATCCCCCATCCATATCTCCGTAAAGGGTGCAATACCCCACCGCCATTTCTGACTTGTTCCCCGTAGAAATCAATAAATGACCTAGTTTATTAGAAATCGCCATCAGTAGGGTTCCACGAATGCGCGATTGCAGATTTTCTTCCGCCACTCCCGACTCGGTTCGGGCAAATAAATCCGCGAGAGTCTCGTCAAAACTCCTCATCGCAGCTTCAATATGAAGATGCTGAGTTTGAATCCCTAAATTCTTAGCTAAGGCGATCGCATCCGTCACCGAACCCTCAGAGGTATAGGGAGACGACATTAACACCCCTAACACATTTTCCCCACCTACCGCTTCGGCGGCGATCGCCGCCACCAGTGACGAGTCAATTCCGCCACTTAACCCTAAAACAATCTTAGAAAAACCACATTTACGCACATAATCTCGCACCCCCAACACCAACGCGGCCCAAATTTCCGCCTCTCGACAATCAGGAAGGGGAACCACCTCCCCCTGACTCAATCCCGTCTCCGTCAACTGCAACTGGGCAAAATCCGTTTCACAGCCTGGCCCACGATACACCAAACCTCCATCTCCATTAAAGGCCACACTGCGACCATCAAAAATCAGATCATCATTTCCCCCCACCTGATTCACATAGAGAATGGGAACCTGATAGCGACGCGCGGCATGAGATAACATCGACTCGCGCAATTGTTGTTTTTCGACGGTATAGGGAGAGGCGGAAAGATTGACAATTAAGTCCACTTGTGCATTCGCCAAATCTGCCAGAGGATTGCACGGATAGTGACGTTGACTCCAAAACGCGTCATCATTCCAAATATCCTCGCAAATAGTGACGCCAATGCGATAGCTGCGAACACCATCACTGACGGTGAAATGATGACTTTGAGAATGGGGTTCAAAATAGCGATGTTCATCAAAGACATCATAAGTCGGAAGAAGTCGTTTATGAAAGTGCTGTGTCACCTGTCCACCAGTCAAACAGGCGATACTATTATAGAGAGGTTTTCCTCCCTGATGGGCCTGAGGATTTCGTTGCACCGTTCCCACCAAAACGTGAAGCTGACTGGGGAGTTGTTGCGCCAACTGCGTTAACTGTTCTTCTATCGCATTAATGAAGCCGGGGTTGAGGAGTAAATCCCGGGGAGGATAGCCACAAAGAGACAATTCTGGGGTTAACAATACCGATGCCCCCTCGTCGGCTGCTTTTTGGGCGTTCTCTAGGATTTCTTGGGCGTTGCTGGGTAAATTTCCAATGGTTGGGTTGAGTTGGGCGATCGCAATTTTCATTTTAAAATTTCCCACAATTAAAAAATATCTAAATAAAGACCATAGGTTTATCTTTTAGGGGCGCAAATGCCTCCGAATCAAACCGGTATAAACTCGCCGGACGACCTGCACCCCGAGAGAGTTTCATCCCGGTATCACAGAGAACTCCCAACTTCAGAATGCGGGAGCGAAAATTGGAATAATCAGCAAAATCCCCCCCTAATACAGCCGCATAGAGTTGATAGAGTTCACTCAACGTAAAGGTTTCTGGCAACACCTCAAAAGCCACCGGACTGTATTCTAATTTATTTCGTAGCCGTTGATAACCATAATTAACAATTTCATTGTGATCGAACGCTAAATCGGGGACGCGATCGCAGGGAAACCAAACCATCTCCTCCAACGAATCCGCCAGCAACTGCACTTCCTCATGTTGAACCAGCGCAAAATAACTCACCGACAGATAACGAACCCCAAATGACTGGGGAGATTCCCGAGGATCTCGCGCCGGGCCACCAAACGTATATAACTGTTCCAAATAGAGATTTTGGACTGAAATTTTCTCCGAGAGAACCCGATAAGCGGCATCCTCTAGGGATTCCCCCCGACGCACGAGAGTTCCCGGAAGACTCCAGTGGCCATAATCCGGTTCATCCCCTCGCCGTAACAGCAACACTAAGACTCGATTATTAGCCACATCCACCGAGAAAATTGCATTATCCACCCCCACCTTAAAATCTGCCAGCGGGGTTGATGAAGTTAATTCTTGCTTGTCACCCTTCACCATAATTCAATCTCTAACTCCCCAATTTTCCCGCTATACATATAACTGTTCTCGCTGAATATACGCCTCAACACTGGGGGGAATTGCCTGAGAATTTTGCGTTTTCCGATAAAATGTCGATGAGACATCTGGTGCATTCATATTCGCCACAGTGACGGTTCCTCCCAACGCCTGAAGTTGTTCTAGTTTCTCTAACTCTACCGGAGAACCAGGACGAGGAATGACCAGCAATTGCACCTGTTGCAATAACTCCGTGACACGATACCAACGTGGAAGTTGTGTCAGCAAATCCGATCCCACCACTAAGGTTAACTGGGCATGGGGCCAAATTTTTCGTGCCTTTTCCACGCTAAATAAGGTTCTCGAACAACTCAGTTCTGCATGAAAAGCGATGTTGTCGCAGCCGGAACCGTCGAGATCCGGGTGGGGTTGTCGCAACTCCTCGACCATTAGTTTTAACATGGCTGTGCGATGATCAAGGGGAGTTTGTTGAGACTTCATCGGATTATCCGAGGCCCAAACGGCAACGCAATCATAGCGATCGCACAGCCAACGCAAAATCTCACGATGGGCGACACTGGGGGGATCGGCACTGGTTCCAAAGAGGGCGATGTGGGTCATTATTAGGGAACAGGGAACTGGGAACAGGGGTTGCTAGACGGAGGATTGGTTGAGGGTTTGGGAGACGCGATCGCGGAGGTTGGTTAACGCCTGGGAAATCTCCACCTCGGGAACTTGGGGTTGATGGATATCACGAACCGCTCCGGGGAGTTGCGTGACGGTGTCACGGCTGCGTTTGCTGATGGTTTCGAGGGAGTCTAGGGGCTGTTGGCGATCGCCGTTGACAATCACTCGTTGCAGGAGAGGTTCCTCGCCGGGTTCAGGGGATTCGTTGGCTAATCCGAGGCGATCGCCAATCCATTGTCCCCCCTCAATGCGCCGAAAAATCTGTTTCCGGCCGGGATAGGTAGCTTTTCCACTAGATTTTTTCATCACGGGAATCCCATCGACTTCAACGAGTTTGTACACGCCGTTGAAGGGTTCCCCGGAGACTAATTTTGTGCCAATTCCATAGCCATCGAGGGTTGCACCTTCAGCCAGGAGTCGGGCGATTTCCCACTCATCCATGTCACCACTGGCGAAAATGGGAACATCCGGGAGATGCGATCGCACCTGTTGCGAGAGGGCGACAATATCCCCCGAATCAATGCGAACCCCGTGAAGTTCGATTTCATCTCCTTCGAGGCGATTAGCTAGATAGCGGGCGGCGGCGACCGTATCAAAGGTATCAATCAACAGAGGCGCACCGGGGAAGTGATGATGAAACGCCGTAAAGGCATTAGCTTCGCTTCCCTCCATGGCCACTAAGGCCTGAATAAAGGAATGGGCCATCGTTCCCGTGGGTTTGCGCCCCAATTTGAACGCCGCCAAGACATTGGAGGTTGAATCAAAGCCAGCGGCTAAGGCGGCCCGAGCGGCGTAGAGGGAGGCTTGGGGGCTAAAGGCGCGACGGGTTCCAAATTCTAAAAGTAGGGCGCGATCGCCCGCCACATCCCGAATACGGGCGGCCCGAGAGCCAATTAGGGTTTGATAGTTAACAACATTGAGGAGATAGCTTTCGAGGAGTTGGGCTTGCCAGAGGGGGGCATCAATTCGCAACATGGGTTCATGAGGAAACACAGCGGTTCCTTCCGGAAGCGCCCAGAGATCGCCCTCAAAGCGAAAATTGGCCAGAAATTCCCAAATGCGATCGCCCGTCTGGGAAAAAATCCCCGTTTCTCGTAACGACTCCAGTTGCGCCTCAGTGAACCTCACCTGTTCGAGGTAATCAATGACACTTTCGAGGCCCATGGCGATCGCATACCCGAACCCCGACGGTAGCTTACGGGTGAACAGTTCAAAACTCCCCCATTCCGTCTCCAACCCCTCGCCAATATAACAGGCGCTCATCGTGAGCTGATATAAATCTGTCAGCAAGCCATAGTCTTCGGGGCGAACCGTGAGTCGTTGTTTGTCCGTTAGGGGTGCGATCGGGCCAATCTCAGAGACAGCCATACATCCTCACTGAAAGCAGGTCACTCCAATTATAGTAGATTTTACCAAAAATGAGCAAAATTTTAATCTTGCTCAAGTATCTTATTAATTTAAGCCAACCATTTTTTATAGTAAAGCAGACGCAACCAGCTCTTTTTGAAAAGTCCTAAAAACAATGCACTAGGACACTTTTAGTATATAATTATGATTTTTTTAAATATACTTTTAAGCACAAAATAGGGGCGAAAAGTAAATGATCCGCCCCGACAGCCAAGAATTTAATCTGCCATGATTGTTTTATTTTTCTGAACCCAAACACCTATCTTGAGAGATAAAGACTAGCGTAAAAGCGTTGTCAGAAGCGTGTCAGCATCCAGTGACCCCGTCAAATCCATCACCTCAACAAACGCCATGCGTTGCTCAAGAGACATGACCTCACGGATTGCCATCATCGTTGAAAAACGAGTATCACTCATTTCATTGCGTAGGCGTTCAACCTGACCACGCTGACGACGAATTTGCCGAATTGAAGCCTCCCCAATCATCATCTCTTGTAACTCCTGACGTGCCGCATCCAACCGACCTTGTAAGCGACCATTTTCAGCCAAATACGCCTGACGAATCTCAGCAATTTCCTCTTGTTGTTGCGCCGTCAACTCAATTTTTTCACGCCAATCTTCAGCTTGAGACGGTTCTTCCTCAACAGGAGTTGACGGAGGCGAGGGATTCGTGGCAACCGGCGGCGATTGGCTTGCCAAGGCACTCAAACTTGCCGGATTCGAGAGATAAACATGACCTAATGTGCGTCCTTGATAGGTTCGTTTTGAGAACTCCCAGCCATCATTCAAATCAATACGGACAAAATCATTCGCATAAGGTGCGCGTCCGAGTTCTAATGTCGGTTGATTGGGACGAAACGGAACCCCTTGTAAAACCACATCATTTCCCCGACGAACCGTCCGTAAACTATATTGAATCCCTAAATCCTGTCCCCCAGTCCGCAACGAATAACCATTACTATCGGTGAAACGACCACAAATTCCCGTAAAATCAAAATTGAGCAATAACGGATTAACTCGATTTCCCGTTTCACCCCAGCAAGGACGAGCATTCGATTGCTGTTCAATCACTAAAAGTTGATGTCGTCCCGTCTCTCCCACAGGAGCCGCAACGGCAACGAAGTTTTGCTGTTCAACCGCTCGTTCCCCGAAAGTCACAGCGTTGGCAGATTGAGGCGTGATTGTGGCGCCGAAGCTGGACAAAGCCAGAGTAGAAACAGCGGCGAGGCGAAGTGCAGTTTTCATGGCGAGTGATTCCTATACGTAACGGTGGTTGGCATCTGATACCTATCAGTATCCGCTCCCATCCTCGACGATTGATCTCAACAGGTTCTACTTCCTCAACTGTCTATTAAACCTTGTGCCAGTTAACCGCCTGGCGAGACAACAGCCAGAGCAAAAAATGGGGGCCAAAAAATCCGGTTCCAACTCAGGAAACCGGATGCGAGAATTTACCCTAGGAAAAGCGGAAGAAAGCGGAAAAAATCAATTAGCGCAGCAGCATAGTGATGATATGGTCAGCATCAGCCAGTTGATTGTCCAAATCCATCACTTCAGCGAACGCCATCCGTTGTTGAGCCGACATCACCTGACGAATCTCCATCATGCTCGAAAAACGATTGTCGTTCATCCGTTGGCGCAGACCTTCAACCTGATTGCGTTGACGGCGCACTTGACGAGTGGAGGCATCACCAATCATCATCTCTTGTAACTCTTGACGCGCCTGATTGAGTTCACGGTCGAGACGACCATTTTCGGCTAAATAGGACTGACGAATCTGCTCAATGTCCTGTTGTTGTCCCTGAGTGAGTTCAATCTCATCGCGCCAGTCTTGGTCCTGAGAGGGTTGAGAAGGTTGTTGGTCCTCGCTGGGATTCGAGGGGGTTGAGGGACGGTCAGCGACGGGGCCTGAGTCATGGTTGGAGTGATTCCCCAAGGCGCTTAACTCCGTTTGGTTGGAGAGATAGACGTGACCTAAGGTGCGTCCTTGATAGGTTCGTTTCGAGAACTCCCAACCATCATTGAGGTCAATGCGGACAAAGTCGTTGGTGTAGGGAGCGCGTCCGAGTTCAATGGTGGGTCGGTTGGGGAGGAAGGGAACCCCTTGTAAGACAAGATCAGACCCTTGGCGAACGGTGCGTAGATTATATTGAACTCCTAAATCTTGTCCAGCGGTGCGAATGGAATAGCCGTTACTGTCGGTATAACGTCCGCAAATACCCGTGAAGTCAAAGTTTAAGAGGAGGGGTTCAACGGTTGAGCCATTTTCGGACCAGCAATCACGGCGGTTTGACTGTTGTTCGAGAACAAGGAGTTGGTGTCGTCCGGTCTCTCCAACCGGTGCAGCTACAGCGACGAAGTCTTGTTGTTCAACGGCTCGTTCTCCAAAGAGTGCGGCTTGGGCCGGTTGAGGGGTGAAGCTGGCGCCGAAGCTGGAGATAGCGAGCGTTGAGAGTGCGGCGAGGCGAAGTGCGGTGTTCATGGTAGTTGTCCTGTGATTGGGTTGGCGGTTGTTTGCTATGACTTCATTGTGGGGGTAGCGTCTTCTGGTTTGGAGGGTTGGCGGTTGACTTCGGCAACTGTCCGGTTGCCTTTGTGACAGTTGGTAATTGGAGGAACGAGGTTTGAGGGGTTTCGGGAGTTTGGGACGCGGACAGTTGCGGTTCAGTGTAGCCAGTGAAGTGGATTGGCTGGTTGGGAGGGGGGGTTCGGGGGTCTGCGTCAGGTTCGCGTCTCTTCCTCAGACGATAGACATCACCTAGGATGGGTTACGGCGTGCTAGACGCATGGAGAGGCGATCGATGTCCTCGAATACCTTGGAAAAGTCGATGTTGCCTTGTTGCGTCAGGGGGAGCGATCGCACCTCTGCAAATCCCTCCGCTGTCGTCACCGGGGTTCGGGCCAGAGACTCCGCCATGCGCTCAATGATATGAGGGGGAACCACCCGACGGCGATCGCGATTGCGTTGTTGACAGATGCCAACGGGAACCTCCATCACCCAGGCCACCCACGTTAACGGTGGATGACTCAGGTCTTTCACGAATTGCAAAAAGTCCAAACGCCAGGCCCGGCGGACATTCGTAGCATCATAGATGACCGGACGCTCTTGGGCGATCGCCCATCGAATCTGGGCCAACACCTCCGCCTCAATCTCACGCCAATTCCCCTGAATGATCGCATCCCCATAGAGGTGTTCCCGTACCGCATCCGTAGAAACCACCACATAGCGAGGATCTCGTTTCACAACTTCCTGTGCAAAGTGGCTTTTGCCACTCGCGGGAACACCAACCAGGAAATGACAGGGGAGAGAGATGGACATGGGGTAAACGGTAAAAGGCAGTAGGCAACAGGCAACAGGCAAAATCAGGACTAACTGGCCCCTAATCCTTCCTTGAACCTTCGCTTGCTAGCCAAAATTTATCAGCTAGCCGTAAAAATCGTGATCTAGAAGAGACAGATTAGTAAGGAGTTGTATCTATTTCAATATCGAATTCAGTATCGAGTTGCATAAATCACTTCAAACTCAGGGTGTACTCAACAAGCAAACCAACCTGGAGGACTTCCGATGTTCGGCCTTCGTCAACGCCTGATGGCTTCTACCACTAAGCCTCCCCCACCCCCCTATGATCCCATTTTGGGACGACTTGGGGAAGCTACCGTCTCGAAACGGATTGCCTACCATTGTCCAGGACGGGTGTACTACCGGGCCACCTGGTGGAAAGCGCAATGTCAGCATCGGGATCTCATCCTCGAACCCGGAACCCGAGTTCAGGTGGTTGCGCGGGATATCACCATCCTCATTGTTGAACCTTGCTGGACTTAGATCAACAAAGCCCCGGTGCATAGATACAACCGGGGCGGAAATTGAGGCAAGCCTGAGAGAAAAAACCTTGACAAATTAGCGAGTTAGTGCAGTTAAGACGGCATCCACATCAGCATTATCTAAATCCATCGAGTCAGCAAAAGCCGTACGTTGTTCAACGGACATCACCTCGCGAACCGCCATCATGCTGGAGAAGCGATGGTCGCTCATCCGTTGGCGTAGGCGTTCAACCTGATTGCGTTGGCGGCGGATTTGACGAGTTGACGCATCGCCAATCATCATCTCTTGCAACTCCTGACGCGCTTGATTCAACTCAGCTTCGAGGCGGCCATTTTCAGCCAGATAGGATTGACGGATTTCACTCATGCGCTCTTGCTGGCTGCTGCTCAGTGCGATTTCGTTGCCTACCTGTTCCTCTTGAATGGGTTGAGAGGGTTGAGTGGGTTGTTTCTCCTGAGGTTGACGGGGAGGTGTGGGGGTCGAAGGACGGCTGGCGCTGGTGTTGGAGTTTTGCGTTAATGCGGTCAGAGTCTCAGCGTTCGATAGATAGACATGACCCAGAGCGCGTCCTTGATAGGTTCGTTTCGAGAACTCCCAACCATCATTGAGGTCAATGCGGACAAAGTCATTCGTGTAGGGAGCGCGTCCGAGTTCAATGGTAGGTCGGTTGGGGAGGAAGGGAACCCCTTGTAAGACGATATCAGCCCCTTGGCGAACGGTGCGTAGATTATATTGAACCCCTAAATCTTGTCCAGCGGTGCGGATGGAGTAACCGTTGCTGTCGGTATAACGTCCGCAAATCCCGGTGAAGTCGAAGTTGGCTAACAGAGGATTGACAATGGAGCCATTTTCGGACCAGCAATCGCGGCGGTCGGATTGTTGTTCAATCACGAGCAGCTGGTGACGTCCAGTGCTACCAATGGGTGCAGCAACCGCAACGAAGTCATCTTGAGCAACAGCTCGTTCTCCGAAGGTCGAAGCTTGAGCGGCTTGGGGAGCGAAGCTGGTGCCGAAGCTGGAGATGGCGAGAGTCGAGAGAGCGGCGAGGCGAAGTGCAGTTTTCATGGCGGTCGAGTCCTTATAGAGTGCTTAGTGCGAGGTCGTTTGTTTCGTATGAGTTCATTGTGTGCTGAGGACTCCTGAGATTGAGGTCAACCCCGGCGACTTTGCTGACTGTCTTCTGGCGGCTGTGACAGTTGAGGGGGTTGGGATACGAGTTTGCAGGGGTTTGAGGGATTGGTATCGACCCAGTTATGACCCAATGACAGCCAGTGATGGGATTGGCTGCGATTTGGGTCATCCTAGACCGGAAATCGGGTGACTCAGGTTGGAGACTGTCCTATGGCATCGTTCATGGGGAACAGCCGTTGCTAAGATAAACTACAGCAACTGAGGACTTGTTCCGGTTGGCTGACTCTCTTAACTTCTGATTGGCCCTCAATTGAGCCTTTGTGATCTATTAATTATGAACATCTCTACATTGGCGAAATGGCGCTTGGCGCTGGCGTTATCTTTGCCGATCGCCTTCTCAGGAGCGATCGCACCCCCGACCTATTCCCAGTCCAACGGTGGCGCACCCCTAACGGTTCGCGCTGATGAACAAGAAGCCGATGCGCGGACGGGAATTGTCACGGCCCGAGGGAATGTGCAGGTGAATTTCCCCTCCCGCAATCTGCAAGCGACCTCGAATCAGGCCCAGTTTTTCAGCAACGAACAACGTCTGGTGCTGACGGGGAATGTCTTTGTTCTCCAGGAAGGGAACAGCATTCGCGGCGAAGTGGTGACTTACCTAATCGATGATGGTCTCTTTGTGGCTCAACCCCTCCCGGAACGCCAAGTCGAAGCCATTTATCTAATTCCCGAAAATGGCAATTCTCAACGGCCCTCGGCTCCCGCACCGCCGGCTATCCGTTAGTCTTATGTCCTTCATCCCCTCTGTGGCTGTCCCGAGTCCATGAAAATTGTCCTCGATAATATCCATAAGTCCTATCAGAAACGTTCGATTGTCAGCCGTGTTAACCTTTCCGTGAGTCAAGGGGAGGTGGTGGGACTCTTGGGACCGAATGGAGCCGGTAAAACCACGACCTTTTATATGGTGACGGGGTTGGTGAAACCCGATCGCGGACGGATTTGGCTCGATCGCCAAGACATTACCCTCTTCCCGATGCACAAGCGGGCCAAAATGGGGATAGGCTATTTGGCTCAAGAGGCCAGTATTTTTCGTAATCTGACAGTCCAAGATAATCTCTTGCTAGTGTTTGAACAGACGGGAGTTCCTCGACGGGAGTGGCGCAAACGACTCGATGCTCTGATTGATGAGTTTAATTTAGGGAAGGTGGCTTCAACTCCGGGACGACAGGTGTCGGGAGGGGAACGACGACGCACGGAAATTGCTCGTTCCCTCTCGACGGGATATGGGGAACCCATCTTTTTGCTTCTCGATGAACCCTTTGCGGGAATTGACCCCATCGCTGTTAATGATATCCAGGAGGTGATTGCTCGTTTACGCGATCGCAATATCGGCATCCTCATTACCGATCACAATGTCCGCGAAACCCTCGAAATCACCGATCGCGCCTATATTATGCGCGAAGGGGAAATTCTCGCTTCAGGAAGTCCGGCGGAACTTTACGATAATCCTCTGGTGCGTCAGTATTATTTGGGCGATCGTTTTCAGATTTAGAAAAAGGCAAGAGG
>LSZA01000014.1 GCA_001637315.1 Phormidium willei BDU 130791 | reverse complement strand
GAGTCCATCAAACCCCGTGATGTAGCCAGTGGACAAGTTCCTGTTGAAGCAGGAAATCTTTGGGGCGACCCATCGCGAAGCGTTCGGGAACCGAATCGGAATCTCCCGGCATACCCGCTCTGGGTTGCTGGGAGAGGATGTCAAAGCCAGAAACCGAGGATCTGATCAACGTTCGAACATTTGAAAGAGCCAACTTGCCAGATTCCTGGTTTCTCGAGCAACCGGACTCATCTACCAGAGGCGATAGCACTCTCCTCGTTCCATCGGATCGAACGCCACTGGCGGGGTCGAGTCTAGGTTGACGGACTTGGTCTTCGGTGACGAACTCAAGAGATTTTGCCACGTTTGCAGTTGCGATCGCACCTCAGAACCGAAATAATGATCAAATAACCCCAAGGTCAACATCGCCGCATCTTCGAGCTTCTCGGATTCAGGAATCTCACCACGATAGGGCTGATGATCGACAAATTGACCGACTAAGAACAGACAGTCCTCGCGATAGCGGCGAGTATCAAGAATATGCAGATGCCAAATGCGATCAACCACAGCTGGCGGAACCAACGGCATTTGGGGATACCGAGCCAAGAGTATCCAAAACTGTTTGTAGAGTTCTAGCACTTCCATGGCTTGAGATGGGGATAACCCCAGAAACCGGACTACATCGGTTTGTAATACTTGGAGATTCCACCGTGCCAAACGATTCTCAATATCAGAATTCAACTCAGAACGATTGTGGGAGACAACTGGCGTAACAGATGCGGTAGATAACACTTGCATGGCTTCAATCCGTTTTATTTCAAAGGTCAATTGCATTGTGTCATCGTGACTTCTCCAAAATGGATCGTTCCAAAATGAGCCAAAAATTATCGTATGAGAGGTTAAACAGAAGGGATGCGTAAAACACTCCGTTGTTCTAAAACTGGACTCCAAGACGTCGATCGCCGACGACGAAAACGACGCTGGAAAAAACAAGCGACGATCTGGGCTGAGACTGCATTCGTGTCCTTACCAACCCTGAAGCGATTTTGGAGCCGTACCCCAATCCGTGCTGAATCATTTATCGCCATCGTCGAAGCCGTAGGAATTCGCAACTGGCGAACGGTCGCTGAAGCCGATCGCGATTTTCAGCAAGCCCCAGAACTCGGAGATTTCTTTGGGCGCGACGAAGATCGCCAACAGCTCCAAAATCTGATCGGTGAGGGAACGCGCGCGATCGCACTGTTGGGCATGGGGGGCCTAGGCAAAACCGCCCTCGCCCTAAAAGTTGCCCAAGAAGATGTAGCCGATCGCTTTGATTTTGCCATCTGGCGGAGTTTGCGAGAAGCACCTCCACTATTAGATCTACTATCTGCCGTGATTCGACGTCTGGATGAAATGAGTGGGGACAAAAGTGAGGAGGCTTGTTTTCACAACGAAAGCCTCGCGCTCGATCTCCTGTTTGATCGCTACCTAAACCCAGCTCGCTGCTTGCTGGTTCTCGACAATGCTGAGTCGCTCCTGCAACCTAAGCGGTTAACCGGAGAATTTCGTCCCGGTTACGAAGCCTATGCTGAATTTTTTGAACGTATTGCCCGTCAACCCCATCAGAGTTGTATTCTACTCACCAGTCGCGAACTTCCCACAGTCTTCGAGCGACTCAGTCACGACTTCCCCATCATCAATTTCCCCCTAAGTGGCTTACAACGTGATGCTCGACAAATTCTCCGCGAACGTCAGGCTGTAGGAACAGATGCCGAGTGCGATCGCCTGATTGACTACTATCGCGGCAACCCCAAAGCCCTACAAATTGCCTCAAGTTATATCAGACTCGTCTTTGACGGCTCCATTGCCGACTTCTTTGAAATTACACCCACGACTGGAACCCTCCCCGACTTCCAACACCTCCTCGACGAACATTTCCAGCGTTTGTCTGATACCGAACGACAAATTCTCGATTGGTTAGCCATCGAGCGAGAACCTGTAACCCTCGAACAACTTCAAGCCGATCTCACCTTGCCTCATCGCGTCAATCCCTTGCACGCCTTGGCTCAACTCCGCTCGAAATCTCTCATCGAGCGCGTACAGAGCGATCGCACCTATACCTTACAAAACGCGATCGCAGAATATACCCTAGAAAAACTCATCGAACGCTTTGTCAAGATTCTGCGTGGCGATCCCGATAACTTAGAAACTCTTGGCGAGTCAGAAAAACTTCTCTCAACCCATGCTCTACTCAAAGCCCAAGCGCCTCGCTACGTCCGCTTAGCTCAAGAACGGGCGATCGCTCAGCCGCTCCTCGACGCTCTCATTGAAGCATTCGGCGATCGGGCTGCCGTCGTCGAGCGTCTCCATCACTGGATCGAGCGGCTGCGTCACGTCAACCTACCGCCTTATAGCTATGCTGCTGGGAACCTTATTAATCTATTGCGCGTGTCAGAGACTTCTCTAGTCGGAGCGAATTTCTCGCAACTCAATATCCGTCAAGTTTATTGGAGCGAATCCGATCTCAGCGAGATTAACCTGCGTCGCGCTCACATCAGTGATTGTCTTTTTCCTCAAGCGATTGACAGTGCGCTATGTTTTGCTTTTAGTCCCGATGGAAAACTGTTCGCCACTGGGGATGATAGTACCAGCTTACGGCTGTGGAACCTCGAAACAGGAGCCTTAGTCGATACAGTGAGCAACGCTCATAGTAGTTGGATTCGCTGTTTAGCGTTCAGTCCAGACGGACACTATCTTGCCAGCGGCAGTGGTGATATGTCGGTTCGAGTTTGGCAACTGACCAATCAGCAAACTCTAGAACACTGCCACACCCTCACTGGACACACTCAAGAAGTGTGGTCGATTTCCTGGCTACCCAACACACCTTACCTCGTGAGTTCTGGAGATGATGGGAAAGTCATACTCTGGAATTTCTGTAACGGTTGCCTCGAACAAATCTGGGAAGGCCAGTATGGTTGGGTTCGCTACGTGGCAGCCGAACCGGACGGCCGTCACGTAATATCAGCTTCAATGCCCGCTCAAGAATTATGGCGGTGGGATCGACAAACCGGAAAACCAGTTGCTAAGGGAATCTATGACGATCATCGCGCACGTTCCATCGGTATGAGTCCTGACGGACGCTGGATTGTGACCGGAAGCGAAGATCTTGACTGTCGGGTGCGATTATACGCTTTAAATCAGGGTATTGCCGAACTCACTCATGTACTAGAAGGCCATACTAAATGTGTTTGGTCGGTGGCGTTTAGTCCAGACAGTCGTTGGTTGGCAACCGGATCGAGTGATCGCACGATTGCAATTTGGGATGTGGAAACTGGAGAACGATTACGTGTTTTAGTCGAAGATGTCGGTCGGGTGCGATCGCTAGCTTTTGCCGCAGATGGTCGACGGCTAGCGGCAGGCAGTGACGATCGTGGCATCGTGTTATGGGACTATCTCACTGGTCAAACCGATCGCGCCTTTCATGGTTATACCTATCGGGTTTGGACAGTCCTGGCATTAGACAATAAATTACAGTTTTTGAGCAGCGGCGATGATGGTGTCATTCGTTACTGGACGCGAGACGATAATCGCCCCGTCCAAGCCCTAGTTGGTCATCAAGCCCGGGTTCGACACCTAGTATTAAGTCCCGACCGTCGAACTTTGGCAAGTTGCAGCCACGATTGCACGGTACGGCTTTGGGATCTCGATAGCGGAAACTGTTTGCGCGTCTTGCGCGGACATAAAGATTGGACGTGGTTTGCAGTTTTTCTGAGCGATAAAACCTTATTGACAGGCAGCGACGATCGCAGCATTAAGCGTTGGAATTTAGCCACAGGGCATTGCACGCAAACCTGGCATTTACAAGAACATTGGCTATGGTCGATGCTGTGGTGCGATCGCACGCAACGACTCATCGCCGCGACAGAACAACAGGGGATTCAAGTATTTGCCTTACCCTCGGGATCGGGAGAAGATCCGCTCCCCAAACCCCTGTTGCAGTTAGACGCCGGAAACGTGCGCGCGATCGCCCGGACTCCAGACGGTCAAAAATTGGTCAGCGGTGACGATGAAGGAGAATTAAAGCTGTGGGATCTTACATCAGGGCGTTGTTTACAGACTTGGCAACGTCCTCAAAAATCTCGAATTCGGGCTTTAACCATCGATGCGAGCGGTCAATGGTTGGCTTGTGGGGGCGATAATGCCAAAGTGGAACTCTGGAACTTGTCTCGGGGAACCTGTGATCGCGTCTTGTCGGGACATAGCAAACCCATTTGGACCATGGCGTTTTCTCCCTGTGGAACCGAGTTAATGTCCGCAGGGGAAGATGAAACCATTCGCATTTGGACGCTCGGCGAGACGCCAAACGGTCAAACCCTGACAGCACCGCGTTTGTGTCAAAATCTGGATCTAACAGATGCCACCGGGTTGACAGTTGCCCAACGGCGAAATCTCGCTCAACTTGGCGCGATCGCCCCAGAACGGCAAGACATTGCATCTTAACAACGTCAGAGTTTAGCAAACAAAGCTTGGAGGCGATCGCGCAGTTCCCCACGCACCCGAACATCCGTCTTAACTTTTGAGGGGTTCACCGGAGCTATAAGTCCCGCGATGTACCTGCAAGGTCAGCGTCGGGAGACATGGACTCCCCGCGTCGATTGAGGGGTTCAATGCCCCGAAAATCGATACACTATCTATCGCTTCTAACAAAAGGTGTAAATCTGTTAGAATGTAGCCATGTTGAACTTGACCTACAGCTATCGAATTTATCCAGGACTTGACCAAGAAGCACAAATGCTTGACTGGTTGGAGCAATGTCGTCGCGTGTATAACTACGCCTTGGCAGAGCGTAAAGACTGGATGAACTCGCGTAAATGTCCGGTCAATGCTTGCAGTATTAGGCAGGAATACATCATCCCTGCTGACGTGCCCTATCCCGACTACTACAAACAACAGAATGCGCTGACTGAAGCGAAAAAGAGGATTCCAGAACTCAAAGCGGTTCATTCTCAAGTCTTGCAAGATGCCCTGAAACGACTGGATAAGTCGTTCAAGTTCTACACCGAAAGAGGATTCGGATTTCCTCGCTTCAAAAAGTTGGGTCAGTATCGTTCGTTTGTCTTCCCGCAGTTCAAATCGAATCCAGTCAACGGATTTGAAATCAAACTGCCGAAAGTTGGAGCGATGCCTATCAACCTGCATCGACCCATTCCAGATGGGTTTGAGGTCAAGCAAGTTCGGATCGTCTTCAAGCCGTCTGGATGGTACGCGCAGTTGATTCTGCAAGCGGATATTTCCGTTCCCGATGTCATGCCTCATGGTGAACCCATTGGCATAGATTTGGGGTTGGAAAAGTTCCTAGCTGTATCGACGGGTGAATTGGTAGAACGTCCTCGCTTTTTCGTGAATTTGCAAAGCAAGCTTCGATGGCTGCAACGCCAATTGAGAAATAAGAAAAAGGGTTCTGCTAACTACCGGAAGATTCAAGCCAAGATTCGCCAACTGCATGAACACATTTACAACGTTCGGCGTGAGTTCCACTTTCTGACGGCTCACAAGCTTTGCGATAACGCCGGGATGATTTTCGCTGAGGATTTGAACCTCAAAGCAACCCGTCGCGGGATGCTGGCAAAACATTGTTTGGATGCCGCCTGGGGTAGCTTCCTAGAAATCCTCAAGTGGGTGTGCTGGAAGCGGGGTGTCTACTTCGCGCAGGTTGACCCCAATCGAACAAGTCAAACTTGCCCTCAGTGCGGAGCGCAGACCGGGAAAAAGGAACTCAGCGAACGAGTGCATCATTGCCATGAATGTGGATATACGACTGACCGAGATGTTGCCGCCGCTCAAGTGGTAGTGCAACGTGGTCTTGCCTTTGTAGCCGATGGACAGTCGGTGAGACTGCCTGCGGAGGAAGGTTGCCTGGGAACCCCGTTCGCGAAGCGTTCGCGTTAGCGATTAGAAGCAGGAAGCCCCAACCGCGAGGAAGGGAAGCCCGTGCTATACCCGTAAGGGTTAGCGTCGGGAGGATGTCACGACCGTTGACTGGGGACGGGGGAGGCCGAGACGGCGATCGCCGCACTTTGACTTTGAGCCTCTGCAATACGTTTCGGACGCAGATAGAGATTTTCCACCAGGGCCGAGGCCCCAGCAAACCAAGGGGGAACAATCAACGCCCCGATAATTCCCAAAACTTGCGCCCCACCGAGGACACAGAGAAGTTGAAACAGAGGATGAACCCCAACGGAATTGCCGACAAGCAAGGGATCGAGGACATAGGTTTCTAGATTTTGGATAATCACAAATAGCAGTAACACCCATAACACAATCCATCCTCCTTGAGCGATCGCCACAATCAGGGCCGGAATCGCCCCCAAAATCGGACCGACAAAGGGAATCAAATTGGTGACACCGGCGATCGCCCCTAACCCCAAGGCAAAATCTCTCAGGCCCAAAATTGTCAAAACCGTTGAGGTGGCGATGGCCAAAATAATCGAAACCAACACCCGGCCGCGAATATAGCCCCCCATCCGTTGCCCGACCACCTTCGATTGGTCTGCGAGTCGGTCTTCCCAGGGTTGAGGGAACAGTTGCACAATACTGTGAATCAACTTGCGACTATCAGCCACCATATAACCGGAAATAAACAGAGACAGAATCAAACTAAACGCCGCCCCGAGAATCCCGCGCGTAATGCTATAGGAGCGTAACACCAGTTGCTGAGACGAGCCAATCAGCCAGCGAGTAATCGATTGAGTATCAAACAATTCCAACACCAATTCCGGCCGCGCATCTGTCAAACGCATCACCGTCATTTCCAGGGCCGACAGGACATCTTCTGAGAGTTTCGGTAATTGTCGGACTAAACGCTCAATCTGCTCAAACACCGACGGGCCAATAATCAGAACCACCCCCGTCAACACAGAAATCAAGCTGACATAAGTAAAAATTGTCGCTAACCAGCGTGGTAGCCGTAGCATACGCTCACTCATATCCACCACTGGGGCGATGGAGGCGGCTAACACCACTGAAATCATCAGAATCAGCACCAAGCTTTGTAGTTGCCAGAGAATAAATAGGCCAACCACAACGGTGGTGATGACAATGATGTTCGGAAACGATAGCGAAATCAATCGCTTGGTCATAACAGGGAATAGGGAACAGGGAACAGGGAACAGGCAAACGGGACGGCCTTAGGCGGGGGGATGTTTTAGCAGTTGGACAGCGCCCTGATTGTGATTGTACTCGGCAATGGAGAGAGCCGTATGGCCACCGTTGTTTTTGAGGCTCGGATCGGCCCCGGCCGCTAGGAGCGATCGCATCGCTGCCAGATGGCCAAAATGGGCCGCCCACATCAAGGGAGTCGAGCCGGTTTTATCGCGGGGATCACAGTCTGATGCCCCCTGCAAGAGCAACTCCAGGAGGTCGTTCTTATTGTAACGGGCGGCCCAATGTAGAGGGGTTTGCCCCTGACTGTCCCGAGTGAGGCGATCGCCCCCGGCATCGAGAAGCAGACGCACCATCTCTACATTTTGTTGTGCCGTGGCCACCAAAAGGGGCGAGTCATCCGGGGGACCCCCATTCACATCCGCTCCCGCCGCCAGGAGTCGTTGTGCTAAAGCCGGTTGCTGTTGCAAGACGGCCACAAACAGAGGAGTATCCCCGAGGCGGTTGACGCGGTTGGCGATGGCCCCGCGTTCCAACAGTAGATCCACCATCTCAATTTGTCCCTCCACCACCGCCCAATTGAGAGCCGTTTCCCCTTCAGCATCCTCCGCCTCACAATTAGCACCAGCATCTAACAGCAGTTGGGCGATCGCACAATCATTAGTAGCCGCCGCCACCATCAACGGCGTACTCCCATCGGGATTACTGGCGTTAGGATCCGCTCCAGCGTGCAGTAACCGTTGCACAATTGAGCCGTGGCCAGCTTCTGTCGCCAGAGTCAAGGCCGTCACCCCATCCTCCCCCGACGCATCCACAGTCGCTCCCGCCTCGAGCAGCCGTTGCACAATAGCCTCATACCCTTGTTCAGCCGCTTGAGCGAGCAGAGGTGTCCCCTTGGGGCTGAGCGTATTCGCATCGGCCCCAACTTTGAGCAACGTTTCAACGAGAGGCGGATAATTCTGCTGTAGCGCCAAGTTGAGGGGAGTATCCCCCTGCTGATCCCGACCATTGACGGCCGCTCCCGCCTCTAGGAGCAGATTCGTGATCACCGTGTCGCCTTTGAGAACCGCCGCCATGAGAGCCGTGCTGCCATCTTCATTACAGAGATTCACATCAGCCTTCGCTTCAAGCAGAGCCATCACGGCTTCTCGTTGGTGATTGGCCGCGGCCAGCATCAAGGCTGAGACGCCAAAGGTTTGCCGTTGTTGATTGACATCAGCCCCGGCTTGAATCAGGACTTGTATGAGCCTCACCGCGCCCTGAGCGGCGGCGAACATCAGGGGGGTAGTTCCGTGGCGATCGCCAACATTGGGATCCGCGTTCTGACTCAGACAGCGCTCGACATGGTCAAGATCGCCATGTTTTGCGGCCTCAAGGAGGTGATGAGTGGGAGAAGAGTGGGTCAAGGTTCCTAAGCTCCGGTTGCAAACTCTCAGGACAGGGAATCAGGTTCAAGAATAGACCTGAATTGGGCTAGGACTACTGTACCGTTTCGCTATCCTTTAAATGTGGGAATAGATGTGGGAAACTCAGAATTATCAGCCTTTTAGGACAATATGTCGTTTTCCTGACAGTTATAAGCCACTCACACCAGCCCCCAGTTGGGGGTCTCTACGTTGCTATTACCGAGGAGGCCTCGATGACGACTCCAATTTTTCGCGATCGCACCGAAGCTGGACAAGAATTGGCCAAACAGTTGACGGCCTATCGTCAACGCCAAGATGTGCTGATCTTGGGACTTCCTCGGGGGGGTGTACCGGTGGCGGCGGTCATTGCTGAGGTTCTCAAGGCTCCCCTAGATGTTTGCTTAGTGCGTAAACTGGGGGTTCCGGGCAATCCTGAGTTAGCGATGGGGGCCATTGCTTCAGGGGATGAAATCAGCCAAAACCGTTTTGTCTTAGAGCGTTGCCAGATTTCTCCGGACGCCTTCGCTGAGGTGGTGGCCCAAGAACGCCGGGAGTTACAGCGTCGAGAACAACGATATCGGGGTGATCGTCCAGCGCCGGTGATTCGCGATCGCACGGTCATTTTAGTCGATGACGGCGTGGCCACGGGGGCGACCATGTTGGCGGCGATCGCCAGTATACGCGCTCAAGCGCCCCGAGCGTTAATTGTCGCCGTTCCCCTCGCGGCCCCCTCAATTTGCCAGGAGCTGCGTCATCATGTCGATGAGGTCATCTGTGGGGCCACCCCCCATCCCTTCCGCTATTTAGGACTGTGGTATGAGGACTTTTCCCCCACCCGCGACGAGGATGTCTGTCAGTTGTTGTCCGCTTCTGAGTCTGGCGAGTCTTCTGCCTCATCCGATTTAGAGGACTTGGCCCCGGAGCCAAAATCCCAGCGTTGAATCACCCCTAAGCGGGCTAGAAACACCTCCCACAGCGGCGAGGGACGACCTCGATGGATCACTTGTCGCTGGTGATGGTAGCGAGCCTGACGTTGGGCCAACTCTTGCAGGTGGTGAGGGGGTTCTTCCGTGCCGAAGCGACGAAAGGCATCTGTGGGAAACTGGGGTGGGGGATTCTCCGGGAGACGGCGATCGCTCCAAGCGGAGGTGACTGTTCCAGCCGCAATGCCCCCCGCGCTCGCGAGTAAGAGACTAATTAACGTATGATATCCCAAGAGTAAAAATACGACTAAAAACACCGATCCCCATTGCACTCCCATTGAGAAATCTCGTTGAGAAATATTCACAATATCACATTTTTTTAGATTTTTTTGATATCTTGCTAATCGTTTAATCTATTTAAAAACATAGGTTTTCAAGCTAGACATTGTTGTGAATTAAACCCAGATATATTAGGCTTTTAAGCAATTTTAAAAGATAGGTAAAGCACATGGCAACATTTCTACGTGATCTCAGTTACCGCTATCAATGGCTTTATGACAGTATCTCGCGAACCGCCGCACTCAGCGTCGGTGGAGAAGATCGCTTCCGGACTTTAGCCCTAACCAATTTGGACATCAGGTCCGACAGTCTGATTTTAGATCTCTGTTGTGGCAGTGGACAAACCACCCGATATTTAGTCGAACGTTCCAACCAAGTCATTGGTTTAGATGCCTCACCACGCTCGATAGAACGCGCTCAACAGAACGTTCCCCAGGCTGAGTATATCGAAGCCTTTGCCCAGGAACTTCCCTTTGAGGATAATCACTTTGACTTGGTGCATACCAGTGCCGCCTTGCATGAAATGAACCCGGAAACCCTCAATCGAATTATCTGGCAGGTTTTCCGAGTCCTGAAACCGGGAGGAGTCTTTGCGATCGCCGACTTTCATCGGCCCACCAATCCACTCCTTTGGCTAGGACTTGCGCCCTTTTTCTGGGTATTTGAAACCGAAACCGCTTGGACATTCCTGGAGACTGATCTACCAGGATTACTCTCAGCTGTAGGCTTTCAGCGTTGCGATCGGCAACTCCATGCTGGAGGGAGTTTACAGATTATTCAGGGTTACAAATAGTTTCAAAAACAGTGTCAAAAACAGTGTCAAAAATCGTCCACCGCTCCCAGGCGCTCCTGGGGCGAAATTGTCTTCGCCCCGAGTATGTCTTAATTACGGGTGCGGGGATACGCCTCACTGACAAAGCCCAACTCAAACAATTGGCGATAAGCATTCTGTCCCAAATCACGAGTTGGATTTTGAGATTCAACAATTTGCACCAGCAACGGAATCGCCAACTCAGGATTATCCTGAGAGCGATGGAGGAGCGCCAACTGATAGGTCGCTTCATCCCGTCGTTGGGCGGCGCTGAGGGCTAAATTGCGCTGTTCCTCAAAAATTGGCCCATCCAATCCCGAGAACGCCGAGGCCAGATCTTGATAGAGATTCGAGACCTGATTTCCCAACTCTCGGGCCTCTTGCAACGTCGCGGCTGCACCTTCATAATCTTCATTAGACACCGCTGCACTGGCATCATCCATTAACTGATCGATGCCGGCAAAGGTCAACAGAGAATCCGAAGCCAGAACCGCTGGGGCCTCACCCTGAGCTTCGAGTTCATCGAGAACCTCCGTGGCGGCTTCGAGATCTTCGCGAGCCTCGGTCAGTTCGTTGCTCCGATTCGCCTCCTCAGCCTCAACGGGTTCGATCGCTTCAGCTTCGGACGACGGTTGTTCGAGGGCAAAATCCGAGCTAACAAAGCCCAACTCATAGAGTTGACGATAGGACTGATTCCCCAGGGGACGAGTGGGATTTTGGGAGCGCACCACCTGAACCAATAGGGGAACCGCTAGTTCTGGGTTGTTCTGAGCGCGGTGTAGCCGAGCCAGTTGATAGGTGGCTGTATCCCGCAGTTGTGCCGCTTCGAGGGCTTGATTGCGTTGTCGTTGGAAAATTCGGTTGTCAATCCCTGAAAAGTTCGTTGAAAGCTGCTGATAAAAGTTCGAGAGTTGATTACTAATCTCTCGGGCCTCTTGCAGCTTGCGAATGGCTAGGCTGTAGTCCTGAGCGGAGACAGCGGCGGTGGCCTCATCAATTAGGGATTCAATGCCCGGTAGACTGAGAATACTATCTTCCATGGGAACCCGAATCGCCGTTTGTGAGTTCGTCTCAGTTTGGGCCATGGCTCGGGTTGGGGTCACGGTGGAGGCGGCGATCGCCAACAGGGTTACAGCAGAGGAGAGATGCCAAAAACGGGGTTTAGATTGGAGGAGCATGGACAGAGTTACCAGTTAGAATAGGGAGTCCGAACGAGAGACAGTTGGGATAGGAATTGACAATTCAAATAAGACAAGCCAAGGATATTAAACTTCATGCAAGGCAAGAGTTGTCATTTTTGAAGATGTCTTAATTCTTGTGGCGAATACAAGAAAACGGAAAACGGCCGCAGCCCAATGCCGATGACGGCAAAACGATTCAGAGTGCAGAGGTATCTTAACATCTCACCTTATCAGGGGATCAATCCGGAGATCCTTTGCTCGTTGGCAGAGATTCTCCGCTAAGATAGCGGTGGATTTTGGCGAACCTAACATGAGCCGGAGGTGTCGAACGTGGCCGATGACTTAACACTACAACGGGGAGGCGAAACCCTTGCCCTGAGAAAGACGCAAACTCGTTTCACGGCTCGTCCACAAGCGCCCGAGGCGATCGCCACATTAGCGCAACAAGTGACGGCCCAATGTTTAAATCAAATCCCCGTGGGGTCGCGAACCGAGGCGGTCCTGCTTGAATTCGAGGTGGCCGAGGCCAGCCAACTCACCCCAACCATGGACCGCACTCGCGATCGCGGTGATGTCGCCTTTGTCAGCCATGTCTATTCCCTCGTCGACAATCCAGGAAGCCTAGTCTATCTCGCCGACGATCTCACCATCGAGTTTGCCGAGTCCGTCAGCCAACCGGCGCGTCAGGCCCTAACCGAGTCCTTAGGCTTAGGCGATGAAACTCCCCTCGTGGGCCTAGACAATGCCTTTATCTACCGAGTTACCCGAGAGGCGATCGAAAATCCCATCAAAATTGCCAATCGACTCATCGAGCGTGAGGACATTGTGGCCGCTGAACCGAACATTGTCACCCACAGCGCCCCAAGTTATCGACCGAGCGATCGCTACTACCCCCAACAGTGGTATCTCAACCATCATGGGGGACCAGACTTAGCCCCCGACTCCCATATTGCCGCCGAACAGGCTTGGGACATCACCCGAGGCGATCGCAGTATCGTCGTGGCCATTGCCGATGATGCCATTGACTTAAACCACCCCGACTTTCAAGGGATCGGTAAAATCGTCGCCCCCCGCGACTTCCGTAACCAGGATGGCTTACCCCTCCCCGAACGAGACAGTGACAACCACGGTACCGCCTGTGCCGGAGTGTGTCTGGCCGAAGAAAACGGCGAGGGAATCGTCGGCATTGCCCCCGGTTGCGCCCTCATGCCCCTGGCCACCTCCGGCTATTTAGACGACCGTTCCATCGAAGAACTGTTTGACTGGGCCAGCCAGCGGGGGGCTTCCGTCATCTCCTGTAGTTGGGGGGCCAGTGCGGTCTATTTCCGTCTCTCGATGCGGCAACGAGCTGCTGTGACCCGGGCCGCGCGGCTGGGGCGTCATGGCAAAGGCTGTGTCATCGTCTTTGCGGCCGGAAATGCCAACCGTCCCACCCAGGGCGAGATCAACGAACAGGGTTGGACCAAAAACATTCTCTCAGGTACCACCAAATGGCTCAGTGGCTTTGCCGCCCATCCCGATGTGATGGCCGTGTCAGCCTGTACGAGCTTAAATCAGAAAGCCGCCTACAGTAACTGGGGACAAGAAATTTCCGTCTGCGCCCCGAGTAATAATGCCCCTCCAGGAATTTGGCTTCAGGAAACCGGCTATGTGAATACGGCCCCGGTGATTCGTAAATCCTTGTCAGGGAAGGGGATTTTTACGAGCGATCGCAGCGGAACCCCAGGCTACAGTCCCGGTGACTACACCCATGGCTTTGGTGGGACCTCCAGCGCCTGTCCCTTGGTGGCGGGGGTGGCGGCCTTGGTGTTATCGGTCAATCCCAACCTCACAGCGGCGGAGGTGAAAGCCATTTTAGAGAAAACCGCCGATAAAATTGTTGACCCTGAGAGTGATCCCCAATTGGGGACTCGCTTCGGTCAGTATGACGGCGATGGTCATTCCAAGTGGTTTGGCTATGGCAAAGTCAACGCCTACCAAGCGGTCTTAGCGGCAAAACAGCAGTCCCAAGCGCCCTTATCCGTGACGCGACGAGTTCGCGGCCGCAATGAGCGCCAGATGGTAATTCCCGATGGCGACGCCAACGGAATCACCAGTCCGATTCGGGTTCGCGACAATTTAACGGTTCTCGAACTCGAAATTCTCGTAGAACTCGACCATCCCGACTGGGGAGATTTAGAGGTGATGCTGATCGCACCCGAAGGAGAATCAGTCATGCTTCAGGGGCGAGGAACGCGGGGCCAAGGACCGTTCCGGCAACGCTACGATTTCAACAATACCCCTCAACTGAAACGTTTGTTTGGCAGCACTGCCGAGGGAAACTGGGCGTTAAAGGTTTGCGATCGCGCGGCGGGAGATACCGGGGTTCTTAACGTTTGGCAGTTAACGGTGGGGTTAGGCTCCTAGACGAGCGTTGCGAACAGCAAAGCCGAAATTGTCATGTCATCGCCATGGTCAGATGTCGCATCTTCCCAGAGAGCGATCTAGAATCGAGAGTATTCTCAAGGGCGGCGTTACGGCCGGCGATGCCGGCGATCGCCTCCCAACAGACCCCTCAACTCGACTATCCTCAACAGGAGCCAAATCTGTGAGTCCAGACACAACCCTCGATCAAGCCGCGACCCTCTCCTACGACACCGCCAGCTTTGACCAGTATGTGATGAAAACCTATGGACGGTTTCCCATCGCCCTGACCCACGGCGAGGGCTGTCGGGTCTGGGATGCCCAGGAGAAGGAGTATTTAGACTTTGTCGCCGGAATTGCCACCTGTACCCTCGGTCACGCTCACCCCAAGCTCATCGAAGCCGTCACCGAGCAGATCAAGACCCTGCACCATGTCTCGAACCTGTACTACATTCCCCCCCAAGGCGCGTTAGCCGAATGGCTCGTGACCCATTCAGCGGCCGATCGCGCCTTCTTCTGTAACTCTGGGGCCGAAGCCAACGAAGGAGCCATCAAACTGGCCCGCAAATATGCCCACACGGTCCGAGGTATCGAGACACCTACCATCATCACCGCGACCGCCAGTTTCCATGGCCGCACTCTAGCCACCATTACCGCCACTGGACAACCCAAATATCAAAAAAACTTTAATCCCCTGGTTCCTGGCTTCGTCTATAGCCCCTATAACGACATTGAAGCCCTAGAGGCCACCATTGCTGAGTTAGATGCCGACGGGCCCCAAGTGGCGGCCATTATGCTAGAAGCCCTCCAGGGAGAAGGGGGCGTTCGCCCTGGGGACAAACCATTTTTCCAACGGGTGCGCCAACTCTGTGACGAGAAGGATATCTTGCTGATTCTCGACGAGGTGCAAGTCGGTGTGGGGCGAACTGGGCGAATCTGGGGCTATGAGAACTTAGGCATTGAACCGGATATCTTCACCAGTGCGAAGGGCCTCGGCGGTGGAATTCCCATTGGTGCGCTGCTGTGCAAGTCGAGTTGTGATGTCTTTGAGCCGGGGGACCATGCCAGTACCTTTGGCGGGAATCCCTTCGCCTGTGGTGTGGCGCTGTCCGTCTGTCAGATGGTGGAGAAACCGGAATTTTTGCAACAGGTGCGCGATCGCGGGCAACAGTTACGCCAAGGATTGCAAGCCATCGCCACGGAGTTTCCGGCGGTTGTGGCTGAGGTTCGCGGTTGGGGGCTAATCAATGGCCTCGAACTCAAGGCTGAGATTGAGTTAACCTCAATTGCTGTGGTGAAAGCGGTCATGGAACAGGGACTGCTACTGGTTCCTGCTGGCCCCAAAGTGCTGCGATTCGTTCCTCCCCTGATTGTCTCAGAGGCGGAGGTTGACCGCGCCCTCGGGATTCTCCGGACGGCCCTATCCTCAATGGCGTAATTCCCGTTAGCCCTCCTGAAGCCATTCTCGACTGCTGTATGACCGTCACCTCTTCTCCCCTCGATCTGGCTCAAGCCTATTTGGATGAGTATGTCTCCCCCCAGGCGAATCGCATTGATCACGATCCTCACGCCCTAGAAACAGCTTTTCTGGGTTTGGGCGATCGCGAGTTGCTCACCTTACGGGCCGATAACCAAGTTCTCTTTCGTCGCTTCCAAGAAACCATCTCTCGCTATTCCGGGGCCTTGGCCTTCCTACAAACCCAGCACCAAAGTGCCGCCGCCTTGATCAGCCGCAGCTCCAATTCTGGCTTGCGAGAGGACTATTTACCCCATTTAGCCACCGGGAAACGACGGGTGGGCGTGGGCTTTTCTCACCTGCGTCGTCCGGGACCACCGCCGATGCAAGCCCGACTGGTTCCTGGAGGCTATCAACTCGATGGGTTTATTCCTTGGATTACCGGCGCCACCCTGTTTGAGAGCTTTATTCTAGGGGCGATGTTGCCCGATGGAACCTCGGTGTTTGGCATGATGCCTTTCCGCAGTGGTCAGGAGGAGCGAGGGGGAGAGATTAAGATCAGTTCGCCGCTGGAGATGGCGGCGTTGACGTCCACGAATACGGTTACCGCCGAGGTGAAGGGGTGGTTCTTACCTGATGAGCAGGTGATCTGCCTGAAACCGCCCTATTGGATGCAGCAAAACAGTCAAGCCAATGTGCTACATCATGGCTTTTTTGCCCTCGGTTGCGCTCGGGCTGGGTTGGATGTGTTGCAGCAAGCGGCACAGAAGAAACAACTTCCCTTTTTACAGCCAACTTGGAACCATCTTGATGCTGAATTGGGGGCCTGTCGTCAAGCCTTTTTTGAGAGTGAAGATGAGGGAACCCGGTCTTATGGCGATCGCCTGAGGTTGCGGGCCTGGGCCATTGACTTAGCGGGCCGCTGTAGCTATGGGGCGATCGCCGCCTCGGGGGGCGCGGCCAACAGTTGTCAACATCCGGCCCAACGCATTTATCGAGAAGCCTTAGTGTATGCGGTATCTGGACAGACCCCGGATGTGATGGAAGCGACGCTAAACCGCCTGCAACGCTAGGGGGGTTCCACGTCAAACCGGCCGCAAACGGGACAGGTTGCGATACTCTAAAGTCTGTGTAAATTGATGCAATTTTGAGGAGGTTATCTTGGAACGAACATTTTTGATGATTAAGCCTGACGGCGTACAACGGGGACTCGTGGGCGAGGTGATTCGCCGCTTTGAAGCCAAAGGCTTCACCCTCGTTGGACTCAAGCTGATGTCCGTCAGCAAGGAATTAGCCGAACAACATTACGATGTTCACCGGGATAAGCCGTTTTTCAAAGGATTGGTGGACTTCATTACCTCCTCTCCGGTGGTGGCGATGGTTTGGGAAGGAGACGGTGTGGTCACCGGCGCTCGTACGATTATTGGCGCAACCAACCCGCTGACGGCGTCTCCGGGGACCATTCGTGGCGATTTTGGCTTAAATATCGGACGCAATCTTATTCATGGCTCTGATGCGGTGGAAACGGCGAATCGGGAAATTGACTTATGGTTCTCTGAAGGGGAACTGGTCAGTTGGACGCCGGCGCTGAAACCTTGGTTAGAAGAATAACGACGTTGGTTTGAGTCACAGAGGAACTGACGCCCTCAGGCTGAGTGGCGTCGGTTCTGAGGTGCGAGTCGCCCCAAATTTCGGGCTAATTCTCGTGTTTTTTTATGAAAAATTATTACACTTTTGCTCAAAATCGTTAACTTTGATCGAGAGTAGTGAACGATTGGACTAAATATACAGGAGTTTTCAGGTCTTATGTCTGATGTTCAAGTCTTAGCTGCGTTAGTTGTCGCCATTATTCCGGGTATCCTGGCGTTCCGCCTGTCGACGGAACTTTATAAATAAGGCGGTTATCCAACCGGTTCTTGTTGGTCTGTTTTGTCTGGGAGTTTCGCCACGTGCGGGACTCCCATTGCTTTGGCCCGTTGTGGCGACCCGGTTCTCGCTAGACGGAAAGGTTTTCCAAAATGGGAGTTCTGTGGCTCTGAGTTTGGTTAAACTAGAGGGGGATCTCGGGAGTAGGAGATGGGGTGCGTCAGTCGGCTTGCCAAAATGGCTCTGTTTCGATTCAATTTGAACTATTCCCCCCACTCATGCTGTGTTCACAGCAGGTCAATCGATGTGAGCTTATCTTCAGACTGAATCATGAACGCCCCTGAACGCCTGTCTCGCGCTCCCCATCCCGGTGAGGTTCGAGCTTCACCCCGTCGTCCTCGTCGCCGTCCTTCGCCCCACCCACGACAGCGGCGGAACAGCCGTTCCTGGACGTCTGTTTTGGAAACGGGTTTGAAGCTGATGGTGGATGTCACGGTTTCCCTGGGGGCGATCGCCGCCCTAAGCCAACTGCTCCCGAGTTACACCAGAAGCCAAGACCAACTCGAACAACTCCACGAAGACGTGGACGTGACGCGATCGCAGGTCCAGGGGCTACAGGGACAGTTCAGCCGCTACTTTGATCCGACTCAGGTTAGAACTCTAATCGAGGAAGAAACCCAACGTCTCGATCCGCAGCGACGGCCGATTGTCTGGACTGAGCCGGTTGAGGAGAAGGCTAACCGCTAAAGCCGACAAACAAAATCGCCACGGCACCGAGTCCCGCCAAAATCGTCAACACGAGTCCAGCGTTGGGGCTTCCTTTCCAGGAGTAGTTTTTATCAGCCATAGTCATGTCCTCAAGAGTATCTATAGCTTTCATGGTAGCGAAGTTGAAAATTTGTAGCCGTTGAGGGGCAAATTATTGGGTCTGTAATTGAGCTAACTGAGTGTTGCGATAGTAATGGGAGAGGATTTGACGGTAACTATAGCCCTGTTCTGCCAGGTGTCTCGCCCCCCATTGACTCATGCCCACACCATGACCAAAGCCGCGCCCAGAGAGGGTAAAATAGCCGCCACCGGAGGTGACCGTAAACAAACTACTGCGTAACCCCAACGCCGATCGCAAGTCATCTCCGTCAACAAGTGCCGTTCCCCCCGTTCCCACCACTTTAGCGGTCACGAGCCGGCCATTGGGAGATTGCTGTTCTGGGACGATTCCCACCACGGTTCCGACGCCGCCGAGTCGTCGGGTGAGTTCCCATTGGGAGAAGGATTCGCGCCAATGATAGTTGGGTGAGTTGTGGTCGAAGTCAGGAACGCCTCTGAGATAGGGTTTAACTTCATCCCAAACCTGTTCAACATCCTCGGTATGGCCCCCCGACGAGGCGTGAAACACCGCCTCAATGACCTGACCGTTATGGCTGAGGACTTGGCCGCGGGTGGCGTCGGTGGCTCGGTGGGTTTGGCTCGACTCTTCCTGCATGCCGCGATAGACTTGCCAGAAGGTGTCATCTCCGACATCGTAGGTGCGATTCCCATAGCGATCGCGCTGGTAGAGGACGTAGGAGCGAGCGGCCACGGCTTGGGCTTTTAGAGCTTCTAGGGGCCAACTTCCTCCCATTTCGGCGCCGAGGACACTGTAGAGATAGGATTCAATGTCAACGTAGTTGACGGCGGTGATCCCGTAACGTCCTCGGACGATGAGAACTTTACCTCGATACCAGCGATCGCCAATATAAACATGGCCATGGTTGGTGGGTTCAATCCATAATTGCTCCCCTTGCCAGCGATCGAGGGCCACGGCTTGCCCAGTAGAGCGAGCGATAAAGGCATTCATCTGACTGAGGTTACCGAGGACGGTTCCCGAGCGGCTGCGAATGCGGGCGGGGGTGGAACTCCCCACGGTGAGTTCACCGACATTTTTCTCGACGGCTACCCGCAGTTCAAGGGCTAGGCCAGGAACGAGGGAGCAGGCCCAAAAACAAAGACTGGTCATCCCTCGCCAAAAATAAGGAAATCCCCTGTGCCTTCGCCTAGTCCTTTTTGGGGTCTCGGGGGGTTTTTCTCTCGTTGGCGATGATCCCTGTTGAGCCGTTCCCCTGGCTCGGCCCGTCACAGACGCGGCAATTTTCAATAGCAGCATCTTTTGCTTCTCCTTAAAAGTGACCGACGACTCGAAGATAGACCGAGGTCGGTGCTAGGATACCATAGTAAGCTAGGAGTCTTGAAGTTGGATCGCTCGTGAGACCTAAAGACCGATCCCTCAAACCCGGTTTGCGTTGCCAATTTCCTTAACGAGAGTCAAGCGAGTGGAAATCGTTTTTTTAGGAACCAGTTCGGGAGTCCCGACGCGATCGCGAAATGTGTCCAGTTTAGCCCTGCGCCTGAAACAACGGGGCGAGATTTGGCTATTTGACTGTGGGGAAGGAACGCAACATCAACTTCTTCAGAGTGATTTGAAGGTGGGGCGGATTCGCCGTATTTTTGTTACCCATATGCACGGGGATCATGTTTTCGGGTTAATGGGACTCCTGGCCAGCATTGGTTTAGCGGGAGCGCCGGATCGCATTGATTTGTATGGTCCCCCTCAGCTTGAAAATTATCTCGAAGCCTGTGCGCGCTATTCTCATACCCATTTGCATTATCCGATTACGATTCATAAACACAAACCGGGACTCATTTATGAGGATGAGGATTATCGGGTCCTGTGCGATCGCCTCGATCATCGCATCCCCGCCTATGGCTACCGGGTTGAGGAAAAAGATCGTCCGGGACGCTTTGATGTGGCCAAGGCCCAGGCCCTAGGAATCCCACCGGGACCGGTATATGGACAACTCAAACAGGGACACCCGGTCACCCTAGAGGATGGCCGGGTCATCCATGGTCGTCATCTGTGCGGTGAGCCACAACCCGGACGGAAAGTCGTCTATTGTACCGATACGATTTATTGTGAGAACGCGGTGAGCTTGGCTCAAGGGGCTGATGTGTTAATTCATGAGGCCACATTTTCTCACCGAGACGCCAATCTAGCCGAACAACGGTTGCATTCGACATCAACGATGGCGGCTCAGGTGGCCTTGAGTGCAGGGGTCAAACAGCTTTTCATGACTCATTTTAGTCCCCGCTATGCTCCCGGAAATGACCTGGATCTCAAGGATTTACTCGATGAAGCACGGGCGATTTTTCCCAAAACGGATCTGGCCTATGACTTTTTAAGCTACGACGTTCCCAAACAACGAACGGCTATACCGGTCTAATCATGATTGGCCACTAGGCGGCGGCAAATTTCTCGCAAACTCACCTGAGTATTGACGGGCCGTCTCGGTTTAGGGAGGTTCAAATTGGGCCAGGAGGGCAGGTCATGACAGGGACATAAGATGGGACTCACGCCAGCCACCGGTAGGGCGACCGGCATGGTACAGCGGGCGCAAGAGGAAATATCCCAGTCATCGTCAAGGAGTTGGCCGATGCTGGTTTCAGTGCCTTCGAGATAGGCGTTATAGCTGAGTTTAGGACAGGAAACAGCGGCCCAACAGCGTTCAAAGGCTCGGCTGTAGTCACTGCCTTCAAAAAGGGGATGAGGGAGTTCTGCCTGGTTGTTTACAATCAGTTTTTTGCCGAGCTGAAACCAATCTGCTAAATACTGTTTAACTTGCGTTTCAGAAGCCATAAAAATGCGTAATGATAGAACTCTAGTCCTATGTTAAACGATTTTTCAGGAGAGATCGCTCACTAAATTGGTATAGATTCTTAAGATAAAGGTAAGGTCATGTAGGCAAATGGCTCTGAGGCTATTTAAAGTTAATCCGGGGAATCTCTTAAAGGGGATCAGCGATTTTGCTGAGATTCAGGCTATGGCCGGCAACGATTAGATAGGTTTTGTCAGCGATGGCTCCGACATGACGTGTTAATTCGCCGAGGCGATCGCGAAACAGTCGCCCTGATGGATAAGCCGGAACCACGCCCCAACCGGTTTCTTCGGCTACGAGAATACAAGTTCCTTGAAAGTTGGCGGCCTGATGCAGAAAGACTTGACGGCGATCGCGCCAGTCTGTGTCAGACTCGTGTAACGTGTTGGCCACCCAAGTCCCCAACGAGTCAAGCAACAGACAATTTTGGGGATGATTCCATTGCTCAAGACAGGGACTAATGGCGAGGGGAACCTCCTGAAGCTGCCAATGATTGGGGCGACGTTGACGGTGACGTTCAATGCGAGCTTGCCAATCTTGATCTTGGGAATTGCTGCGGGCGGTGGCAATATAGGTGACAATACCCTTGTGTTGCTCAGCCAGCCGTTCGGCAAACTCACTTTTTCCAGAGCGGGCCGCTCCAGTAACTAAGACCAGATTTCCCAAAAGACTCAATAACTCCGTAATCTCTATGGCAATTCTACCGAGAAATGCCCTCTGTCTATCGCCGATGCCTGAAAACCGTAACGCCCCTAGAGGACACGGCTCCAGGGACGATATCGACTACGATATCACCTTAACGACCATAGCTACTCCGTCCGAGAGTCTTTCTCGTCGCTAAACCCTACTATGGACGATCGCGAACCGACAAAAGAGCAACTCATCCAAGAACTCAAGGCGGTTCGCCAAGAGTTTGAACAGGTGCGGCTGGAAAATCAGGCCGATGAGGTACAAGGGGAATTGCTGCGAACGGTCTTGGCCTGTGGTGAACATCCCTCCCAAACTTTATTATTGCGAGCGTTATCTCAACAAGTTCTGCGTAGTGCGAATCGTTTAACCCTAGTCGACGAGAGTAGTTTATTTTTACTCGACGAGAGGGGGACTGTGATTGAGTCAGTCCTCGCTCGGGGAGCCATTATTCGCCAAGAACGTGAGTCGTTAGTTGGCCGCGTACTCCATCAAGGGTTAGCTGGCTGGGTCTATCAACGGCAACAAATCGGCATTATTACGGATACGACCTTAGATGAGCGTTGGCTGCAACTCCCCGGTGAACCCTATCATGTGCGTTCTGTGCTTTGTGTGCCGGTGCTGCGGAAGAATACCGTCTTAGCCATTATCACCTTGATGCACCCAGACCAAGGCCATTTTCGGGTTCAGATGGCTGAGCTAATGGAAGCGGTGGCGGTGCGGATTGGGCTGGTATTAGAGGTGGTGCGCTGTTTAAGCCCTGAGCGAGAAACACCGTCGGTTTCGTCGCCACCGGGGTTACGACTCTCATCGGGGTCAGCAACGTCGAGTCCCCCTCCCCTACAATCGTCACAAGGGGCTGATCCTCCTTCTCATCTCCCACTTCCTCCTCCTCCCCCCTCCAATCGCCCGTCGTCATCCCGGCGCTCTCGGGAGTCACCCCCCCCACGATCGCATGGAGGTTCTGTGACGGGCGATCGCCGTCAATCCCAGTTAAGTCGTTTAAATACCTTGGGGCTATACATTGTGGTTTGGGATGGAAAATTTATCTATGCTAATCCAAAACTTGCGAAAATTTTTGGTTATAAACGGCAAGAATTAGCAAATTTAAAAGGAATATTTTCTCTAGTTACCAATGAACATTATGATCGAGTTTCAGAACAAGTCTATAAATGTATTCGTGGACAAACGGACTGTGTTTCCTGCATTTTCCAAGGACAACGTAAGGGAGGAAAACGAGTGTTAGTGGAAATTTATGGAGTCCGGACTCGCTTTTATGGAAAACCGGTGCTACTCGGTGTTCTAAGAGATATCAGTTAAAAAAGGTGTAACTCAACGACGTGGGCTATATTCAACTGGATTTAATCGATTTAGCGATCGCCGTCGGTATGGCAGCGATCGCGATTGCCATTGCCGCCTGGCAAGAGTTAGGACTCACCTTAGAGTTATCCCTGGCCACAGCTCGCACCACCCTTCAGTTATTGATGCTGGGGGTAATCCTACAAGTGGTCTTCACCTGGCGAAATCCCCTAATCCTGATCGTCGTCTTGCTCGTGATGGTTAGTTTGGCGGCGATAGTGGCCCGCAATCGCATCAGCCGCAAGGTTCCGGGATTGTTCATGTTGGTCTGGGGGGCTATTGCCTTAAGTACCGCTCTAACCTTGCTCTATATCAATCTCTTGGTCTTGCGTCAGCCGGCGGTTTGGTCGAATCCTCAATATCTAATTCCCCTAGGAGGGATGATGATGGGAAATGCTATGAATGCAGCGGCCATTGCTGGGGAACGGTTTGTGAGTCTAATTGAGCATCATCCCTTAGAGATTGAAACCTATCTCAGTCTCGGGGCGACTCCCCGACAGGCCTTAGCCAACTACCGCAAGCAGGCGATTCGTGCGGGGACAGTGCGAATTGTCAACTCGATGATGGTGGTGGGGTTAGTCACCCTACCGGGAATCGTCACGGGACAGTTGTTGAGTGGGGCGAATCCCATTGATGCGGCGGCTTATCAAATGCTGATCATGTTTGCCATTGCCCTGACAGACTTTATCGCTACCAGTCTCCTGATTGCCAGTTTAGGACAACGCTTTTTTAACGAGGCGGCCCAGTTGCAACAGTTTTGAAATCCTGATGATTCTGATAATGGTGATTTATATCACGCCGAATGCGTAAGTGATATCACTTAACGCGGGTGATGCGATCGCCTGAAAATCTGTCCTAGGGTCACTGACCGCGATCGCCTCCATCCGAGACAATAGGTTTATTGAGTTCGCAGCCAGGATAAATACGTATGTTTAATCACTATATCAACCCCCAACAGTGGTTAGGACGCCAACGCCGAACCGCCGCGATGGTCTTAGGACTCTGTCTGAGCTTAGGGCTGGCGGGCAACGCTATGGCTGAGTCGATCTCAGTGGCGGCCCGGCGGGACTTAGCCCCGGCGCGTCTCGACGATGGGGAATATGTCTATGGGTCAGCGTCTGAGGCCCATCAGTTGGGTGAAACCTATATGGTCTTTGAAGCCCATGGCGATCGCATTGTGGGCGGGTTCTATATGCCCTCATCTTCGTTTGACTGCTTCGAGGGTCGCCTTGAGGAGAATCAGTTAGCCCTGAATATCCAAGACAGCTACAGTGATCAAACTTATGATTTCAATTTAGCGATTCGGCGGGATACCTTGGTGGCGGCTGGTCAGGGGGCAACGAACGCTAATATCCCCGGTTTCCAACCCTTAGATGGCCTCACCGCTACTGATGAGCAGGTGTTAGAGACTTGCCGGGGTGTGATGGGAGAGCGACTTTAACGCAACTTTAAGTTATTCCTAACTCAGTTGCACGACGGCTTGGTTATCCATCAAGCGATTTGAGGTTAGCAAGTCATCAACGGTGATGCGTAGCAGGCGCTCCTCATCGATACGAAATTGAATTTTGACGCGATCGCTTCCCGGAGAACCGGGTGGATCTAAATTGGCGATGGTGCGTCCGCCCTCACTGTCATTGAGGGGAATGACGTTAACGTCCGCTTCAGATTGTCGGGTAATCAGGCGATCACCATCAAAAAAGACTTCTGTTTTCGGGGCTTCGGCGGCCATCTCACCTAAGACCAACTCCAGTTTAGGCTGATTGGCCATCGAGGCCCCTAACGAGAGTTCAATGGGACGCTCTAAGGGATAGGGTTGTCCGGGTTGAATAATCGGATGCCAATCATGGGCATTTTTACGACGGTTCCAGTAGCGAATCCCATAACCGTGATAGAGAAAGTCCTTGAGGGCAATACCTTGGCTCAGTTGTAAGGCACCGGTGGCGATCGCATCGAGGGGGCGATCGCAGCGAACCTTCTCAGCCGGAAACCATTGTCTAATCCAGTCTTGAACCGCAGGAATTTGCGAGGTTCCTCCCACCAGCAACACAGCATCAATATCAGGGGTTTCAAACCCCTGTCGTCGGGCTTGCTGCAAGACTTGGGTTAACGACTCATCCAGGCGTTTAAAGAACTGATGCTGTTTGAGAATCTCCTCAAACTGCGATCGGCTCACCGTTAACTCATAACTCTCGAAGCTGTCCTCATTAAAATAAACCTCTGTCGCCTCAGAGCGAGACGATAACTCAATTTTCAGCCGTTCCATGAGGCGATAGGCCAGGGGGGTTTTCGGCAATCCCTCCCGCCTGGCAAACTCATCAAGGAGCCAGTTATCTAAATCCGTACCGCCGAGGTTTTGGCCGGACTTGGCTAAGACGTTGGCGGTTTCGAGTTTTTGCCCGGATTCCTCGCGAAAGGATTTATCGCCCCATTTGAGAATAAAGCCCAGGGGATGGCGGCCAGGACTTGCACGGCGGTTTAACTGCACCAAGGACAGATCTAAGGTTCCACCGCCAAAGTCCACCACCAATAGCAGTTCCGCGTCACTTAACCCATAGCCCAGGGCGGCGGCGGTGGGTTCATCAAGGAGACGGACTTGCTCGATTTTTTGAGGAAGTTGGGGAGCCTCAACGACTGAACCTAGCCAGTGACGATAGGTTTCAAAGCTATCGACGGGAACGGTGAGGATTAGCGAGTCGAGGGGTAATGGAACCTCAGCGACGCTTGAGAGTACGGTTTGCAGAAACCACTCTCCAAGGTATTCAAAGCGTATGGGGACTTGGTCGAGGCTGGGCAAAAACCCTTGAACATCGGAGCCAATTCCCCGTTTAAAGCTATGAAAAAAGCGGGTATCCTGTTGAGTATCTAAGCCGCGATCGCTGACCTGTTGTCCGGCGGCGATGGCTCCGGTTTGGGCGTTCTCAACGTAGATGAGACTGGGAACCACGGGGGGGTTATCGCCCTGTTGGCGGCTTAATCCGGGGAGTTTAACGACTTCGGGTTGTTCGCTGGCGGCATTCCAACGGGCAATGACGGTGTTACTGGTACCAAAATCGATGGCGATCGTCATGAGGCAGCGGTTCGTGAACGGTGGGGGCGTACCGCTAAGGGTGCGCCCGTCGGGGTGAGGGGATGTTAGGTTTTGATGACAGTGAGCTTAGATTAACGCCGGTGGGGGGGTATCGTCATCGTCGCTGAGATTGTTCTTGCTGCTCGGTGAGGAGTTGTAGAGTGCATCGAGCTTCTCGCGAGCGTCCTCGATACCAATCGAGCGCATCACTAACAGGGGTTCTTCAACGACATGGCCGTAGTCGTCGAGGAGTTCAGGGTGCGGACTCGGCTGAGGACGACGACTAAACTCAGAGTGACTCATCGAGCGTGGTTTCTGAGAGTCTGAACTAAACGCTAAGAGGTTTCTAACCAGGTTTCCGACGGCGACAAAGGCCAGAAAGGTAAAGGCGAGAATATAGAGCAGATGTAACATAAACATGTCCTCAGATAAATCAGGGATGATCGAATCAGCGAGTTTAGGCAGTTCACGGATTGTGCCGAGGAACTCCCCTAAGTTAAGTCAAGGCTTAAAAAAACAGAGTGTTAAAGCGAGGGATTGGGTCTGGTCTAGGGTCAGACTACCCCGGTTGGGGTTATTCTCTCACGTTGAGGGCCTGGGAGTGTTGGGTGCGAAATCGCATTGAGACTTGCCAACATTCTGTGAGCAGATGATGCCAGGGCATTAGAACCGACATATCGACTCCTGCTTGACAGCCCGTCGCCTCCAGCATCATTTTGGCCGAATTCACCTCGTCCTGGGCATGGATGACACGATGCAGCAGATCTTGCTGTTCGTGGGCTTCTAGGAACTCGATGGTTTCGGTTTCCAGGAGCGTCCGAGAGCGTTTAAACCAGTATTGGAAGTCTTCGAGCAGGGGTTCGAGGACTTTTTTGAGCAAACTCGGCTCTGGGAGATGGGGGCGACTCATAATTTAATAATAGTTTACCGACTCACCTACAATCTTAACGCTATTTACATTTGTTTACAAATCTGCTGGATGGGTTAAGGCAAGACTGCGATCGCGTTACATCTGGGGCGATCGCAGTCCTTGAGTAGTCTGAGTTTCATCATCTCGATGGCTTTGAGGTTATCCAGCTCGACGAACGCAGCGGCGGCGATCGTGAAGAATTTCCTCAGCCTGATAGACCTGTTGAGATAATTTTAACCATTGCCCAAATCCGGGAATCCGTTGCAGCCAACGGTTAAGACGCGCACCATAAGACCTGTCCATTGGGGGCCTCCTGTCTGTTACATGAGTTACCGAACTCACTCTATTTTAGCAATTTTGTCCCTCAACTTAACCCAGCCGAGGCTTAAATTAGTATTTCGCCTTAAAGTGATAAACCTCGTCTAGTAACTCACACCAACCGTCGGCCAACCAATCCAGAATCCTCTCCCCCTTCTGGCGACTGGCCGCCGTCGCATCGCCGACCACACCACTCGTACTGAGATCCTGAGTTAACCAAGAAAAGGTGAGTCCTCCTTTGCTGGCTAATTTCCCAGGCTGTTGAGGGGGATAGTCTCGCACGGCTTGCTTCATGCGCACCCATTCAGGCAATAACACCAACATCAAACTGGTTTCAGCATCACCGGCGTGCATGGCCTCTTGCACTTCCCGTTCGCTCAGGAGGCGTTTATGTTCCTGAGTGACTCGCCAAGTAAAAATGGGAAAAAGCCAGAAATCCTCATAACGAGCATGAAGATCTGTGGCCACAATTTCCATCACTTGCGGTTGTCCTCCATGAGAGTTCATCAGCACCAGTTTACGAAATCCAGCAGCGTAGAGACTCTCACCGATGTCCATCAGAGTGCTGATCAGGGTATTGGCAGATAAACTGATGGTTCCGGGGAAGTGACGATGTTCATTGGATTTGCCGTAATGGAGGGGAGGCAAGACATAGACGGGAATGTCGGCACTTAGACGGGTTAAGGCTTCCCCCAACACCCCTAAGCCAATGGCACTATCAACAATAAGAGGGAGATGGGGGCCATGTTGTTCAACAGCCCCCACCGGTTGAACTAAAACTGTATTGGCTTTATCAGGCAACTGCTCAATCTCAGTCCAGGTTAAATAGGCAAAGAAACGCTCAGGTGGAATAAAGTTTTTCATGATGTTTCATGATTTTCTAAGGAGAGGCGACGAGCAGGGTTTAGACTCATGGGAAGTTCGATAGTAAAAGTGGTTCCCTTTCCTAATTCAGATTCACAATAAAGTTTTCCTTGGTGTTTTTCGACGATAATTTGATAGCTCATCGACAGTCCAAGACCCGTCCCAGATCCCACGGGCTTGGTAGAGAAAAAGGGATCGAACATCCGATGAGAGACGGCTGGACTCATGCCAACGCCATTATCCTTGATTTGGATGATGATTGTACTTTTCCCGGTTTGTTTTGTTTCTATAGATAGGGTCGGCTCTTGGTTAGACCGAAAATTAGGTTGAGAGTCCCCATAAGTATCAAACGCATCAATGGCATTATTGAGGATGTTCAAGAAAACTTGATTGATTTCAGAGGCATAGCAATCCAGTTTTGGGATATCTCCGTAGTTTTTGATGAGTTTAATTTCAGGGCGATTTCGTTGCGATTTGAGTCGAGATTGCAAAACCATTAAGGTGCTTTCAAGCCCATCGTGAAGGTTGACGATTTTGGTTTTGGATTCATCCAGGCGAGCAAAGTTTCTGAGACTCAAAACGATGTTGCGGATTCGTTCTGCACCGGAATTCATGGAGTCTAAAATTCGCTGTAAGTCTTCGACTAAATAGGTCAGATCAATCTCTTCGGTAAGGACTTGAATAGAAGAATCAGGATTGGGATAGATCTGTTGATAGGCGTTGAGGAGCTTCAGTAAATCATGAATGTACTCTCGGGTATAGCGGATGTTGCCAAAGATAAAACTAATTGGATTATTAATTTCATGAGCGACTCCGGCCACAAGCTGCCCCAGACTTGACATTTTTTCCGTATGGACTAACTGAGCTTGAGTTCGTTGTAATTGGGAGAGAGTTTTTTGTAATTCTGTGGTGCGTTGAACGACTTGTTTTTCTAGGGTTTGGTTATAGTCGGCTAAGAGTTTTTGGGCTTCTTTGCGATCGCGGATGTCTTGAAAGGCGACAATCACCCCATCGACGACACCAGCTTCATCGAGAAGTGGGGTACTGGCCATATCCAGGGGAATAGTCTGGTCTGACTGACGGAGTTCGAGGTCATCTCGCCGCACTGATTGTCCAGAGAGCGCCAGTTGTCCGGGAAGTTGTTCGAGGGGATAGAGGTCTGAGGTATCCGCTTGATAGAGGCGATAGTGTTGGGCAAACTGGTGTAGATCGGACTCTACATCACCGAGGAGATGTTGAGCGGTTTGATTGCGGTAGAGCATCCGTCCACGGCGATCGTGAACACAGACCCCCACAGGCATCGCTTCGAGCAATTGGGATAAGCGATTTTGACTTTTATGTAACTCTCGGTTACTGGTCCGAAGTTGTCGTTCGACTTGATGATGTTCATCGTTGCTGGCTGACAAGACGAGGGAGGTGAGAATGGTCGCTCCCATAAACGATTGCAAGAGGGTAAAGGCAATATAGATTGAATGACCGGCAAACGGACCGAGGCCTTGGACGGTGGTGAAAATGGCAATTAAGGAAATCCCGAATACAAATAGGGCGGTTTCAAATTTACCAAAGCGCAGAACCGACCAGACACAGAGGGGAATCAGGGCATATTCAGCGGGATAGCCGAGTCCAAAGGTTCCGATGAGAATGATAATGCTCACCCCGAAAAAGAGGGTGATTTCCAAGGTCCGATAGCGGCCAGGTTTAGGTCGCCATTGAGTTGGTGCGGCCATAGCCGCCAAGAAAACCGGCGTAATCAAGAGTTGGCTGAGGACAGCACTCCAGGCCCAGATGATGAAGGACCGGGGAACCTCTGGGACAGGAACCAAGCCAATCACCACCAGGGGAAAGACGCCTAGGGTGGCACCGATGAGGGATGCGGGAATGAGGCTGAGGATAAAGAGTCCCACATGAGGAACTCGTTGCAAGATAGTCTTGTGAGGAATCCAGGCTTGCAATAGGGCCAGAACGACGCTGAGTTCTAAGGCGCTACCACTACCGTGGAGAAGGCCACAGAAGAGGATCTCGATGGGTCTGAGATGGGGGGCGCCGAGCCATAAATCGACGCTAGTCGAGAGCATCGATCCTAGAAAAACGCCGGGAACGGCCCGCCATTGCGATCGCCACAGACTCACGCCGAGAATGAGTCCTGTAGGGAACCAGACGGAGGAGATATTGCCAGGGAGGGCCGCAAATCTTAGCGAGAGTTGAGCGCTCAGGAAATAGAGGAGGGCGATGGCGATCCACTCGAGTAGCTGTCGACTCCAGGGGGTAGACCGGTTCAGTACGGGAGGCTTCACAGAAAACTTAAGGAGAGTGATATTTTGATGTGTTTAGCCTGGGGAGGAGTAGCCGCTGGGACCTAGGGAAAATTACCAGATTCTGGGGGATCTGGGTTAGGGTCAAGGCGATCGAGCCGAGCTTCTAGAGCCTCGAGACGGCGTTTTTGTTCCACCACTAGAGTGGCGAGGCGATCTAGGGTAGAGGTTGATTCTGGGGATTGGGTTCTCTGGGGGGTAATCGTCGGAGGAACCACTTGAGGGTCACGGTGTTGGGGTGAAAACTGGGTTTGATTGATCTGGCGATCGAGTTGTCGGACTTGAGATTGTAGGTAACGAACTTGGGATTCGAGGCGGTTGATGCGAGGGTCAGCGAAGGCCAGCGCAGGGGAGACTTGAATTCCAATGACGATCGCCACCAGAAGTACAAGTATCCACTGCGTCAGTTGGCAATTTTGTCGCATTCGTCGGGGTTGCGGACAGAGTCAGGAGTCGGGGTTAGGCCGTTAGCCGTTGTTCAGGCACTTGAAGGCTGCGGGTGGGGATGTGAAAGCGATCGCCGTAGGTCAGCACATGAACTCTTAAGTTAAAGATACTCAAGGGGTTAATGGCATCGACATAGGGTTCATTGGTGTAATCGACTTCGCCGGGATCGATAATGGTCACGGTTCCCTTTCCTAAGACTTGGATTAAGCCATCACCTTCAAAGAGGGCGCAGGTATCTTCGTCAATCCCGACTCCGATGCGATCGGGGTTGGCGGAGATGGCGCTAATCAATCGAGCCATGCGGTTACGGTTATGGAAATGCTGATCAACAATCACCTGAGGAATAATCCCCAGGCCCGTGGTCATATCGACCAAGGAGCGGTTGGGGGACTCTCCACTGCCCCCACCGGCGATCATGTGATAGCCCATCACGGCGGCCCCGGCGCTGGTTCCGGCTAGGACGATTTCCCCTCGTTGAACTTGTACGAGAATTTTCTCCATCAGGGGGGTATCAGCCAGCAAGGAACAGAGGCGAAGTTGGTCGCCTCCGGTCATAAAGACACCGGTACAGTTTTCGAGGTCATTTTGCCAAATGGGATCTTCTCCCTGATAGCGCTCACGGATATCGAGAATGCGGACGGCTTTAGCTCCCATATCCTCAAAGATATCCCGATAGCGGTTACCGATCGCCGCCGGTTCGCGTGAAGCTGAGGGAATGATAGCAATTTGCGCATCCCGACCCCCTGAACGGTTAAAGAAGGTTTGCAGGATTTCGCGCCCGTGAACTTTATCTTCCGCGCCGCCGATTACCAAAATCGTTGTTTGAGGGGAATGGGACATCGTCGGTTCGAGAGATTGAGCATCTGTTTGGATCATAGGGAATTAGGGCGTAATGGACTTCGAGTCAAGGATGTCCTACCGGACGTTGGTCTGAGGGTCGCGGGTTCATCGGAACGTTCACCTTCTCTTCGAGAGCTACGTGAGCGGTAGAGTGCTAGAGCGCCGGTAACGTTGATGTCAACGCAAAGGGTGAACTAGCGATGGGGATATGGGGGTGAAGCGAAGGAGGGCGCAGGTGATCTAACCCTACATTGGCTGGGGCCGATTTGCGCCAACAGCGCCAACAGTATACAAAAACTCGGGACGCTTTGTGACGGCGACAACCGTCAATTTTTGGCTTAACATTGGCTTAACAACGGGTAGCCATTCAAGTTTTCCTATAATACCATCTTGGCTGGCACGAGTTTCAGAGGGGGTCTGGGGTTAACATTGAAGGGGCGACGGCTTGATGCAGAATCATGGTCATTGACGACCCCAGGGACCTGTTAGGGGAAATTCACGCCAGTGAGCGCCCAATTGAGTGCCAAATTGAGCCATAATTTGGCTGATGCTGAAGCCCGAATGATGAGATTTGATATTGTTACGCTGTTTCCAGAGTTTTTTAAGACCCCGTTTGAGGTCGGGTTGATGTCTAAGGCGATCGCTCGGGGAATTGCTGAGGTTCACTGTACGAACCCTCGGGATTTTACCCAGGACAAACATCGCCGGGTTGATGATGAACCCTATGGGGGTGGGGTGGGGATGGTGTTAAAGCCTGAACCGATTTTTGCGGCGGTGGAGTCGTTACCGGTTTTGCCTCGGCGGGAGGTAATTTTGACGACCCCTCAAGGAGAGCCGATGAGTCAACAGCATTTTAAGACTTGGGCGGCCAATTGCGATCAGTTAGTGGTCTTATGCGGTCACTATGAGGGCATGGACGAGCGAGTCACCCATTTAGTGACTCGGGAGGTCTCCTTGGGGGATTTCGTGCTAACAGGGGGCGAAATCCCGGCGCTGGCCTTAGTGAATGGGGTCGTCCGTCTCTTGCCGGGAACCGTCGGTAAAGCGGCCTCATTAGCGGCGGATAGTTTTGAGGATGGTTTGTTGGATTATCCGCACTATACGCGTCCGGCCGTATTTCGCCAGTGGTCAGTTCCCGAGGTGTTGTTATCGGGGAATCATGCCAAGATTGCCCAGTGGCGGCGATCGCAACAATGGGAACGAACGCGATCGCGACGGCCCGATTTACTCGGTCCTGATTTACTCAATGAAGAGGTTGACGAGGCCCTTGAGCCACCTTTGTCTTAGAGAGTTGGTCTTAGAGAGTTTGTCTTAGAGAGATTGGAGAGACTGTGAGCGGGAGATTCCGCTCAGGAGATGTCGACTGGGGGATGCTCCTCACGAGAGCTTCGCTTGGGGGGGAAACTCTCGTTTGCGATGGTTCCCTCCTGGAATCACAAGGGTTGGACAGGGGGAATGTTCAATCACATACTTGCTGACGCTCCCCAAAATCAAGGCTTGCCAAACCTCCTTTTTCCCATTGCCCACGACCACTAAATCAGCGGACCAATCCTGGGCCAGATAGCATAGAAGCGGACCGGGACTGCGACGGTCAATGCGATAGTCACAGGGAACCCGGCCTTGAGTGGCTTGTTCACACAGTCGTCGCAGCCAGCGTCGCGCCGCTTTGAGTTGTTTCACCTGTTGAGACTGTTGCAACTCATCGAGATTGATGCGACTTTGCAGCCCCATCCCCGCATCTAGCATCGTCCCGAGTTGGCCCTGGAACTCCAGATTGAGGCAATGTACCAGATAGAGTTCACCCTGGCGGTCTTGGGCCAGGTTCAGGGCCTGCTGAAAGACCTGGTCTGCCAGGGTTGTCTGATCTAAGCCAACGAGGAGGCGATAGGGGTCGGTCATGATTCCATCCTAGAGCGGGGAGGGGGGTATGGGGTGGCGTATCTGGTTTAGGTGTCAGGCAGGTCTGTGACGGCGCCGATACTGCTTGATGAGACCAGCTTGGCATATTTGGCTAACACACCGCGACGATAGCGGGGGGCGCGGGCTGTCCAGTTGGCGCGACGTTGACTCAGTTGAGCCTCTGAGACATGAAGTTGCAGCGATCGCTCGTGGGCATCAATGGTAATCATATCGCCTTCTTCGACCAGGGCGATCGCCCCTCCGACTGCTGCTTCAGGAGCCACATGGCCCACCACCATGCCATAGGTTCCACCGGAGAAGCGTCCATCGGTAATCAAGCCCACCGAATCACCTAAACCGGCGCCAATAATAGCCGAGGTGGGAGCGAGCATTTCCCGCATTCCGGGGCCACCTTTGGGTCCTTCGTAGCGAATCACGAGAATATCACCGGCGTTGATTTTGCCGTCGAGGATAGCCTTGAGGCTCTCTTCTTCCGATTCAAAGACGCGAGCGGGACCCGTCATTTTAGGGTTTTTTACGCCACTGATTTTAGCCACGGCCCCTTCTTCGGCCAGATTTCCTTTGAGAATCGCCAAATGACCCTGTTTATAAACCGGATCATTCCAGGGACGAATCACGGACTGGTTTTGGGGCGGGGTGCTGGGAATGTCGGCCAGTTGTTGGGCGATAGTTTGTCCGGTAATGGTCAGAGCCTCTCCATGCAGTAAGCCTTGTTCGAGGAGCATTTTCATCACCTGGGGAACGCCTCCGGCTTGGTGGAAGTCCACGGTGAGGTATTGGCCACTGGGTTTAAGATCGCAGAGAACTGGAACCTTCTGACGAATGGTTTCAAAGTCATCGAGGGTCAACTCAACACCGATGGCGTTAGCGATGGCTAGCAGGTGCAACACAGAGTTGGTCGAGCCGCCCACGGCCATGATGACGGCGATGCCATTTTCAAAGGCTTGACGGGTGAGAATCTGTTGGGGGAGCCGTTGCTGACGGACGGCGTCAATGAGAACTTTGCCGGATTCTTCGGTACTATCGGCTTTTTCGGCATCTTCAGCGGCCATCGTTGAGGAGTACATGAGACTCATGCCCATGGCTTCAAAGGCAGAAGACATGGTATTGGCGGTATACATTCCGCCACAGGAGCCGGCGCCAGGACAAGCGTGCCGTTCCACTTCTTTGAGTTCGGCATCGTCGATTTTGCCGGCACTATGTTGGCCGACGGCTTCAAAAGCACTGACGATGTTGAGATCCTGACCGTTATGATGACCGGGTTTGATGGTGCCACCGTAGACGAAGATAGCGGGGATATTGAGGCGGGCGATCGCAATCATCGCTCCGGGCATATTTTTGTCACAGCCGCCAATGGCCAAGACGCCGTCAAGGCTTTGGCCATTACAGACTGTTTCGATGGAGTCGGCGATGACTTCGCGGGAGACGAGGGAGTATTTCATGCCCTCGGTTCCCATGGAAATGCCATCGCTAATGGTGATGGTGCCGAAGATCTGCGGCATTCCGCCCCCCTGGCGAATCCCGACTTCGGCTCGTTGGGCGAGGCCATCGAGTCCCATGTTGCAGGGGGTGATGGTGCTATACCCATTGGCGAGTCCAATGATAGGTTTAGAAAAGTCATCGTCACCAAAGCCGACGGCCCGTAACATGGCTCGATTCGGGGTGCGGGAACTGCCTTGGGTGACGACTTGGCTACGAAGATTGTCGGACATGATTGTTAATGTTTTCTCGTATGGGAACGCGTATCGAGGCTCGGCGATCGCGCCGGGGTGCAACCAGTTCTCCCCAACGAAGACCTGGCTGAGTTGGCCGGCGGACTTTCAATAATAGGGGGATTTTGGTCTAATCTGATTGTTTCATAAGACGTGGGGGTCATGCTAGGTGCGAAAATATATTTAATTCAGTTGATGATAGTTTAGGGGGCAAGTCACCCAGGATGAGAGCCGATGAACTCTTGCAGCGATATGCGGACGGAGAACGGGATTTTCGGGAAATAGACCTCAGTCGCGCCAATTTATCTGGGCAAGACCTCTCGGGGGCCAATCTGCGGCAATCCAATTTAACTTCGGTTAATTTGCAGGAGACCAACTTGCGTGGAGTCAATCTCCGGGAATGTCAGTTGCAGGGCGCTATACTCCGTGGCGCCAATTTGCAGGATGCTAATTTGATTTCGAGCAAGTTGCTCAAGGCCGATTTATCTCAGGCCCAGATGAGCGAGGCCAATTTACGAGGAGCTAAGTTATTGGGGGTATCATTGCAAGGGGCAGATTTAACGGAAGCGGTTTTAAATGAGGCCGATCTGAGTCAGGCGAGTTTAGATGAAGCGACGTTACGGGAGGTGAATTTAAGCCGCTCAAATCTTTGTCGTGCCTCGATGCGGGGTACAATTTTGGAGGGGGCGAATTTAACGATCGCTGTCTTGACGGAAGCGGATTTGGAAAATGCAAATTTGATGAAAAGTATCCTCAATGGCGCTAATTTAAGTCAGGCAAATATGACGGCGGTTGATTTGAGTTTTGCTAAATTGAGTGGCGCCAATTTGGCTGGGGCGAACCTAACGAAAGCTCAGTTAAGAGCCGCGAACTTAAGTTGGGCAACGCTGCGGGGTGCCAATTTGACGGGGGCGAGTTTATATCGCACGAAGTTAAGTTGGTCGAATTTGACGGGGGCCACGCTCAATGATGCGATTCTAATGAGTGCTAAGATTTATAAGACCAATTTCCGGGATGCGGAGTTGTTGCAAACCATTATGCCTGATGGCAAAACCTTTGGGGATAATCGCTGAGCAACACAGGACAGTAAAGATGGGCAAACTGTGAGATAAGGGTGAGATAAGGGTGGCATATGGTTAGAGGCATTGATGTTTCGGATCACCAGGGTACGGTCAATTGGACGGCTGTGGCCAAGTCGGGAGTTGAGTTTGCGATTACGAAGGCGACGGAGGGGGGAACCTTTGTGGCGGATTCGTTTCATCGCAATTGGTCTGGGATTCGCTCGGTGGGATTGGTGCGCGGGGCCTATCATTTCTATCGTCCCCGCACGGATGCTCTGGCTCAAGCGAATTTGTTTTTGAATATGGTCAAACTTGAGCCGGGGGATTTACCGCCGGTGTTGGATATTGAACGGGATGATGGCGTTGAACCGGAGCGGGTGCGGGCCGGGATTCGGAGTTGGTTGGTTCGGGTTGAGTCAGCCACGGGCCGTCGTCCAATTCTTTATACGTATCCGGGATTTTGGGAAGGGTTGGGGAATTGGCAGGAGTTTCGCGATTATCCGCTCTGGATTGCCCATTATACGACGGCGGCTCGTCCCTGGGTTCCGGGCGGTTGGAATACCTGGACGATGTGGCAGTTTACGGATCGCGGTACGGTGAACGGTGTGACTGGGCCGGTGGATGTGAATTCGTTTAATGTGGTCAAGGCGGGTAGCCAGAGTATGGTGGTGGTTCAGGTACAACGGGCTTTGCGTAGCAAGGGCTATGATATTGGCTCTCTCGATGGGGTGTTTGGGGCTAAAAGTCAACAGGCGACGCGGGAGTTTCAGGCGGCGGTGGGATTGAAGGCTGATGGTGAGGTGACGGCGCGAACTTGGGCTTATCTGGTTGATGGTACGATAACGGGCAAAGTGACGGAATCACGGCCGACGGACTCGGATGGAACTATGCCTACACCGACTGATGCGATTAAGTTGATTGATGTGATGAAGTTCTATCAGGATTTGCCCCATCAGGCGAATGCTTTGAACTGGTTACAGGGAAGTTTGGAGAGTGGGGTGCTGCTGGAGTTTGCGCGTCGTTGGCGTAATGATGTGTCGAGTACGACCTCGATTCAGTTAGTAGATGTGGCGAAGTTTTATCGGAATTTGGCCAGTCAGAATCAGGCGTTGGAATGGCTCGATACGAAATTGACGGCGGCGATGGTGACGGAGTTTGCTCAGCGGTGGCGATCGCCTCAGGAGTTTCAGGATCCTCCGATTGTGTTGGCGAATGCGGCGCAATATTATCAAGGGATGAGTCATCAGAAGCAGGCTTGGCAATGGCTCCAGGAGCGTCTGAGTCGTGAGGATTTGGCTGAGTTTGCCCGTATTTGGCGCCAATAAGCGGTGCTGTTCTAGTTCTACTGTTGCGAAATCATAATGGATAAGTCCCCGAATTTTACTCCCCATGAGGCGATCGCCGGTACGGAGATTGCGATCGATACGTTTGTGACGGCGAAACAGAAGCGTCTGTTGACGGATTCGCTGTATACGTCTCTGCATGGACAACCGTTCTTGATTGAAAGCAATATCGGTATTCTCCATACTCAGGGACAGCCTCTGGTGGCCCCGGATTTGATGTTGAGTTTGGATATTGGTGATGATTGGTGGACGCATCGTCATCATCCTTATTCTCTGTGGGAGTTTGGCAAGTCTCCGGATTTGGTGATGGAAGTTGTCTCGACGGCGACGGGGGATGAGTTGGGGGCGAAGCTGAGTGTGTATGAGCGGTTACGGGTGAGTTACTATGTGCTGTTTGATCCTGAACGGGTGCTGGGGGGTCCCCGGTTGCGGGCGTTTGAGTTGCGGGGTAAGTGCTATTTTGAGATTGCCAAGTTTAATGAGCTGGATAAGCCAATTTGGTTGGATCAGGTAGGGTTGGGGTTGATGCTGTGGCAAGGGGAGTTTGAGGATAAGGATGGCCTCTGGTTGCGTTGGTGTGATCAGCAGGGCAATATTTTACCGACGGGCTATGAGTTGGCTCAGCAGGAGTTGTTGGATCGCGAGGAGTATGAGAAGCGGGCGGAACGGATTGAGTCGCAGTTGTTGCAGGCGAATCAACGGACGGAACGAGCGAAGAAGTGGGCTCAGCGGTTGGCGGAACAGTTGCGCGCGTTGGGGGTTGATCCGGATACGGTGTAGGGGGGAATCCTGAGAAGGATCGGGAGAGATTGAAGAGAGCGGATGTTGATGAGGTTAAATCAATGTCTGTGGTGAATCCTCGGGTGAGTGTGATTATTCCGGTTTACAATGGTGGGCGCTTTTTGGGGGAGGCGATCGCCAGTGTTTTGGTGCAAACTTATAGGGATTGGGAGTTGATTGTGGTGGATGATGGCTCGACGGAGGCGATCGAGCCGCTGATTGCGCCCTATGGCTCGCGGCTGCGCTATATTCGCCAGGAGAATCAGGGGGTGGCGGTGGCGCGGAATCGGGGCCTGGAGGTGGCGCGAGGGGAGTTTATTGCTTTTTTGGATCAGGATGATTGGTTTGAGCCGGAGAAGTTCGAGGTTCAGGTGGCGGCGTTGCAGGAGTCGCCCCATCTGGGGATGGTTCATAGTGGTTGGTTTGTGGTGGATGCGGCGGGAGCGCGGTTGTCGACGGTGAATCCGAGGGAGGGGATTCCTGAGTTGGATTTGGCGGCGTGGCTGTTGTGGAAGCCGGTGTTTTTGGGGGCGATGCTGTTTCGGCGATCGGGTTTTGAGGAGGTGGGGGGGTTTGATAAAACCTTGGAAAAAACTCCGGATGTGGCGTTGGTTTTGCAGTTAATACTAAGAGGATGCCAAGCGGCCTGGGTTTCTCGGCCAACGGTTTCCTATCGCCAACATCCGGGCAATGCTTCGCGGGAAACGCGAGTGCAGGTGCGCGAGTGTGAGCAAATTTTAGATGAGATGTTTGCTCATCCTCATCTCCCACCAGAGATACGGCGGCTTGAGTCTCAGGCTCGCTATAACAATCTGGTTTGGAGTGCTTGGCGGTTGTACTCGACGGGTGAGTTTTCTCTAATGAGGGATTATTTGAGGAAGTCTTTGGCGTGTGGTCATCAATCTCGGACGGAGGTCATTTTGGATTGGCTGCGTTGGTTTGAGCGGTATGAGGCGGAGTATGGGCGAGTTTTTGATAGTAAACAGTTAAGCACCTCTTGGGAATGGCAACAGGTTTCACAACAGTTATATTAAATTTTGTATGGGCAAAAAAATAAGCTTTTTATACATTAAAAAGCAGTACTTTTAGTTGCAATATTTCTGGCTGCTTTTGCAAAAAATATTTAAATTTATGTGATGCACGGTGTAATCATGTCTAAACAACATTTTCGAGAAGCTAATCGACTATTTCAGCAGGATAAACTTGAAGCCGCGATCGCAGCTTACCGAGAGGTTATAGCCCTAAACCCAGGCTTTTACCCCGCTTATTTTAATCTCGGTCATGCTTTACTAGAACTCGGCTATGATCATGAATTTAAGTGTATTCTTAATGAGATCAAAGGTAGTCAAAAAGAGGTACTTCAGAATTTATATCGAGTCTATCGACAGTTACAGAAACCATCCCTTAAGCCTACGGCGCTAACAGAACCAAAGATTTTACCGAAATTTGCTAAGGTTGGACTTAAATCTACCAATCACAGAGTACTTCATCAGCTTAAAACTCAAACCATTAGCCGCTCTCAACGAAAACTTCCTATTACTGTATTAGTTATAAGTTGGGATGTTGGTCATAATCCTTTGGGACGAGCCTATATGTTAGCTGAGGTTGTGCAGAGAGTTGCACGACATACTGTCATTATGGGATTTCAGTTTCCACGTTATGGGAATAAAATTTGGGAACCTGTCTCTGATGGAACACTACCTGTTATTAGTATTCCTGGCTCTGATTTTCCGGATTTTAACTTAACCCTAGAACAGATTGCAGATAGAATCAAGCCTGATGTGGTGATTGCCTGCAAATCCCGTTTTCCATCCGTTTATTTAGGGTTGAAACTGAAACAGAAACTCAAGTGTCCTGTTCTTGTTGACGTAGATGATCATGAACTATCATTCTTTAAAAACAAAACTCAATTAAGTTTGTCTGAGCTGGAGTTTATTGCAGAGCAAAGCAAGCTAGAGACATCAGAACCCTATGAAGAAGTTTGGACACGCTTAACCGAAAGTTTATTGCCATTTACAGACGAGGTTTTAGTTTCAAACCGGGCTTTACAAGAGAAATTTGGTGGAGTTATTATTCCTCATGTCAGAAATGAAACACATTTTGATCCTAATCTACATGATGGAACAGCGTTTCGAGAACACTATGGTATTCCCAAACATTTTAAAATTGTTTTATTTTTTGGCACTCCCCGTCTTCATAAAGGCTTAGATACCTTAGCGAAAGCAGTCAATGCTATCAAAGATACGGATTTTCGACTCTTAATTGTCGGTAGCACAACGGATCGTAGTGTCACGAATAAATTAGATAGTTTGGCTCCAAACCGTATTATCTACATGCCGAATCAGCCATTTAATGACATTCCTAAAATTTTGTCTATGGCAAATGTTGTGTGTTTGCCACAAAATCAAGATCATGCAATTTCTAAATATCAACTTCCTGCCAAGGCCATTGATGCGATCGCAATGGGAGTTCCACTTCTGGTTAGTCGGACTGAGCCTCTTATGGACTTAGTTGACCATGGTGTAGCTCAACTCATTGATTTTGAAAGTTTGCCCCAAACCTTAGAGCAAGTAGGCTGCCGTAATTTTTATAAAAAACAAGATAAAAACACCCTCAGAGATAGATTCTTGTCTCACTATAGTTATCAATCATCTGCCAAGGCAATTAGACAAGTCTTAGAACGGGTTATCTCGACACCACAGTCAGATAAAGCTATCAATAACAATAAAGTTGTTTCCAGAATTAGTGCCTTAATAAATCACTTCAGGCCCCTAAACACTGAAGTCACAAAACCCAATGCCGGAGTTGATATTGTTATTTTTTGGAAACAAAATGACACAGGGCTATACGGAAGACGGCATGATATGATTGTGGAGTATTTAGCATCGCGTTCCGATGTCCGAAAAGTGCTGGTTGTTGATGCACCCATGTCTGAATTTGACTTAATTCAGAAGCAAGTCTCCAGTCGTGAAGGGAATCAAGATCGCTGGATTTATATCAGAACTTATGAAAAACTTCTAGGAAAACAGGATAATTCGAAAATTTCTTATACTCTATTTGTTTACCCTCCTGGTGTTTATCAGACCAACGAAAAGCAAGTAGATCGCCCCAAACTAACTGAGGGGTATATTCCTTACTTGGAGGAAGTATTTCTGCGTGAACACATCGAACCAAGCCAGTCTATTTTTTGGGTTTACCCTAAAAATTATTCTGCGCCCGAAATTATACATCATTTTAATCCAAGCAAAGTTGTTGTAGATGTGGTAGATGATCATCGATGTTGGCCCAACACCTCTGAAGCTGAAAAAGCTCGTTTAGCCAAAAACTACCAGGATATTCTTGATTTATCTGATATGACCTTCACAAATTGTCAGCAAGTCTTGTTATCGATGCAAGAGTTCTGTAGTGATATTCGCTTAGTTCCTAATGGCTGTGATACGCAAATTCCAATTATTGAGCCCAAAAATTCACATTCTTTCACAGAATTTTGTGATTATCCAGGAAAAACAATTGGATATATTGGCAATCTTGAATCAAAAATCGATATTGAGTTGATTCAAAAACTAGCTACCACTTTTCAGGACTGTCAAATTGTTCTAATTGGTTCAACTCATGCAAATCCTAAAGTATTAGATCTAAAAAAATACCAAAATATTCGGATGCCCGGTGTAATTCCTTACCGTGAAGTTGGAGCTTGGGTATCTCGATTTGATGTGGGGATTGTGCCCCATTTAAAAACAGAGCTAACCAACAACATGAATCCTTTAAAAGTGTTTGTTTATCTTGCTCTGGATATTCCTGTAGTTTCAACAAAAGTTAGTAACATTGATCGAAACTGTAAGATGATTAGGATAGCTGACAGCCATGAAGAGTTTTTAACTCAAATCCAAAAAACTTTAACACAACCCAAGCCAGACTTAGCGACTTCGAAAAACTATGTTCGAGAGAACAGCTGGGAAGTTCGTTTTTCAAGGCACATTGATGAGTTCCTTCAGGATCATCCTAAAAGTATCAGTTCAGCCCCACGTCCTCACTTAGCGAAGTTATCAGCGATGCCTCAGAGTTACAAAAAAATAGAAACAAAGTCTTTGTCTAAATATAGCTATAATGGCACTTGCGCAGTTTGTGGACATTCTCAGAAATTTGAAAAAGCAAATCGCTCCTTACGAGAAGGATACCGCTGCAATAATTGCAAGGCATCTCTGAGATATCAGGGACAAGCTGAAGCGCTTGTAAAACTTTATAGCTTGAACCGGTCATCTTCTCTAGCTGAACTCTGTCAGGAAGAGAATTTTCAAGAATTGAACGTCTATGAGCCAGGTATTACAGGTTCTTTCAGAACAGTATTCCAAGAAAATCTCAAGCATTATACAACATCCTTTTACTGGGATGATGTTCCTTCAGGTGAGTATCACAATAACATTCAATGTCAAGATCTTGAAAATCTTACTCATCCAGATAATGAATTTGATCTAATCATTACCTCTGATATTTTTGAGCATATCAGACATCCTTGGATAGCTTTTAAAGAAGTCTATAGAGTTCTGAAGCCTGGTGGCTATCATGTTTTTTCTATCCCGGTGCAGTTTCCCTTACCTAAACAGACAATTTATCGAGTTGATGTCTCAGGGCCTGAGGATATCCATCTTTTGGAGCCTAGATATCATGGAGATGGGCGAGGAAATTCCTGTATTGTTTATACTGATTTTGGCGCTGATATTGTGGATTCACTAAAAGATATTGGTTACGACGTAAAGTTATGGAAACTTGATAATCCACATCCAGAAGTACAACGACTTATCACTTTTGTTACGCAAAAACCTCACGAACCCTTCTGATATGTGAATTCTGAAGTTATTCAACCTGCTTTACTTTGTTGCCTGGTCAAATACTTGACATTAAATCTAAACTCATGACGAACAAATCTTTCAACAAAATTTTCTGCGTCGGACTGAATAAGACTGGTACTACGAGTTTACATTATGGATTTTTGATGCTTGGCTTGCGATCGCTGCACTGGGCTCCCTCTGATTTAGATTCTACCGGTGAAATGATGATTGTATCTAAGACTATTCGACAGGAAATGAATCAGTCCCTGAAAAAGAACAAGCCTATGTTGGGTCGTTGGAGCAACTATGACGCTTACAGTGACATTTACCCAATCATTAAAAGTTTTCACATTCTGGATAAACAATATCCAAATAGCAAGTTCATTTATACTGATCGGGATGAAGATACTTGGATTAAAAGTCGAGTCAAGCATATTAATCAAAACTTGGCAGCCAAAGAACGGGGTGACTATGACAGTCCATTTGTGAAAATCGATGAGCCTAAATGGCGAAAGGAAAAACGCGATCATTACCGAGCTGTTACTGAGTACTTTGCTGATCGACCTCAAGATTTACTAATCATGAATATCTGTGCAGGTGATGGATTTGAGCGATTAGCCCCATTTTTGGGGTTACCAATACCCGCTGAATCATTCCCTCACAAAAATGTTTCAAATACTAAATTGAAAGTATAGTATAAAAATAAGATCAACGTAACTACGTTGATCTTATTTTTATATCATCGCAGAAACATAGTTGTTATACTTTGTAAATCTTGTCATACATGACTATGGCTATATCAAGAATGACTTTTAAAAGCTAGAGATGGTTTCATGATTACAATCTAATATCCCAGTCCATTATATAAATAGGATGCTGTGTTTCTTGTATATTTTTATCATGACTTGGTTGATTATTATAACCAATTAGCATAGATAAGATTCTATCACGATTCCACCGTAAACGATCAATAATAGGTTCTGAAAAACCTAAAGGTTCCTCAGATAGTCTTCGCTCTACACCTTTTTCTAAAGAATAATCATCTGGGAACAAGGTCAAAACGGCCATTTGATGTTTTGTTATATCAGCCCTATAAATTACATATATATAATCTTTCTCATCAATAACGATCTCTGGACGACTCATGGGAATTTGTAGAGTTCCTCCTCCTAGCAAATCAAATTTTTTGTTTCGACGAGAGATAATTTGATGACACCATTCTATACCATTAAACCATAGATGCTGATATTGTGGAATTTGATAATTATCATTAGCATAAAAAACGATGTGAGGATGACCTTTGCTGTCTACTGCCATGCTGGTTTGATTGATGAGATTTACTCCGCGAGGAATTGCCCAGATTGTTTCACTATTAACTTGAGTGATTGGTATCTGTAAGGGGATTCCTCGAACCGTTAACCAGTCATTCCCTAAATTTGGAGAGTAAGTATAGTCAATACCAATATTATTTATTTTCTGGTGCTTGCCAAGAGAACGACTACGCCAGACATAAGATAAATGAAGTTTACCCTCGAGGTCAAAAACTGGATGATTCCAGTAAGGATTGCTAGTCCAAGGTTTATGATCGTAACCGGATAAAATAGCGTGTGGATAGTCAATCCAAGTGTTTTGAGAGACATCATAGTATTTTAAAAATGCCCGTCCTCTATAAGGGTTACCATCTCGATGCATGAATAGTAAGCTCCCTGAGCTAGGCTCGATAATAAATGTTGGATAGGTTACCTGTTTTTCATTTTCTCCTGTCATTGATAATGTTTCCGTCCAAGAATTAATTGAAAATGGCTGAGAAGATTTTCGATAGTGTAATGAATGAACATGGTGGTCGTAGCATAAATGGAGATAGCCTTGAGCATCAATTCCCAGACTAATAGAGTTATGGGCATCTTCAATGCTATAAGTTTTGTTAATTACATAACGAGTTATAGACTGATTTGTTAAATCTCTTTTGATTAGTTGTAATTGCTTATTGTGATCATAGTAAGCTGTAAACTGATAATTTTGAGCGGTGAGAATACCGTGATGACGAAAAATGACAGTATTAATAGTATTTCCAGACCAAGCTTGACCCAGTTGAATACAATTTAAAGCAGGAATGCATGACTTTTTACTTTGCTTGTTGTTAATTGTATTAAGAAAATTTACTTGTACGTGGTTTTTGTCTTTGTCGAAAAAAATATTGATGTTTGATAATGAGACAGGCTTTTGATGACTTAAGATATTTTGTCTATCTAAATAAAACCAAGCTCTCTCAAGCAGATTTTCTTGGTTTTTGCATCTAGTTATTAGTGATAACGTATAAAAAGTTGTTTTTTTATGATTGTTTTTTTCTGATTTCATTTTTATGACATTAGATCAACTACTTTGCTATAGGAAACAAATAGCTCAGTCTATATCCTCAGTCTTGCTAGACCGAATTCCGGATAAATTTAAGATTTATTCTGAATTATCCGGTTAAAGGCTCAGATACCCAGGATAAAGAATAGACAATGGATCTTATCGATGGATTAACGATGACTAAGTCTTCCAAGACGTTCAACCTTTCTAATCGTTCTATTTTCGTGGCTACGGGAATGCATTACTCAGGACTATCTTTGGCTTCCTCCCTACTTAAGGGGAGTGGAGTAACGATGGATCAAGACCAGGCTCTCGGTAGCTTCAGCAATTTTCAGGAAGAAATTATCGCCTCATCGGCTTCTGATGAAACAATTTTGTTAGACGACTATCACAAAAGTCAAGCTCAAACATTAATTTCTTGTCGCAATCATCTATATTTATGGGGTTGGTCTGATCCTTATACAAGTTTATTTTTAGAATTCTGGAAATATCAAATTCCTAATGCAAAATTTATTTTGATCTACGATTCTCCTTGGTCTATCTTGAATCGATATTATGAAGAGTTTGAAGCTGTTTTTGATGAAAATTTAAATAAATTTATTGAATTATGGAGTCAGTATAATCAAGTGATTTCTAGTTTTTGTGCTATGTATCCTCAAGATTGTCTATTGGCTAAGTTTGATAGTGTTTATAATGAGCCCGAAGCCTATCTTCAAGAAATTAAGACACGATTTACATCGCCAATTAATGAGTCGTTAATCTCAACAGAACTGATAAATCAGTTCAAAAATGAAATCTCTGAGGAGTACAGACTGCGACATCTTATCACTCACAGGTATCCTGAGGCGATCGCACTTTACGAAACTTTAAACCAACAGGCGTGGACTACTCATGATCAGTATGAAACGGATAAAAAATCAAAAATTGCTGACCATTCATCTCTACAATGGACAATTCAAGATTGGTTACATGTTAAAAAGCTAAATATGGAAATGCAAGAAGCAAATCAGCTAATAAAAACCTTAAAAAACAAACTAAGACTTTATGTTTGTCAACTTCATAAGACACAAGAAAATCTGCAAAATATACAACGTAATAATCAAGAAAAAGATTGGATAATTCGGCGCTTTAAGTTTCAACAATCTGTTGCTCAAGATCCTGATGCTTGCTACCAATGCCTTGTCTGGGAAGCTTGGGCAGCTTATTGTCAAGGAGATTTCTTTGAAATGGCGTCACGGCTGCAAAAATCACAGCGTTATTCCGATTTTTCCAAAACGGAATTCATTATAGATTGGTTGAATCGCTTCCTTCAGTTGTCCATATGTCATGGTGAGTCGTTTAATTCTGAAGATTTAACGAACTTGCCTGAATGGCAGAATTTAGTATGCCGAATTGTCGTGAATTCTAATTCTTTCTAAACCATGACTCCCAAAACTTTGATTGGTTTGATTTTGCTTATTCTTGTAAGTTCACTTAGCTTGCACCAGATTCAATTAGAGCCGGGGTATGAAACTTTTGAATCAGCATTTCTCCCATTAACTTGGCAACTAAGGACAAAGACCCAGGGCATAACTTCCACAGAGTTTAGCCCAGTGTTGTTTAGTAATAAGGCTTTACAACAAGCCCAACACCGACTCCAACAATCCCCAGACCACTATCCCCTCACCCACGCCGCCTATCGGGACATTAAACGCAAAGCCGATCGCTTCCAACAACGAGTCCAAAACTCCCCCCCACCCGTCTACACCGGAACCCGACGCGACGACTACCGCCAAGCCGCCACCACCGGACTCACCCCCAGCCTCTATACCGCCTTAGTTTGCGTCATCGAAGCGGCCGCCGACCATTGCCAAACCACCATCGATACCCTCCTAGCTTGGGCCGAAGCTGACGGCGGAACCCAAGTCGGACAAGGACACCGTGACGATCTCATCGGGGCCGGACTCGATATCGGCCGCCTCTTTCACTACTACGCCCAAGCCTTTCAACTCGTCGCCCCCCAGATGTCGCCGAGAGAACAGCAACAGGTTCGAGATTGGTTCCTGGCCCTGGGTCAACAAATCCAAACCAGTCATCGCTATTGGCTGCGTCACCTCTCTCGCGAAGGGGCCAACAACCACCTCTCCCGACATTTACAAGGGATGTTGATTGCAGCCCTCTATGGTGAAGATGATGAGTTACTGGACTATGTCTTAGACGACAGTCCCTGGAACTATGCCAACTTAGTCCGGGATGCCATTTATGAGGAAGATAACCCCGATAATCTCTTTCGCCGGAACCGGGGCTTCTCTCATTTGCCCATTCAAGCGCGAACCGGGGAAATCTACGATCGCCACCGCAGTCTCCCCCATCCCCCCGCCCAAAACGACATCTACGACCGCCATCGCTGGTGGGACGAAGACGTGACCCAAGGAGTGGGATTTGCCTACAGCGTCTTCCACCTCGAAGGCCTCATCCTCACGGCCCATATGGCGGAACTCAACGGCCTGCAATACCCAGACCAGCGATTGATAGACGTTGAAAACCAATCGATTCGCAATGCCCTGCGCTTCTACGGCCAGTATTACCTAGACTATCCCTGGGGACGGGAGGACTGCCGAGATATCGAAGACCTCGAACCCTCCCCCGACCCCTACGACGGCGATTGTCCCATCGCCTATGAACCCTATTTTGGGGAAAACCCCAAATACCATACCCTCTATCTGTTTCTCCTGGCCCAAGACTACTACCCCGAAGATGCCCCGTTTTATGAAGACATCATCGCCGCCAACGCGCCGAAGTTAATCCCCCAAGAGACGGCCCATCCTCTCCATAGTCCCGCCAGTGTCTTCACCTTTATTTATGGCGAATCCTCTCAATCCCCAGCAAAGCGACGATAGACGGTCGCTAACCCCCGCTCATCTCCCACATTGCCGGGGAAGAGAACCACCGGTAAATTGGGAAACTGAGGATGAGTCTCGGGAGTCCGTACGACGGAACAGCCTGCCAGAATTTGCCCCAAGAGTTTCGCCGTTCGCAGGGCCAACCCTTCACTTAAGACATCATTGGAGGTAATGCCCCCTTTACTAATCAGGAAGCCCAATTCCGGCGGTAATCCCCGCACCACATCCATGAGTAATTGAGACACCGCAACGCCGAACTTGAGACGGGTATCGGGGTCGGGAAATTGCAATTCTTCACGACTGGTATAGATAACGGGAGTTTGGCCACTGGACCAACTCTCTTGCACTTTCTCTAAAACCCCTGTTAACAACGCCTCTCGCTGTTGGGGAGACTCATCCAGGAGATGGCGAACATCCACTTCCACCCCAGCCACTCCCGTTTCTTGTAATAAATGCTGAAGTTGTTGGGTCGTTTTCTTGACATGGGACCCGACTAAGACAGCCCCCGGTTTGCCACCCCGCACATATTGGGCCATGTCTTCGGCGGCGATGGGTTGGGGGCCGAGATTGGCTAGGGAGGTGAGGAGACTGGCGGCACTGCGGAAGAGAAAGCGTTTGCCTTGACTGGCGGCTTTGAGGATGTCGGCGGCGAATTGGTCTAAATCGGTTTGGGTTTCGGCATCCACTACGCCACAGGTGTTGTTGTCTAAGGCCATTAACCGCTCGAAACAGCCCGATCGCACCTCATCCAGAGTAAACCGTTCCACCGCCTCAGGGGCAATGGTTCCCTGGGTCTTCTCGGCCACATAGTCGGGGAGATAGCTGTGGTGATAGCCAAAAACGGAATCGCGGGCAAATTCGGTTTCATGGACGGGAACCGGTTGTCCGTCTACATGGAGATAATGGATGCTGTCGCGGGTGATGCGTCCTCCCTCAAAGAAGGCGGGGGTGAGGAAATGCGCGTCAAAGGAGCCGAGTTCTTGGGCGATCGCATCGGTTTCGATGGGATAATGACCCCGTAGGGTGGAGTCGGAGCGACTAACCACCAGGAAATCGTCAATCCCCACTTGGGCGATCGCCGTCTTGAGATTTTGACAAACTTCACAGGTCACTTGACGGGCCGCTTCAGGGGCCAAGGCGCGAGTATTGGTGAGGACAAAGAAAATCGGCGCCTCATCCACGAGTCCCAATTTTAAGGTCTCGACATCCCATTGGGTGAGCAAGAGACAACTGTGAACGGTCTGGGAACCGGTGGGATCGTCGTCGAGAACAATGATTTTTGGGCTACTCATAGGAAGAATGGCATTGCAGTGTTGGCATCGATCCCATTATTCCAGGTTCTCGCAAGGGTTAACAGTCCCGAGGTGCCTGATGATGCTGGAAACTCACCGGAAGACGGGTGCGTTCAATGCGTATGATTTGATACGGCTGAGTAATCGCCATGGTCGCCATGCCACAACTACGAGTTTCTAAATAGTGGACAACTAGACCCTCGTCTTGTTGCCGTACCCGGTCTATTTGGACACCATAGGACCCATCGGGGCGATCGCCCAATCCCACGGCAATCAGACTATACTGCTCAAAGTCAATCTCGGGAATGTCGGCCGCTGGCGAGGTGTTCCCCTGAAGTTGTTGCCAAAAACGCTGCCAGTCCGACTCATCCGTCATGTGCTTCTCAAAAGACTCATGCACACCACTGTAGTTGCCTTGGATTTCGGTTTCAAAGGGAATCATCACGCGATCTGCATCCGTTGCCGGTTGAGACGATTGGGCCAAGACTCCCATACGGTAGAGTGAGACCGCTGAGTTGGCTAGTCCCTGGCGTAAGTCCCGGTAACACTCGCCCCAGGGCGTATTGCGGGCAGCGGTAGGACACGATCGGATCTCAGCCTGGGCAGAACTGGTCAGGAGACCAGTGGCCAGGGAGAGGCTTAGGGGTAGGGTGAGGGCGATCGCCAATACACGCATCATAGAAGTTATGAAGTTATCGTAATTGAAACTGTCGTCATTTGCCATCAACACTTAACACAATCAGTCACGACCCTTGCGGTTAACCTTGCTGTTAACTCTGTGTATAGGGTTTGAGCTGCATATCGATTTTGCGGATATGGTTGATAAACCAATCTAGAAGTTTTTGGTTGACTTTTAGAACCAACGAAAGACTTGCACCTTCTTGACGAAATTGGGTTTTTATCTCTTCAAAGGTTTGCCGAAAATAGGCATGAGCCTCTTTGTTCTTGCAGGCGATTGGGCATTGATAGGCATTCATGCAGTTTTCTTCAAAACCAAAATGAAGTGCAATATATCGATCCAAAAACTTGATGATTTTTTCGATTTCCGACTTTCCTTTATTTTCTTCCAACGCCACCATTAACAGATTGAGATGTTCAATCAATTGTTGATGTTGCTTGTCAATCGTATCAATTCCAATTCGCAAAGACTCATCCCAAGGAATCGTTCGCATCGCTTTAAGTCCCAATGAACAGTAAACGTTTCGGGTCAATCACTGAACTAGGTAGCCCAAGAGAGTCTTGGAGAGTCTATCTCCTCATTTCTCAGTGCTATGGTCTTGATTTTAAAGCATTTTTCAGCTTAAATCTGTCAAAGATTACCCAGACTCAGTCAAAAGGTGTTACAACAGTCGAGATCAACAGGGCTAAGCTATTCCTAAAGTTTGCCTTGTCTTTACGGAAATTTAACGTTGACTCCCTATTCTAAGCTTTAGGGCTAGTTGGAGAAATCCTATCGGTCTCCGAGTCCTCGCTGCCACACACCCCACGGGGAGGAAATTATGCAACCGACCGTCATGCGTCATCGAACCAGTCGTATTTACGATCGCGGCGATCTCTTACCGCAATCAAGCACTGGAATTTGGCAAGTTTGCCAAGGTTGGGTCCAACTCAACACCTACATGGTGATGGGCGAAGAACGAGTGTTAGGCTGGGTGGGTCCCTCGATGTGGTTAGGAGAAGGATTAACCACTCGTCATAACCATCAAATGAAAGCCCTATCTCGGGTAATGATGACCTGGTATCCCCTCGATGAGATTGAACGTAGTCCTCAACTTGGCTACACGTTGATTCAGCAGAAAGCCAAGCGACTCTATCAATTAGAACATTTGTTGAGTATTACCGCCCAGAAACGGGCCAGCGATCGCCTGGAAAACTTACTACGACTGTTGATTCGGGAAATGGGACAACCGACAGCCGATGGCGTTCGCCTTAAAGCCAGGCTGACTCATCAAGACTTAGCCAATGCGATCGGTGTCAATCGCGTCACCGTAACCCGCATTTTAGGAGAGTTCAAACGCCAAAATCGCCTATTTCTGGATGCTTCCAAACATTGGCTGGTGATGCACAAGGAAAATCGAGAGTTAATCGCAGCTTAGTTAATCTTGGCTTCGTTAATCCCGGCCTAACGGACGGCGATCGCCTCAGCCAGCTGCATCAAGGTCACTTCCCAAACTAGACGTGGCTGTACAAAGCGATTGAGATGTCGCCGGGCATCTTCTAACGGTTGTAGCACAGTCGGAGACAGACTCCCGCCACTAGACCGCCAATAGGCTTGTTGGAGATAGTCGAGTAACCAAAGTTGTTCCGGGGTGTCCAGGGTGTAACTGATTTCCTTGGCTAACTGCAAAGCTTCCCGTAAACTGCTGGGAGACTGATGGACTTTCTCTAACAATTCGGCGGGAATGGCCTGTTGTTGGTCCCACGCCGCAATGGCGACTCCCGGACTTCCCTGGGCGATGGCCAAGATGGCCGGATGGTTGAGAATCTCCTCATGTCCCGTCATCTGCAACACCTGGGACATCTCCTCCCCCGAAAGACGAGAAAAGGGAATCCGCTGACAGCGAGAAACCAGTGTCGGCAACAAACTCTCCGAGGATGGGGCAATCAGGATTAACGTGGCCCGTCCGGGTTCTTCTAAGGTTTTCAGCAGTCCGTTGGCGGCGGCTTCGGCCATGCGTTCGGCCTGTTCGATGATAATGACTTTGCGAGAAGCTTCTAAGGGAGGGTTGGCCAGAAACTGACTCAGATCGCGAATTTGTTGCAGACGAATTTGCGGCGGTGATTTGCGTTTGAGTCCTCTCTCGCGGGCCTGGCTGACGGTATAGAGTTCTTTTTTGTCGAGATAGGTGGGTTCAACCTGAAGGAAGTCGGGATGATTGCCCAAATCCGGCCGAGAGGTCTTAAGGAGTTGTCGGGCAAAATAACGGGCCGCGATCGCCCGGCCAATTCCCTCAGCCCCGACGAAGAGATAGGCCGGGGCAATGCGATCGCGGGCAATGGCGGCCTCGATAAATCGTAAGCCGGCCGTCTGGCCGATGGGTTTGTCTAAAGCCACCATGTCTCTAAATGATGCGATGAGGATGAATCAACTCATAGCCGGCATCCTTAATTTTCTGGTTGGAGAGTTTACCGCTATAGCGAACGGTCGCCGGTTCAGATCCATCCCAGGTGACGGGGGGCAACTGATAGGTTTGACAGACCGCCTCAACTACCTCTCGGGTTGGTGGGTGGTCGTCGTCGACTAGATTATAAATCCCCGCAAGACGCTGGTCTTGGGCAAAGGCCATGGCCCCGACAATATCATCGAGGTGAATCCAGTTACTGGGGCGAGATCCATCTCCTGGACGGGTTTGTCCGGCCCAATGGCGGTAGATGCGATCGATCTCCCGGCCGGGGCCATAAATCCCTCCCAGGCGGAGGATACAAACTCGCAAGTCGTCATTCGCGGCGTTTAATAGGGTTTGTTCCGTCTCGACTAAAATCTCGTAATTCTCCATCGTCGGTTTCGCAGGGGTGGTTTCGTTCACCCAACCGCCTCCCCAGTTGCCATAGACGCTACCACTGCCGGTATAGATAATCTGCCGCAGTTGGGGGACGTCAGGGAGAACGGACACGAGAGTTTTGGCGGTATCCAGATAAACGCTTTGGTAGGAGGCCCGCCCTTTACTGGCGACACTCATCACTAGGGTATCTTGTCCCTGTAATAGCCGTTTGAGGTCGTCAGGGTTGTTGCCTTGGACGAGTTCGACGCGGGAGGCGATCGCCTCAAGTTCGGACACTCGTTCGGAATTGGTGGTGGTGGCGGTGACGTGATGGCCGGCGGCTTGCCAATGGCGGGCCGCTGCCATGCCGACATAGCCACAACCAAGAATTGCAATGTTCACAGGTCTATACTCTCTAAAAAACGCCTAGGAATGCAGTTTTGAGGGAATCTCCTCGGGAATTTCCTCTGGGGAGATGTCGTCAAATAGATCTAAGGGAAAATGGCCGTAGGTGTCTCGAATGCCATCGTCATAAACGGACTGGCAAGAAATGAGAACCCCCCGTTCGTTGCCTTCGTAGCTGTCGAGGTAACAGAGGTCGGTACGAGGATTATATTTGAGATAGACGGCCCCGGCGATCGCATCGAGTTCGGGGGCGCGAGGATATCCTAATACATCGGTGTAGCGGTTGAGGGCGGCGATCGCCTCCTGGCTACTCTCGGCACAGATCCCGAAAATTTGATAGTCACAGTGAGGGGTGATGGCATAAAGGGCCTGACGGACGGCCCCGCGATCGGCGATCGCCTCGTCAATCAGTCCAACTCGTTTTAGGAGGGTTTGTTCGTGGTCTAGCATGGGGGAGAAGGGAACAGGGAATAGGGAACAGGGAACAGGGGGGAGAAGGCAT
>LSZA01000013.1 GCA_001637315.1 Phormidium willei BDU 130791 | reverse complement strand
CGATTTATCCCAACCGGGGACGGGGATCGCCCCCCGGACTTCTGTACAATTAAGGGCGATCGCCCCCTGTTACGGTTGAATTATGTCTGACGGAGAACGTCTGCTTCCCCCCAACACCCTCTGGACCCGAACCCTCGAACAAACCCAGTTTGCGCTCGATTGTGGTGCTCTCCAGCCGATTCCGACAGAATTTCAGTATTTGCAACAGGGAGAGATTCGCTTTCTGGTGCGAACTTTGGCCAATATCGATCGCAAGGCTAAAGCCAAAGCCGCAGAAACCCGTCAGACTCAAGAAACGGGGAAACCCTTTAACCCCTTCCTTCCCTACGATGAAAAACTCTTTGTGGCGGACTTGTCGGCCAGTCATGTCTGTCTGCTCAATAAGTTTAATGTGGTGGAGCATCATCTGCTGATGGTGACGCGGGAGTTTGAACATCAGAACACCTGGCTCACGGTGGCGGATTTTGCGGCGTTACAGGTGGGATTGCGGGAAATCGACGGGTTGGGGTTCTATAACGGTGGAACTGATGCGGGTGCGAGTCAACCTCATAAGCATTTACAACTGGTTCCGCTTCCTTTGATGCCTGATGGCGATCGCTTGCCGATTGAGGGGGCGATCGCGCAGACTGAGTATGATGGGACAGGACTCAACAAAATCGGTCGCTCCCCTTGGCTTCCTTTCACTCATGCGATCGCACCCATCTCCCCCAACACCTCCCCCGAACAACTCCAGCAGCAGTATTATCGTCTCCTAACCGCCGTGGGGTTAATCGATGCAACTCCCCGCACAGAGCAACAAACGGGAGCCTATAACCTTCTGGCTACGCGAGATTGGCTGATGGTGGTTCCGCGATCGCAAGAAGGATTCGCCGGAATCTCCCTGAACGCCTTAGGATTTGCTGGCGCTTTACTGGTTCGCGATGAGGCACAATTGCAACAACTCCAAACTCTGCAACCCCTCAACCTCTTAGCGAACGTCGTTTTTAACCCCTAACCTGAAATCCGTCGTAATTTTGGCTGGGAACATCACCGTGAAACCGCCAGAACTCTCCATTTGGGTCGATTTTTCCCGACTTATCTCAATCTCGTCTCATTTGGCAACTTAGATTTGTGACGTTTGACGGTTGACAAACCATTTTTCCTGAGTTAGACCTGTTGGGTAGTTTAACAAAATAGTTGGCAATATCTCATAGCCGATGACGCGTTGTGGTGACGATCCGAATGGATTTGGGAGTCATTCCAGTCGCCATCCGTTATCCAATGCTGCTCTGTCAAAAAACGCTAAAAACTATGAAGGGAATTTGCAGTTTGGGTAACGATGTTGTTTTCGATCAACTGGTGGCGTTGCTCAATAGTATTGACGCAGTTTTAGGAGCGCAAACCCCAGTTTGTATCTATCCTTTTGATGATCGCACTGAACGAATTGCGGCTGAGATTGCCAAGCGTCCGAATGTGACATTGTATGGCGATCGCCAATCCATTGAACGCTGGGATCGTTTTATGCAAAATGCGGCTCCAGAACGCCTAAACAAAAAGAAATTTAGACTTTATGGCGCTCATCGTCGTTTTTGTGCGTTTGATGGCCCATTTGACCGTTTTATTTATATGGATGCTGACACATTAGTGATGAGTTCTTTGGATCCTGTGTTCCAAAAGCTGGATGATCATGACTGGGTTGTCTATGATTTTCAGTTTAAAAATGCCAGCAAAATTTACAATTTAGATGTTCCTCAATTATACAGCCTATTCAGCCAAGATCGTATTCAATCCGAGGTCTTTTGTTCCGGATTTTACGGCGCTAAGCGCGGTTTGTTTAATGAATCGCAACGAGACGAACTTCTAAAGCACTTAAATTCAGGAGACTATCAATGTCTATATCGGGGCGCTGGAGAACAGCCGCTGTTAAATTATATGGTCATGCGATCGGGAATTTCGAGTTATAATTTTGCTAACCAGCTTCCCGCCAATCAACGAACGGGATGTAGTGCCACCTCGAAGCATTTTGAAGAAAAAAATCATATTTTATATGATAAGGGGAATCAACTCACCTACATTCATTATATTGGAGTTCAGCCTAACACCATTCAGCAAGTCTGTCAGGGAGAGAATTTAGATTTTCCTTATCGTGATCTATTTCTCTACTATCGCTACTTGCACGAACCAGAACAGCGTCCAGTTTTTAGAGAACCCGGGAAGCCTCATCATCGCCAAACGCCACCCAACCTCGCTAAACGCCTGCTTCGTAAATTCACCGCTTTTCGTAATTAGGTTTCGATTCGGTCTATTTTGATGGCTCTTACTTTGACAAGTATGACATCAAAAAAACCTAAATTCTCCCCCCTAAAAATAAGTCTAATTATAGACTTGATTAGAGCAAAATAAAACCTCAAAAACAACCATTCAAAAACCATGAATAACGGTATCTACACCTTTGCTAATGATGCAGCTTACGACCAACTTATTGCTTTGCTCAACAGCATCGAAGAGAATGCTAGTTCTGATATTCCCGTTTGCATTATCCCTTACAATTCAGAAATAGACAAAATCAAACAAGAAATCAAAACTAGACCCCATGTTTCTTTGTTTGACGATGATCAATCCATAAACTTTTGGGAAAATTTCATGATTCAAGCTTGGATGGCAAATACCACAGCACAAAAACTGTGGAAAGAGCGAAAAATGCCATCTGTACGCCGAGTGAACTTTGTGAGAAAGCTCTGTAGTTTCGACGGGCCATTCGACAAGTTTATTTACATGGATACCGACACATTAGTTATGAATTCACTCGATCCAATTTACGAGAGGCTAGATCGCTACGATTGGGTTGTGAGCGATTTTCAATATAAATCTGATCTAAGCTATATTTTCAATCCTGACAAACAAGATTTATTGGAGGAAATTTTTGGATTAGAAAAACTTAAATCGCAAATCTTTTGCGCTGGCTGGTTTGCATCCAAAAAACATGTCTTTACTCACGAACGAATCTCGGAGTTGCTCGGCTATTTAACCTCAGGAGAGGCTGAAGTTCTTGCTTCACGAGGCTCAGACCAACCCCTCTACAACTACTTGGTTTCTCGCAGTGGAATTTCTTTTTGTAATATTGCCTATAACAACCCAAAACAAGCAACGGGGAGCCATTGGTCTTCTAACTTTGACGTAACTGATTACCGACTATATGATAAAGGGCGACCCATCACCTATATTCATTTTATGAGCATCCCCGCTTCTAACTTTAAGCGACTCTGTCAAGGTGAAAATGTGAAGATCCCCTATCAAGATGTGTTTCTGCATTATCGCTACTTAAAATCCCCGTCAGACCATCCCACTTTAAAAAATCCCAGTCTCTTGCTACAATTGAGAAGACAGTTACGACAGAAAATTCGCACCATCTTAAATAAGGTAAAGTTGAGACTCGGTTGGAGTTAGTCCCGGTCTTGGGGTGAATCTTAAATTGGCTCTCGATCGCAGGAGGACATCAGCTAGAGAGCAACCTCCTCGATCTAAGTTACCTTGAACCAAAAGCCGCTATAATTCTAATTTTATAGTCTTATTGGCTGTTGCGATCGCATCTTTAATATCTATGAAAACGAGTCTCATTGGAATCGGCGTTGTTATTCTTGGCGCGGGAATTGCGCTAGGAGTCAGCAACCCTAGCCGCGAAGACTATCAAGTCTATGCTGGAGAGATTCTGGCCACACATCTCAAAGAAGACGTTTGTACCGACTTAGGGGGAGGTCAAGATCTCTGTCAGTCCTTCGTCGAAGATAGCCGTCCCCAACTACAACGCATTATCGATCGCAACACCAGCCGCGACAACTTCTTTATCTTCAGCATCTACCGCACTGAATTGGCGCTCCCGATTCCGATTCCCGGAGTCCCCGAAATTCACGCTGAAACCGTTGGCGGCTTGACACAGTTCTACACCTACCAACTCGAAGAACGATAATCGCTATTCAGCAATCAAGCGGTTAAAACGGGAACATCCTGGGTCGCTGTCTGGCGACCCCAGGACTCATAAACTCTCTGGCGACTGCTGACACCGCAGGTTTGGGGCAAAATGTAAAGTTTTAAGAAGCGATCCTTGCATAGCGGATAAATCGCTATAAAGTGATTAAAGTTTAAACGCTTCTATATCATCTATGAGTGTTCAATTAGCCAGCTTGCTGCGAGACGGGACAAGACCAGCCCACACCGCCGCCGAAAACACGGCCTATATGAAATGCTTTCTCAAAGGAATTGTCCAGCGGGAGCCGTTCCGGAAACTCCTCGCTAACCTGTATTTTGTCTATCGAACCCTAGAAGAAGAACTCGAGCGTCACGGCGACAACCCCGTCCTTGCGGGGATACATTTCCGAGACTTAGATCGAACCCCTAGCTTGGAAGCTGATTTAGCCTTCTATTACGGTGACAACTGGCGTGAAGAGATTGAACCCCTCGCCGAAGGCGTCACCTACGTCAATCGCTTGAAAGAGGTTTCTGAGACTGAACCCGAACTGTTGGTGGCCCACGCCTATACCCGCTATATGGGGGATTTATCGGGGGGACAAAGCCTGAAAACTATTGTTCGTTCAGCCTTGGAACTTCCCGAAGATCAAGGAACCCGATTACATGAGTTTACGGCGTTCCCAACTCCCGAAAGTCGGCGTAATTTTAAGGTTCAGTACCGAGATGCGTTGAATCAACTTCCTGTGGATGAGGAATTGGCCCAGCGGATTGTCGAAGAAGCCAATTTAGCCTTCAAACTCAACCGGGATGTGATGCATGGATTAGAGGCGGATGTCAAAGCGGCCGTTGGGGATCATGTGTTTGATTTACTGACTCGCCAAGATAAGCCAGGAAGCACAGAAAAAGCGCATCCTGTCGCCAGTTAATTGAACCGTTCTCCTCTCGACTGTTTTGCACTCTCTCTTGACGTTCAGCTGCGGCGATCGCAGGTTAACTGAATCCGCGATCGCCGTTATTTTTTGCAACCCATTCCCCATCTGTTGTTCTAACTTGTCTTGATTCTCATGGAAGTTTCCACCCAGTCTGTTCGATTTGACGCTCAACTATTACAAAAACATAATCACCCCACCCCTCGCTACACCAGTTATCCCCCCGCCACCGAATTGAGCGAGCACTTTGACGAACAAGAGTTTTACCAGGCGATCGCTCGTGGAAATGCCAAAAAAACTCCCCTGTCGCTGTATTGTCACATTCCCTTTTGTGAGACCGCCTGCTACTTTTGCGGCTGCAATGTGATCGTGACGCAGCTTAAAAATAAAGTCGTCAATCCTTACCTGGATTATCTTTTCAAACATATCGAACAGACCGCACCGTTGATTGATGGCGATCGCCTCGTGCAACAAATGCACTGGGGTGGTGGAACCCCGAACTATCTCAATCCTGAACAAGTCGAACAGCTTTGGAACAAACTGCACGAGCATTTTAACTTCGCTGAAGATGCTGAAATCTCCATCGAAGTTAATCCCCGCTACATTGATCGCAACTACATTCTTTTCTTACGACAACTCGGCTTCAACCGTATTAGTTTCGGGATTCAAGACTTTAATCCCCAAGTGCAAGAAGCCATCAACCGGGTTCAGCCAGAAGAACTGCTCTTCAATGTCATGGCCTGGATGCGAGAAGCAGACTTTGAAAGCGTCAACGTCGATCTGATTTACGGACTTCCCTATCAAACCCTAGCCAGCTTCCGAGAAACCATCAGCAAAACGATTAAACTGAATCCCGATCGCATTGCGGTGTTTAACTTCGCCTATGTTCCTTGGATGAAACCCATCCAAAAACGGATTCTCGAAGATACCCTCCCCAGTTCCGAAGAAAAACTGGAAATCGTCCACATGACCATTGACGAATTGACTGAAAACGGCTATGTCTTTATTGGCATGGATCACTTTGCCAAACCCGGAGATGAGTTGGCGATCGCCCAACGCAAAGGCGAACTTCACCGCAATTTCCAAGGATATACCACCAAACCCGACTCGGAACTCTTTGGTTTTGGGGTAACATCCATCAGTATGCTTCATGATGTCTATGTGCAGAATTACAAAGGCTTGAAAGACTTTTACCGAGCCGTTGACAAGAGTCAAACCCCCATTGAGAAACTGGTTAAACTCGGGGAACCCGACAATCTCTTGCGTCGAGACGTAATTATGGAATTAATGTGTCACTTCCGCCTCGACAAACGGGAGATTTCCCAAACCTATGGAATTGACTTTGACGAGTATTTCGCCCTCGATTTGCAAATGTTAAAGGAGTTTGAAAACGATGGCTTAGTCATCAATGGCTGTGATATCCTGGAAGTGACCCCCAGTGGGCGTTTAATGGTTCGGAATATCGCTTACTGTTTTGATGCCTATAGCCGCGATCGTAAACAACAACGGTTTTCTAAATCAATTTAGGTTGTTGTGTTAGGCCCTGTGATCTAGTTTTGAAGCAAAACCTTAGATTTTAGCTCCCAGGAGACTCCCCATAAATGGGATGGCGCTTTAGGGTCATCCCATTTATCCCTAAAATGGAGAAAGTGCATAGCCTTTCACCATGTCTCTCGATGAGTAAAACTGTCTATCCCGGCGAAATCTTCCCCAATACCGACGACTTCGACGAAGGGATTCGCACCCTCCTTCCCCGTTACAGTGAGATGCTCGATAGCATCGCTCGCTGTGTTCCGAGCGACTGTTCAACCATTATCGATCTCGGCTGTGGAACTGGAGAGTTAAGCCGACGACTCCTAGAACGCTGTCCCCAAGCGCAAGTTCTCGCCATCGATTACTCGCCACGCATGGTAGAATTTGCCCATCAAAAAATCACTCAGGCCGGCTATAACAACCGCTGGGAGCCGATTTGCGCTGATTTTGGTGACCTAGCCTCTCGCACTGGAGGCGATGTGGCCATTCAAGGCGCCGAAGCCTGTGTTTCTTCCCTGGCGATTCACCATCTCAGTGACGAGATGAAACAAACCTTGTTTAACTGGGTGTTTAGTATCTTAGAGCCGGGGGGATGTTTCTGGAATGGAGATCCAGTCGTCCCCGAAACCCCCCATCTTAGAGAAGTCTATCAGTCCGTGCGCGAGGCGTGGGCGCAGAAAAAAGGGGAGGCGATCGCCACCACTCGCGCGAAAGTCGGCGAGAGTGTTCCCCAAGGCCATTCCGGCCAGGATCGCTTAGCCAGTCTATCAGACCATCTCCAGATGTTGACCTCCGCCGGATTTGAAGATGTAGCCATTCCCTGGAAGTATTTTGGCTTTGCGGTGTTCGGAGGTTATCGAGGAATCATGGATGCTTAAAAATTGAGGGTTGACAAATTCTCCTGATTATGTATTAACTGCTTCTTCATCCGGGTCAATACCTAACTCCCGCAAGCGCGCCGCTAGACGCTCAGCTCGTTGATGTTCTTGCTCAGCTCGTTGATGTTCTTGCTCAGCTCGTTGATGTTCTTGCTCGGCCCGCTCCTCGCCATGTCGCAGTAAATTCCCCTGACTGTCCCACCAACGTAGCCAGGGGAGTTCCATATTGCCATAGCGTCCCGTCCAGATGCCTAACTCAACCCCCAACTCAGAAATGGGGAAGTGGCCCCGTTCATTAGCCGCAATCAACTCGTAGTGATTACGGACCAAGCCATACACCTCCACCGTGGCCCGTCGCACCTCATAAATCGCGTAGTACGCGGGACGAATCACCGTTTCATAGACCCAAAACTTGCCCGTCCAGGGGGTTTTATCCCGTTCCTCAGCCCCCGTCCCCGAAACAAACTCGATGACAATCTCGGGGGGGATATGTTCTTGCCAAAGGACGTAGGAACGCCGCGCTTGTCCATCTAACGTGGCGGGAACGTTGGGGACATAAAACCAATCGGGAGAGACGGCACCCCGGAGGGGAGGATCGGTGATGCGCCAGTAAATTCCACTATCTTGACCGATACAGTAATCTCCCTCGGGATGTTTGGCGTTGAGGATAGGGAGAATCGAATCCGTGAGGAGAATGCTTTGGGGATGCTCTTGAAAGTTTTTCACGAAGGTTCCATCCTCACAGGGGAGTTGGGTGTGATCCGGTAAGGGAGCAAAGGTTTCTGTCCCATCTTCCATGGAGGTTTCATCGTCACAGGGGAGTTGGGTGTGATCCGGGAAGGAGGTCGGGTTTTTTCTGACGGTCATGGCGTACAAGGGAGAGGGGCGACGCTTCTAATGTAGCATTGCCCTCAGGAGCGGGTTTCGACCCATCCCGCCTCGGTGCAAACTCCCGTCAGGGGACAATCCCAGGGTTCAATGGGTAACTCCGCGAGATAGGCGAACTCAAAGACAATCCCCAGCGTGGGAATCTCTCGCCACTGGGGTTGACTGAGGAGGCGATCGTAAAACCCGCCGCCATATCCCAGGCGATATCCCCGTGTATCGCAAGCCACCGCCGGAACTAAGATTAAATCCACCGTTTCAGGCGTAATTTGGGGGGAATCAGGATGGGGTTCGAGAATACCAAATGCACCGGGAACCCAGCGATCGCCGACTTGCCAAGAATGCCACAGTAACGACTCTCCCACACAGCGAGGAAATCCCCAACGACGCTCCCCGCTCACCAATCCCAAGACATCGGGTTCCCGACGAAAACTGATATAACTGAGAACCGTTTGGGCCGACTGAAACAGCGGAAGTTGGCGGATTTGTTCACAGAGGCGATCGCTGCGATCGCGCCAGTCCCCCTCAGACAACTGACGACGACACTGCAACAGCGATCGCCGTAACTTTGGCTTCGACATCTCTACCAATGAGGTTCTCCAAACAACACCATCGAACAGCTAATCTGTCCCAAAATTTTCGTCGCCACGTCACTCACCGCCAATCCCCCAGCCGTCCGCCGTCGCCGGGAACAGAGAACCACCATATCCACCTCTTGAGAGGCTTCTAAAATCGATTGAGCAATATCATCAGAAACCACAGTTTTCATCTGAGCAGGAACCTGAGATCCCCCACCATGAAATATGGTCATTAACGAGGTTTCAAAAGCCTGAATCTGCTCCGGTGTCGTGCGGCGATCGCAGATATGCAGCAACGTTAACTCCGCCTGGTTAGACTCCGCAAACAACTGAGCAAACCGCATCGCCTCCATCACCTGCGGGGCTAAACTTTTCACAGGAACCAAAATTTGATGAATATTGAGGGGATCATCTAACAAACGCATGACTCCCACCGGACAATGAGAGGACCAAAACACACTATCGACGACACTCCCAAACAAACGCGCTCGAATGCCAATGTTCTCATTCCAACCCATCACAATGGTACTAGCATTCTCCTCCCGTGCCGTGCGACTAATACCATGAGCCACATCACTATCAATGCGAATCCGAGGCATCGCCTCGACCTCAAACTCATTACTCACCTCAATCGCTCGTTGCAATAACCGTTCACTGCGACGAATTGCCACATCTAACTCCGGTTCGTCCATCTGTAAATGGGCCTCGGCGATCGCCAATGGTACAATCGAACCGGAACGCTGACGGGCTAAAATGGCAGCCATTTCAATTAGATAGCGTTCCGTTAGAGGGTTTGAGACCGGAACAACCACCTTAAAGGGTTTCTCTTTTGGAAAAAAGGTTAACGGAGGCAAACCCGGATCTTCTTCATCGTCTCTCTCTCCTAAATTTCCTCCAGACAAGGGTAACTTGCGGGCAAAATGAGAGGTCGCCAACGGACCAATGACCGAGGTGATTAACATCAAAACGACGACACTGTTAAACACAGAGTCTGGAATTAACCCCGCATTAAATCCAGCCAATGCTGCTGCTAACGTTGCCGCCACTTGAGGAATCGATAACGACCACATGGTCATTGTGCTATTCCAGCTATAGTGATAAATCAGTTTAACTGCCATCGAAGCAAGGAATTTTGACGTCACCAACGTCAAGACTATAGCAATCACAAATCCCAAATTTTCGGTGAAGCTCTCCATAAATGCCGATAGGTCTAAAAGTAACCCCATCCCCACAAAAAAGAAGGGGATGAATAAGGTACTTCCTACAAACTCAACCTTGTTTTCGACCGGTCCACGACCCACAACATCATTAACCGCCAACCCAGCCAAAAACGCTCCAACAATTTGGTCAACGTTGATGATTTGAGCCCCAACGGCTGCCAAAAATACAGCTAAAAGAATAAACAAAAATTGATTGCTTTCTTCATCACCCGTGCGTCTAAAATAGAGTTTACCAGCGCGGTCTAACCCCACCAAAACAGCCCCTGTATAGAGAGCTAGTGCCGTGATTTGAATTGCTAAACTGGCGGCTGAAAAATCGCCACCATGAATTGAAACACAGATTGCTAAAACTAATAGTGCGGCAATATCTGTAAAAATGGTTGCACCAATCGTGACGGTCACAGCTTCATTGCCAGCTACACCCAGGCGACTGACAATCGGATAGCCTAAGAGTGTATGGGAGGCGAGTAAGGAACCAATTAAAACAGCGGCATTCAAGCCATAGCCAAAAGCCGTTGCCATTAAAGTTCCAGCCATGAGAGGTACAGCAAATGTGGCTACACCAAAAACCAATGATCGGTCTTTTTTACGCTGAAATTCCGCCAAATCGATTTCCAGTCCAGCTACAAACATTAGGTAAATTTTCCCAATATCTGTAAATAATTTCATATAATCATCGGCGGGATTTAAGAGTCCTAACCCATCGTTCCCAAGGACAACACCGGCGGCAATGAGTCCCACCAGTCCTGGGAGTCTTAAGCGTTCAAATAACGGTGGAACCGTTAAAACAACTAACAGTAATACTGTAAAAGGAACAATGGGAGTATCGGGTAGCCATTGAGGTAAATTGTCCATAAAATTCAATAATTAAACAACAAGAAAAATTGGCTGCTTGACTGTCATTTTAATAGCGAAAAATCAATCTATAAAAAAGATGAATTTTTCGTGATTAATGATGATTGATTAACCGCAGCTTTATTGTAATCAAAAATTGCCTATTTGGAAAGTTATTCCTATCCGATTCAACGTCTCTAATTCAACGTCTCCGATTCAACGTCAACAATGGACTATTTTGAGTAAAAGAGAGGGGTCAGTCCGAGCGATCGCCGCCGCCGATTGAGATCAGCCAAGGTTGACAAGCTAGAATCTCTGCTAAAATACGGATGCCTCATCCCCTCAAAACAAGGATTCGTGTCTGCTTCTGCCCCCCTAACAGACTCCCTCGATCGCGCCCTCAAACAGTACTTTGGCTATGATCGCTTTCGTCCCGGACAACAGGCGATCGTGGAAGCCTCCCTGCAAAACCGCGATCAACTGGTCATCATGCCCACAGGAGGCGGGAAATCCCTATGCTTTCAACTTCCGGCCTTACTACGTCCCGGAGTTACCGTCGTCGTCTCCCCCCTAATCGCCTTGATGCAAGATCAAGTCGATAGCCTGCAAGCCAACGGATTGGGAGCAACATTCCTTAATAGTACCCTAAACGGTCTCGAAGCCCGCGATCGCATCCGGGCCGTGCGTCAAGGGCAAATCAAACTCCTCTACGTCGCCCCCGAACGACTCTTAAGCGACCATTTCCTAGACTTACTCAACCAGGTGCGATCGCAGCCAGGCCTCTCCGGCTTCGCCATCGACGAAGCCCACTGCGTCTCAGAATGGGGCCATGACTTTCGCCCAGACTATCGCCAACTCTCACGACTACGCCACCATTACCCCGATGTCCCCGTCACGGCCCTGACCGCCACCGCCACCGATCGCGTCCGCCAGGATATCATCCAACAACTATCCCTAAAGCAGCCACAAGTCCATATCGCCAGCTTCTACCGGGCCAACCTAGCCTACGAAGTGCGCCCCAAAAAACGGGATAGCTACAATCAAATCTACCAACTGGTACGCCAAGGCGGCGCCGGGATCATCTACTGTCTCAGCCGTCGCCAAGTGGACGAACTGGCCGACAAACTGCGCCGAGATGGCATCGATGCCCTTCCCTATCACGCGGGAATGAGTGACGCGGATCGCGCCAACAACCAAACTCGCTTCATCCGTGACGATGTGCAAGTGATCGTAGCCACCATCGCCTTCGGAATGGGAATCAACAAACCCGATGTGCGCTTTGTCATTCACTATGACTTGCCCAAAACCCTAGAAAGCTATTACCAAGAAACCGGCCGCGCCGGCCGCGACGGAGAACCGGCCCGATGTATCCTCTTTCTCAGTTACGGTGACGTCAGCAAAGTCGAGTGGATTATCGGCCAAAAAGCCGATGAACACGAACAACGAATTGCCCGTCAACAGTTGCGCCAAGTCATCGACTACGCCGACAGTAGCGAATGTCGCCCCAGTATCCTGCTGCGCTACTTTGGCGAAACCCTCGGCGAACCCTGTCAAACCTGTGATAACTGCCGCAATCCGAAGCCCGTAGAGGATTGGACCATCGAAGCGATGAAGTTCCTCTCCTGTGTGGCCCGTTGTCGGGAACGGTTCGGGGTCGCCCATATTATTGATGTGTTGCGAGGCTCAAGAAAGGAGAAAATCAAGAAATATCGCCACGATCGCCTCTCAACCTATGGAATTGGCAAAGATCGCACCGCTGATCAATGGCGGGCCTTAGCCCGAACCCTGAAACATCGCGGCTTTGTCGATGAAACGGATGACGGTTACCCGGTTCTGAAACTCAATGCCCTCAGTTGGGAAATTATGCGTCAACAGCGTAAGGTTGAGGTGGCCGTTCCCCGTTCAGTGAGTGCCTTAGAGGATCGCCGTAGCCCCTTAGCCGCCGAAGCCGATGCCCTCATGTTCCAACTGCGGGCCTTACGCAAGCAAATCGCCAATGAACGCTCAGCAGCGCCTTACACCATTTTCCCAGACTCCACCCTACGGCTGATGGCCCAGCAACAGCCCCAAACCTTGGCGGAGTTTGGGCAACTGTCGGGGGTCGGACGTTATAAACTTGAGCATTATGGCGATCGCTTTGTGGCCCTGATTCGCGAGTTTACCACAGGCAACGCCAGCGCCCCCCCCAAGCGCTATACCAGCACCCCATCCACCACAACCTTAAGCGAGACACACCGAGAAACCCTAGCCTTATGTCAACAGGGTAAAAGCGTTCAGGAGATTGCCCTGGCTCGCAATCTCTCCCCCAGCACCATTTATGGCCATCTCGAACGACTCCTACAAGCGGGGGAAGCCATTGATATCAATACTCTCGTTCCCCCAGATCATCAACAGCCGATTCGTCAAGCGATTCAGGCCCTGAATACCGATAAATTGAAGCCGGTGTATGAGTATCTGGCGGGAGTCTATCCCTATGAGGAAATTCGCTTAGTGAAAGCGGTGATTAAACGGGAGGGCCATCGCTTCCCTCGCAGCCAGGAACCCAGTTCGACTCATCTCTATAGTCTGGAGTTGCATCAGAAAGGATTGGATATCGAGGCGATCGCCCAGGAGCGGAATTTACGCCCCTCTCGCATTGTGCGTCATCTGGCGGAACTCTTGGAAATGGGGCAACCGGTGGATTTGGATCGGTTGGTGACCCCAGAACAGCAACGGGAGATTGAAGGGGTCTGCGATCGCCATCCGGGGGCGAGTTTAGAGGTGTTATGGACTTATTTGAGCGATCGTGTTTCCAAGGAAGCCCTAAGACTCGTTTATGGGGCTTGGCGGGCTAAACAAGCTCAACCGTCTAATTCTCCATAACGTCTCAACATGGTTCGCATAAAGGTCGCTGCGTCGATTTTTTGTATTGGACAAACTCTGGCAGCCAAAGCCCTCATGCCCGTTCTGGATAAGCTTCATAAGCCCTTGGAAAAGTTCTATAATTCTTCTTGATTTTCTTGGCAAAGCTCATCGAGTAAAGCCAAAATATGGTCCTCTCTTCCTTCACTAGAAGAAGGCCAAAAAGCATAGATTGCTTCCCCAAATCGTTCTCGATTTTGTTGAAACCAAGACCGTTAAAAACTTTCAACCTCCGGGTTGGCCCCTCGAAAATCTGTCAATCATCCCTCAGATCCGTCCAACAATAGGACAATATCTTCTATATCCTTAGAAAGACGCAAATCTCCACCCCGTCCCTTAAACGCCTCAACCTTACTCGCTAGAAAATAAAGCGGCGGGAAAATCCAAATCTCTTGACCATCAGGCAAACGGTAACGCACTCGATGGGCGATCGCTTCTGAATACCAACATGAACTTTGAGTAAAATTACCACATTTTGAGGTTTGAGCATCAATTCAGCACTTCAGCATTTTAGGGTAGTGACTTCCATTTTATTCGATATTCTCGAATTTAGAATAAAATCCCAAAATCCCTTGTGCAGCAAGCTTAGTCAACTATCCAATTCGCCATAACGCCTCAGCAGAAATCGGATAAACGCCGCTGCATCGGTGTATTGCCTCGGCCCCGACTCGGGTAGCCATACCCCTCGCGCCCGCTCTGGATAGGCCCATAACTCCAAATGAGCCACCGGGGGATCGGCATAAAAGCGATCGCCCCCCACCCCCAACCAGCCCGACTGCTCATCGGTAGTCTGATCATGACTGAGGCGATGCAAGGGAAAGGTTCCCAAACGAGGAACCCCCCAACCATCTAAGGCAATCACTGCCTTGACCGTTCCCCCCTGCTGTTGCCAGCTCCAGGCCGCTCCCATCGCCCCAACGACTCCAGCACTAAATGCCAAAAAACAAGGCTCTTCTAGCCCTTGCTGGCGGGCGTAATCGAGGACATGCAGGGGGGAATAGGGGGGATGGGTTGACGTGGGTAAAATGAGGACTGACTCCAGCCCCAGAACTTGGCCAAAACGCTCGCTGAGACTGGGAGGGTGAACCCCTGGACATAGATAAAGGGTCATGACGGCTCAAGCCGAGTAACAATCCTGTAATGACAACGGGTCAAACCCCTGTGTTATGTTGACATTATCTGCTGTAACGCACGCAATAACGCACGCAATCCGTTGCAGCTCATTAGATCGCCTCAGAGGAGACTGTCATTTTGGTTGTTACCCACGAACAGACCACCCATTCATCCAATTCCACGCCATCGGATCATCGCGTCGCCGTTCTCTTGATGGGATACGGTGAAGTCGAGAGCTATGAGGACTTCGCCAACTACAACGAACAGGCCTTGCACCTGCTCACCGCTAAGTTCGCCCCAGTTCCCGATTGGCTCTATCCCCCCCTAGCTCGACTGTTGGCGATTTTTGACCGCCATGAGTGGGGCCATCAACACCATGACTTTATCTCTCCCCACAATGCCATTTTTGAGCAACAACGGGCGGGGATTGAGCAAACGCTTCAGGAACGCTGGGGCGATCGCGTTCAGGTGTTTAAAGCCTTCAACTTCTGCGCTCCCTTCCTTCCAGAACAGGTGTTAGCTGAGGTCAAAGCCCAAGGCTTCACGAAACTCTTGATTTATCCCCTACTGGTAGTGGATTCGGTGTTTACCAGCGGCATCGCCGTTGAACAAGTAAACCAGGCGCTTTCCAAGTTAGCCGACGGCCAGGAGCATTGGGTCAAGGGATTGAAATATATTCCCTCCTTCTACAATCAGCCTCAATATCTGGATTTGATGGCTCAGATGGTTGAAGAACGCATCGCCGAGGAGTTAGCGGCGGCCTATTTGCCTTCGCAAATTGGCATCATCTTAATGAACCACGGCTGCCCCATGAAAGCTAAAGGCTTTACCTCTGGTGTTGATGAGAGTCAGGCACTCTATGAAGCGGTGCGGGAGCGGCTAATGTACCGCTATCCCTTGATTTCGGTAGGTTGGTTGAATCATGACACCCCCTTGATTGAATGGACGCAACCGAATCCTAATCAGGCCATTGATAATTTGGTGCAATTGGGAGCCAAGGCGATCGTGATGATGCCCATTGGCTTCGCCACGGAGAACCACGAGACCCTGTTAGATGTGCATCATATTGTTGATGAGATGCACCGCCGTTATCCAGGGGTGACCTATGTGCAAATGCCTTGTGTCAACGATCGCCCTGAATTCCTAGAAATGGTCGCTCAATGGGCAGACTCTCATATTGAGGAGTTACTCGAATCAGAGGCGGTTGAGGTGAATCCTCAGTTAGCCTTAGAGGTGGCTGAACGCTTCCATGAGCATCATCATGACAGTTTCCAAGGCCAGGGTCATGATCACAGCCACAGCCGGGCCCACCGCCATGATCACGAGCATCGTCATCACCACTAACGCGGCACTAACGCGGCTGAGTACTCCAATTAGTAATCCAATTAGTACTCCAACGGGTGAAACTCTCGGTTTCACCTGTTGGAGTGAGTTAGCGATTACGGCTCAACGGTTAGAAAGTTGAGCAGTTTGCGGTTGACGGTTTGCGGCACTTCCTGCTGAATCCAATGCCCGCACTGGGAGATGAGTTCGAGTTGGAAGGGGGCAGTAATCAGTTTGCCAAAGCTTTGGGTGAGGCTAGTACTGAGAAATGAATCGTCTTCCCCCCAGAGAACTAAGGTTGGGGCCGTGATGGGATCGAGCGATCGCCCCCAGCCTTTGAGCCAGGTTTGAGGGGCTGAGAGTTGGCGATAATACTTAACGATGGAATGGAGTACGCCGGGCTTTTCAAGAGCGGCTTGATAGATTTGGTTATCTTCTTGGCCAAAAGCCCCTTTACGAATGGCGTTTTCCCGAAAGATCTTCTGTACGAAGTCTTTGAGATTGTTGCGAATCACCCATTCGGGTAGGGTGGGGATTTGCAGGGCAAAAACATACCAACTGCGGCGGAGTTGGTCGAAGTTACCAGCAAGAGCCTGGGTGAATTGATGGGGATGAGGAGCGTTGAGGATGGCGAGGCGATTGATAGACTCGGGATAGGTATGAGCCAGATGCCAGGCGATCGCCCCTCCCCAGTCGTGACCCACAATGTGAGCGCTACGATAGCCTAAGGCGGCAATCGTACCTCGGACATCTTGACTCAGGGTATCGAGATCATAGCCACTTGAGGGCTTATCGGAGTCGTTATAACCGCGCAAATCGGGAACAACGACTTTAAAATGACGGGCGAGAGCCGGGATCTGATAACGCCAGGAATACCAAAACTCCGGGAAGCCGTGGAGAAGTACGACGAGATCGCCTTCTCCTTGGGTGACACAATGCAGTCGGATGCGGTTGGTGTCGATGTAACAATGTTGCCAGCCAATATCAATATCTGTCATGGGAAAGACCCAATAGCAGGGGGTAAAACGTTGCGATCGCAAGGATCTGACCCTATTCTACGCCTGTTGCACCGCTGTTGGACGATAATCTTGCGGGGCAATTTGATATTTCACCAGATTGGCTAACTCTTGCAGTTGGGCAATGGCTTCGGCACCTTCGAGCTTCATCAGTTCGCGATCGTCACGCATCTCAGTCCAAGTAATCCCATAATCGGAGACCAGGAAGCGAATGAGATGATTGTCGCCTAGGCTAACCATAAACGACGCGCTGTTCATCTGACTGCCGCAGGTATAGCATGAAGCGAGATAGCCCCGACGCTCTAGCACAATGGCTAGAGCTTTTAGGTTCATCACCAATTCTTGGACGAATTGACGATGTTGTTCGGCAAGTCGTATAAACACGGTTCTCCTCCTCTCACACGCGAGACGCGGGTTAACAATTTAAGATTTACTTAACAATGTCTCTCATATTGGGTTTCCTAGCAAGCCAACAAAGTCTTTCCCCAACGGATTAAGGTCGGGTTAGTCGACTTGCCCAACGCTAACTTAGGTTCCCTAGATGTGAGGTATCGTACGACACAGAGAACGGGACAGCGGGGGGTTAAGCTAGACTGCGGGTGGCGCAAATCCTTGTCCTGTCTAAGGTTTCCTTTCTATCAAATCCTGGACAATTCAGGAAATTCAACGTCAAGCTCCTCGGGGATCGCTCCTGATGCCAACGACCTGCCACTCCGATCCCGATTATGAGTAGAGTGTAAAGTTATTTGATATTTCTATCAATCCCAACTCAGAAAACGGGCCAAAGAGACCCCGCCACCTCAATCCCAGCAGCATCAAAGCCCTGGAAGTTTGGGGTCGGGGTTCTAGGGTGGGGAGTCTGAAGCCAGGATTGCGGTTACCCCAGACCCCACCAACCCAAGGATGGCCCAATAAAGACAACCGAAATCCAAATGATGACCAGAGCGACAATGCCCGCCCAGGCCCCCCGGCTTGACCATTTTAGGAACTGTTCTGATTGCCGTTTGGTAATCGGTAGCCAGGGCAAGATATAGGGCTCCTGGCCATACTTTTCGCCTAGGGCTTCTTTACGACGTTTGGATTCGCCCATAGTAGTTCACCTTGTTTCTGACAATAACTCAACTCAAAACAACTCGACTTAACGTGATTCAACTCAGCATTAACCGACAACCTGGCTTCCTTAAGAGGGGTCAAAGGTATCTTTGAGAACGGTTCGCGCGGCTAAATGATTCCGAGTTGTGGTTAGGATTTCTGACTCTCGTTCAAGGCGAGTTGCTGTGTCCTGCATTTCTAGCAGGGTTTGCTGTTCTGAGGCTACACCATAGAGATTTCCTGCGACCCAGTAGGAGAGTTCTGTGGGTAAACTGGGGATATCCTCAGGGAGTTCGATGTCACGGTCCATCAGTTTAGCCGACAGGCGCACAACATCTCGTAAAAGTTCTTCGACATCGGTGGCTAAGCGATGTAGGTCTTGTTGGGGAGGATGATCTTCGATCCACTCCACTAGCCCCACATAGTACGGTTTTTCTCGGACATAGTCCAACACCCGAAACCGCTGTTGTCCAACCGTCCAAATTTTCAAGCGGTCATCGGGAAGTCGCTGATGCTGGATAATTTCGGCACAACAGCCCACAGGGGCGGCTTCGCGATTATTGGGATCCCACATGAGAACTCCAAAGCGGCGATCGCCCTTGAGGATGGTATTCATCATCATGCGGTAGCGAAACTCAAAAATATGCAGTGGGAGCGGTCTACCGGGAAACAGGACGACCTCCGGGAGAGGAAATAAGGGAAGTTCTCGAACAGCGATAGAAGACGAGGTAGCCATGATTCCGTCTGTCAGGGTTGCGCCTTTTATTCTAACTCATTGGGCAAACAATCCCCCGGTCTTCTCGAAGAGGTCAGCGATGATTCAGCATGAATTCAGCGATGATTTAATCCAGAGATGGCGGGGGATCTTGACTTGAGCCAAATTCTTGTGGATTTAATTAAAGTTTGACCTCAATATCAACCCCAGCCGGTAGATCCAACTTCATGAGTGCATCAATCGTTTTGGAAGAGGGTTGGTAGATGTCAATGATGCGGCGGTGGGTGCGGGTTTCAAAGTGTTCGCGGGAGTCTTTATCGACGTGAGGCGATCGCAAAACACAATACACCCGGCGTTTCGTCGGCAGGGGAATCGGGCCGACAGCGGTGGCACTGGTGCGATTTGCCGTATCTACAATTTTGTCGCAGGATGTGTCGAGGAGGCGACGGTCAAAGGCTTTTAAGCGAATGCGAATTTTTTGCTGCTGAATCGTTGCCATGATGTTGAAACGTTTTTAATTGTCGAGGTTCAGATCACAAGAGGAAGGGAGGGCGACGCCTCCCCAAATCGCCACGAAGCGACTCGAGACATCAGGGGCGCACTCAATGCGCCCCTAACACCACAGTTAGACCGAGGGACTACTGAAGGATTTTGGCCACAGCACCCGCGCCGACGGTCCGACCGCCTTCACGAATAGCAAAGCGCATTCCTTGTTCGATCGCCACCGGGTTGATGAGTTCAACCGTCATTTTGATGCGATCGCCAGGCATAACCATTTCAGCATCACTACCATCGTCAGCCGTGAAGTCACTGATGGTTCCGGTCACGTCGGTCGTCCGCACATAGAACTGAGGACGATAGCCAGGGAAGAAGGGGGTGTGACGGCCACCTTCATTTTTGTTGAGGATGTACACCTCAGCCTCAAACTTGGTGTGAGGGTTAATCGTGCCGGGTTTAGCCAACACCATGCCCCGCTCAATATCACCTTTTTGAATCCCACGCAGGAGGACACCGACGTTGTCGCCAGCCATCCCTTGATCCAGCGTTTTCTGGAACATTTCCACACCGGTCACAGTGGTGCTGCGGGTATCTTTGATGCCCACGAGTTCCACGGTGTCGCCGACTTTGATGATACCGCGCTCAATCCGCCCGGTCGCCACCGTACCCCGACCCGTAATCGAGAACACGTCTTCAACGGCCATCAAGAAGTCTTTGTCCACATCGCGCTCAGGAGTAGGCACATACGCGTCCACTTCTTCCATGAGCTTGAGGATTTTGTCAACCCACTCATCTTCACCAGCGGCGACAGCGGGGTTGGCTTCTAGAGCTTCAATCGCTTTGAGAGCGGAGCCCGTGACGATAGGAATATCATCGCCGGGGAAGTCGTACTCGCTCAGGAGTTCGCGAACTTCGAGTTCAACCAATTCGAGGAGTTCTTCGTCATCGACTTGGTCTTGTTTGTTCAAGAAGACCACCAAGCTAGGAACGCCCACCTGACGAGCCAAAAGAATATGCTCACGGGTTTGAGGCATGGGACCATCAGCGGCAGACACCACCAGGATCGCGCCGTCCATTTGAGCGGCTCCGGTGATCATGTTTTTCACATAGTCCGCGTGACCGGGGCAATCCACGTGAGCATAGTGACGCCCAGTGGTTTCGTACTCAACGTGAGCGGTGTTGATGGTGATTCCCCGCTCTTTCTCTTCGGGAGCGGCGTCAATGTCAGCATACTTGCGAGCTTTCGCTTGACCTGTCACAGCCAGAGTGGCGGTGATTGCAGCGGTCAGCGTGGTTTTCCCGTGGTCAACGTGACCGATGGTACCGATGTTGACGTGGGGTTTGTTGCGTTCAAATTTTGCGCGTGCCATGAATCTTGTGTTCCTTATTCTGTGTTATGCGTTCCCTTTGCTTTTGGCGATGATCTCTTCAGCAACACTACGGGGAACTTCCTCATAGTGGCTGAACTCCATCGAAAAGATGCCACGACCTTGAGTCTTCGAGCGAATATCCGTGGCATACCCAAACATGGATGCCAGCGGAACTTTAGCCGTTACTTTCGTAAGGCCATCATCCGTCTCTTGACCTTCGATCTGACCGCGACGGGAGTTCAAGTCGCCAATCACGTTGCCCATGAAGTCTTCGGGAACTTCGACCTCAACTTTCATCATCGGTTCGAGAAGAACCGGGGATGCCTTGGTGACCGCATTTTTGATCGCCATGGAGCCAGCGATCTTAAATGCCATCTCGTTTGAATCGACATCGTGGTAAGACCCATCGACCAACGTTGCTTTCACGTCGATCAGGGGATAACCTGCTAGAATACCAGATTCGCAGGCTTCTTTCATCCCGTTTTCAGCCGGCCCAATATATTCCTTGGGAACGGCACCCCCGACGATTTTGGAAACGAACTCAAAGCCGCTTCCCGTCTCGCCAGGTTCGAGTTCGATCACCACGTGACCGTACTGCCCTTTACCACCACTTTGACGGACGAATTTGCCCTCGGCGGTACTGGGTTTACGGATGGTTTCCCGGTAGGCCACCTGAGGCGCACCCACTTCGGCTTCTACCTTAAATTCCCGCAACATGCGGTCAACGAGAATTTCTAGGTGAAGTTCACCCATCCCCGCAATCACCGTCTGATTGGTCTCAGGATCCGTGACCACTCGGAAGGTGGGATCTTCTTCGGACAGGGATTGCAAGGCTTTGGAGAGTTTCTCCATATCGGCCTTGGTTTTCGGCTCAACGGCGACGGAGATCACCGGTTCAGGGATGTACAGCGATTCGAGGATGATGGGTTCTTCCTCGTCGCAAATCGTATCGCCAGTTAGGGTATCTTTCAAGCCCAAAGCGGCTCCTAAATCTCCGGCACGAAGTTCATCGACTTCGATGCGATCATCAGATTTAAGGACGATCAGGCGTGAAACCCGCTCTTTCTGGTCTTTGGTGGCGTTGTACACATAACTTCCTTTTTTCAGGATTCCTGAGTACACACGCACAAAGGTCAAACGACCGTAGGGATCGGCCATGACCTTAAAGGCTAGAGCCGATAGAGGCACTTCGTCATCAGCCGGACGAGTTGCCATTTCTCCGTCGGGTAGGGTTCCTTGAATTGGAGGAACTTCCGTCGGTGAGGGCAGATAGTCCACGACGGCGTCAAGCAACCGTTGCACACCTTTGTTCTTGAAGGCAGAACCACAAAGCACGGGAACAATGGTTCCGTCAATAGTTCCCTTGCGAAGGGTGGCGCGAACTTGCTCTTCGCTGATCTCTTCCCCTTCTAGGTATTTCTCCATCAGATCATCGTCGGTTTCGGCGACGGCTTCGAGGAGTTTTTCACGATACTCGGCTGCAAGTTCCGAGACTTCTTCAGGGATGGCGGTTTCCTGAATGTCAGTTCCGAGGTCATTGCTGTAGATGAACGCCTTCATGCCGACGAGATCGACGACACCGTTGAACTGGCTTTCACTGCCGATGGGAACTTGAACCGCAACGGCGTTGGTGCGCAGGCGATCGCGCAGTTGGTTATAGACCTTGAAGAAGTTGGCCCCGGTGCGGTCCATCTTGTTGACGAAGGCAATACGGGGAACTTTGTAGCGATCGGCTTGTCGCCATACGGTTTCTGACTGGGGTTGCACGCCACCGACGGAACAAAAGACGGCTACCACGCCATCTAGCACCCGCATTGACCGTTCAACTTCAATGGTGAAGTCGACGTGTCCTGGGGTGTCGATAATGTTGATTTGATGGTCAAGCCAGTTGGTGGTGATCGCAGCGGCAGTAATCGTAATGCCCCGCTCTCGCTCCTGAGCCATCCAGTCCGTGACGGCGGTTCCTTCATGGACTTCGCCCATTTTATGGACCATGCCCGAGTAGAACAGGATACGCTCTGTTGTAGTCGTCTTTCCTGCGTCGATGTGTGCCGCAATACCAATATTGCGAATTCTGTTGAGCGGGACTGTTCGTGACACAATAACCTCCCTTTACGTGTACTGCCGCTGTGTCTTCATGATGTGCTGTTTTTGGATTGGAGACTCCCAGTCGCGACGGCTCGCTAAACTCGAAATTACACACAACCCACCGCGCCCCTCTCTCAATTGAAATCGGAGACGCGGACACAGCAATACTTATTGTATCTTAATATTCTTTGACTTAAGCGACGATTTAAGCAAAAAATTCTTGGCGGCTTGGGGAAACCGAAGGTGAGATACCGGATTTAGTAACGATAGTGTGCAAAGGCTTTGTTCGCGTCTGCCATGCGATGGGTTTCTTCCCGTTTACGGATGGTGTTGCCGGTTTCGTTAGCCGCATCCATGAGTTCGTTAGCCAGTTTCATGGCCATGGTGGTTCCCGAGCGGTTACGAGTGGCAGCAATCAACCAACGCAGCGCCAAAGCCACGCCGCGATCAGGACGCACTTCCATCGGGACTTGGTAGGTGGCCCCACCCACACGACGAGCTTTCACTTCGACGAGAGGGGTCGCATTGCGAATGGCGGTTTCAAATACCTCTAGCGGCTCGGAACCGGTACGCTCTTCAATAATTTTCATGGCATCGTAGACAATGTTCGATGCCAAAGATTTTTTACCATGCTGCATGATGCGGCGGGTCATCATGCTGACTAGGCGGCTATTATAAACCGGATCGGGGGGAACCGGACGTTTTTGAACGACTCTGCGACGTGACATAGATTCGGCTTGAACTTCTGAAAAAGTATAAACTGCGCGGATTCTGTCCTAGGAGACTTACTCTTTAGGACGTTTGGCTCCGTATTTGGAACGACTCTGACGGCGATCCTTTACGCCAGCGGTGTCGAGGGTTCCTCGTACGATGTGATAACGGACCCCGGGTAAGTCTTTCACACGACCCCCCCGCAGCATGACCACGGAGTGCTCTTGCAAGTTGTGGCCAATGCCAGGAATGTAGGCGGTCACTTCAAACCCGGAGGTTAAACGAACCCGCGCTACTTTCCGCAGGGCAGAGTTAGGCTTTTTCGGGGTAGTGGTGTAAACCCGGGTGCAAACTCCACGACGCTGGGGACAGCTTTTGAGGGCTGGCGACTTTGTTTTCTTATGGGCTTTCTTTCGCTCGCTACGCACGAGCTGCTGAATTGTCGGCATGAGTAATGCTAATGAGCGGACTTAAGATAAATCTGGAAACAGTCTTCAACTATACCGCGATTTTGGGCAAGCGTCAACATCCCTCAGTGAGCGGTCAAATCAGCTTGGGGAACAAAGGAATGCCCACAGCTACAGGTGCGCTCGGCGTGAGGATTATGGAAGCGAAATCCGCCTCCCATTAGGTCTTCAGTGTAGTCAATCGTGAGTCCATCGACGTAGGGCAAGCTTAGCACGTCAACGGCGATCGCCACCCCATCACAGGTACAACAGCGATCCTCACCATCGGGGTTCTCCTCAAAGCTGAGGTCATAATACAGTTCGGCACAGCCCCCCGATCGCACCCGCACCCGTAAAGGCACCTCCAAGCCATTTTGTTTACGTCGTAGGCGCTCCACTTCAGCGACAGCGGCAGGACTGAGGGAAATACTAAGATTAGCCATAAAACCGGGGAATAAACAACTCAATTGCAGGATAATTGCACGATCGCGTCTTGAATTCTGACCTCGGAACCTGGCCAGAACAAGAATTTGAACGACCACGAGATCGGATAAGATATTGGGATAAAGTGAGTATAAAGGGGGAAACTCCCCAAAAAAAGAGTTTGTAGTCTGGCAACGGGCCAGAACGACACTCAGACTTTGAGTCTCCCAACCCAGGCGTGCATCGTGGGATCGCTCAGAGGACGTCACTCCCGGACACTATTGTAAAGTCGTCTCGTGCTGAGTCTCGGCGTTTTCAACCGAAACCTAAAGATTGACCCGAGGGACCTGTTGGCCCTCCACAACTCATAGATTCAGGGATTGTTATGAATAAAGATACCGATTTGATCGAGCGTCTGAGTCCGAGCGCGATGGATCAAATCATGCTCTATTTGGCATTCATTGCCATGCGGACTAGCGGACATCGACATGGAGCCTTTCTCGATGCAGCGGCCACGGCTGCTAAATGTGCAATTTACCTGACCTATCTCGAACAGGGGGAAAACTTGCGGATGACGGGCCATCTGCATCATATCGAACCTCGACGGGTCAAGGTGATTGTTGAAGAAGTCCGTCAAGCCCTCACCGAAGGAAAACTCCTCAAGATGCTGGGGTCTCAAGAACCTCGCTATCTCATTCAGTTTCCCTATGTCTGGCTCGAACAATACCCCTGGCGACCGGGAAAACCCCGCATTGCTGGTAGTAGCCTGTCCCCAGACGAGAAACGTCAACTGGAACGGAAACTGCCGAAACCGCTACCCGATGCTCAAACCATTAACTCCTTTCAATTCATGGAGTTAATTGAGTTTCTGCATAGTCGCTCTCAAGAAGATCTGCCCCCAGAACGGCGGATGCCCCTCAGCGAAGCGTTGGCTGAGCATATCAAACGGCGTTTAATCTACTCAGGAACCGTCACCCGGATTGACTCCCCTTGGGGAATGCCGGTGTACGCCCTCACTCGTGCCTCTTATTCTCCCATTAATGACGAAGAACGCAATTACATTATGGTGGAGGATACAGCCCGCTACTTCCGTATGATGCGGGATTGGACACAACGGGAACCCAAAACCATGCGCTTGTTGGAAGAATTAGATATTCCCAGCGATCGCCTCCAAGATGCCCTCACTGAACTCGATGAACTCATCCGAGGTTGGGCCGACAAATTTCATCAAAAAGGGGGTGAACCAACGGTTCTGCAAATGGTCGTTGGACCACGAGATGATAGCTTTATGGCTTAACAGGGAACAGGGAACAGGTCTCAACTCATCCTCTCTTACGAGGGCGTGGGTTGGGACTTTTGACTAGGGAAGAGAGAGGACGATCAAGCACGGGTGAAAAAGATAGCAGCCGCGATGATCAACCCCAACAGGGCCAGGGGAACCCAAAGATTCGGAAGATCTGCAATGGTCATGGCGATCGCCGCTAGGATGGAACAACCGGATCAAACAAGAGGCAAGATCCCATGATAGGTGCAGACCGGATAACCTGGCTCAAAACCCATACTATTCTCAACAAGCTCTCTAATGAGGCCCTGACGGATTTAAATGACCTCCTTGGCGATCGCCGCCTGAGCGAAGCTGACATTCTCAGCCAAGTCGATCAGCCCCCCGACGGCGTTTATATCCTCTATCAAGGACAACTTCAGAGCGATCGCCCCCAAGGCGCCTATTGTCTCACCACCGGTACCGTCCTCCACCTACAAGACCTGATTCTCGATCGCCCCAGCCGCGAAACCCTGACCGCCATAAGCGATAGCCAGCTTTGGCGGATCTCTCGCGAGGAGATGACAGGTCTTCTCGAACGCCACCCGGACATCTCACAGCTATTTTCCCAACAACTGGCCGCCGAACTCGATCGCCTCTCGGCCCAACTCAACTACGAACGAGACCGTCAAAGTGAACTACGGCCCTATCTCATCAACCGCATCCGCCGGGGAATTATTGGTAGCAGTCGGTACGCCGTGCGACTGCGACAGAAAATCAAACAGGCCGCCAAAACCCAAGACTCCGTCCTCATTTTTGGCGAACCGGGCCTCGAAAAAGATAACATCGCCAGCCTCATCCACTACGGTTCTCCCCAACGGCGAGAACCCATGATTCAACTCACCAGCGGCCTGCTGCAAACCAGCGGAGCTGAACTTTTTGGTCGCGTCAACGGGAAACCGGGTCTCCTCGAATGGCTTGGAGAGGGAACCCTCGTTCTCAACAACGTCCAAGATTTACCCGAGGAACTACGGCCGCAAATTGCCCAACTCCTAAAAAACCAAACCTATCAGCCAGTTTCCCGAGATCCACAGCAAACTCCCGTCTCGCGATCGTCTCAGGCCCGCATTATCCTAATTTCCGAACGAACCGCCCCAGAATTTACCGACTGCATCGATCAGAGTATTAAAGTTCCTCCCGTCCGCGTTCGCAAAACCGACATCAAAGCCCTCCTCGACTACAATCTGAGTCTCTGCTGTCGCCGTCGCGGTATCCCCAAGCCTAACATCACCCCTGAAGCTATCCGTCGCCTGCAAGCCTACGATTTTCCTAATAACTTACGGGAACTCAGTAGTCTAGTTAAACGAGCCGTCACCCAAGCTGATGGCGCTGAAGAACTCACTGAAGAACTCTTTTGGTCTCAAGATCAGAAAACAACTCGCTTACGTTTCAATCTCTTTAAAAGCTATCCTCAATTACGACAATTTCTGCGTGGTAAATTTTGGACTGATGGACTTAACTATGGGATAACGACCTGGGTCTTTGCCCTGGTCGTTATTCTCTTATTTGTCGGGCCACAAACACGGGATCAAAATGTCGCCTTGAACCTCTTTTGGGCTTGGTGGTGGCCCTTGGTTCTGATTGGCTTTCCTTTCGTGGGGCGACTTTGGTGTGCCGTTTGTCCCTTTATGATTTATGGTGAACTGAGTCAAAAACTCTCTTTAAAACTCTTTCCCCGTCAACTGAAACCTTGGCCGAGACAAGCAGCTGAACGTTGGGGAGGTTGGTTTCTATTTGGGCTGTTTGCTCTGATTTTTCTCTGGGAAGAACTTTGGCATCTACAAAACACTGCCTATTTATCGAGTTGTTTACTTCTCTTGATCACCGCTGGGGCTGTCATTTTTTCTCTACTGTTTGAACGCCGTTTTTGGTGTCGTTACCTTTGTCCCATTGGGGGCATGAATGGCTTATTTGCAAAACTCTCGATGACGGAATTACGGGCGCAGACGGGAATTTGCTCGGCTGAATGCACCACCTACCAATGTTATAAAGGGGGACCCGAGAAAGGAGAAGGTCAAGAGACCAATGGTTGTCCCCTCTATTCCCATCCGGCTCAATTGCAAGATAACCGCGATTGTGTTCTTTGTATGACCTGTCTTAAAGCTTGTCCTCATCGGTCTGTGGAGGTTAATCTGCGACCACCGGCGATCGAACTCTGGACGACTCATACCCCCCATGCTTACGAGGTGGCGTTGCTCTTTTTACTACTGGGTGGGGTGTTTCTGCGACGATTACCCCAACGACAAGAAGGGTTAGGATGGTCGTTTAACTTAGGGGCCTTTGGGCAACATCTGGAACTGTCCCTGTTGGCGTTAATTTTACCGGCGATCGCCCCCCTCCTCGGATATGTCCTCATACAGACCATTCACCGGCTCTGGAACAGTCCTAAACCCAAGCCTTTTATCACATTAGCCTATGGCTATCTTCCTCTGGTTTGGGGGGGCAATTTAGCCTACTATCTGCAACTTGGGTTAGGGGAAGCTGGACGAGTCTTACCGTTGACTTTAGCAACCTTTGGCATCAAAGGTGTGACGCTACCAATTTGGGTCGCTGATCCGGCTGTGATTACATTTTTGCAAGGGACAACGCTTCTGATGTCAACCCTGCTTTGCCTAATTTTAACTCAAAAAATTGCCCGTCAATCCTGGCGTTTCCTGTGGCCACAACATCTCAGTGCGATCGCCTTGGCCTATAGTCTCTGGGCCGTGATTCTGCCCTAGGTTCACACCGAAACAAAGCCCCAGAGTCCAACACTTGGGCAACTGGGGCTTGATGGCATTTAGCTGGTCAATTAGTCATTCTTAACCCTGAGCTGCCATGGTCAAGATTAAATCAATGGTGCGGTTAGAATAGCCCCATTCATTGTCATACCAAGAGACAACCTTAAAGAAATTCCCGTTCAACTCCATCCCGGCTGTCGCATCAAAAATACTCGAATGAGGGTCAGTGGTGAAGTCTGTCGAGACAACCGGGTCTTCGGTATAGCCGAGAACCCCTTTCATGTCTCCTTCTGCGGCTTTTTTCATGGCGGCGCAGATGTCCGCATAGCTCGTGGCCTGTTCCGTGCGGAAGGTCAAATCCACCACCGAGACATCAGGAGTGGGAACCCGGAAAGCCATGCCCGTTAGGCGGCCTTTGAGGGCAGGAAGCACCAACGTCACCGCTTTAGCGGCGCCGGTGGAGGCGGGAATGATATTTTGAGGAGCGCTGCGGCCGGCCCGGAGATCCTTTTGGCTGGGGCCATCGACGGTGGGCTGAGTGGCGGTCATGGCATGAACCGTGGTCATTAAACCTTCAGCCAAGCCGAAGTGATCATGAATAACCTTGGCGATGGGGGCTAGGCAGTTGGTGGTACAACTGGCGTTGGAGACGATGGTATGTTGACTGGGGTCATACTCATCTTGGTTAACGCCCATCAGGAGGGTTTTGACCTTGTCGGGGTCTTTTGTGGGAGCCGAAAGAACCACCCGTTTTGCCCCAGCCTCAAGGTGTTTAGAGGCTTTGTCGTAGGTGGTAAAGAGTCCAGTGGCCTCAATCACATACTCCGCACCGTACTTGGCCCAAGGAAGCTGAGCGGGGTCTCGTTCCGAGGTGCAAGGAATAAAGGTTCCATTGACGACAATGCCGTCAGATTTGGCTTCAACCTCGCCCTGGAAGCGACCATGGGTTGAATCGTATTTGAGGAGATAGGCAAGGCTTTCGGGGGAGACGAGGTCGTTAATCCCGCAGAACTCGATGTCGGGGTTTGCGAGTCCAGCACGGAAGACTAAACGTCCGATACGACCGAAGCCATTGATTCCAACTTTGACCATGATGATGATTCCTCTGAAGCAGATTACGTGAGCAGCATCCCGGAGTCTGGCGGAGGCAAACTCATTGGCCCTTAGGATAGGGCAAAACAGAAGGCTGCGATAGATAGGGGCGTGGGTTTAGGATGCCGTTGGGCAGTCGTCAGACTGACCCTATGAGACTATCGTTACAATATCGTAGTTCTTGGGCTATCCTGACGGTAAGGCGATCGCTGAATCCCTCGACAGATGGGTAACTTGCTGCCCAACAGCTGGACATTTTCCTCATCTGGACTTTAGGAAAGCTTTAAGGTTGCGATCGCCTGACTGGGTAAGACAAACCGACCGAGGACAGAAGTTTGGAATTGTCTGCCGGGAAATGAGACACTGGTCTCTAGGTGAGTGGTTATGTATATTTGCGGAAAAATCTATGAACCCTGATGAAATTAAAGTCGTCCAACCGGGTGGCCTTCTCGATGGCGTGAAAGCCAGCCAGGTGCGGCGGGAGATTAGTGACTGTTTAGAGACTGGGGCCAAGGTGATCCTCTTGGACTTGAAGGATGTGACCTTTATCGATAGTTCAGGCTTAGGGGCCTTGGTGTCAGCCTTAAAGACGGTGCGGGCGGCCGATGGGAAGATGTTTGTCTGTTCGATTAGCGATCAAGTCAAAATTCTCTTTGAACTGACCAGTATGAACCGCGTCTTTAAAATTTTCAGCGATCGCGAGGAATTTGAGGAGTCCATGTTATCGTCCTAAGGTCAGTTCCCGGCAGACCTTATCACCTCGATGAGTCACCTCAATGAGTCACCTCAATGAGTTACCTCGATGATTCAGTCAGACTCACTTAAAGGTCACTTGCAACAGTGAGACATCGTCGTCAAACGGCTCAGGCGAACAGAGATCTTGGAGATGTTCAAATAGAGACGTTAGGGCAATCTCTGGGTTAGGACTTGCCTGGGTGAGCCAATCAGCAAAGGCATCTAAGCCCCAAATCGTGCCATCGCTCTGAGGAATCTCGTACACGCCATCACTAAAAATATACAATTGCCCCGATGGGGCGATGGTGCAGGTTGCTGTGTCATAGTCCACATCGGGGAACATCCCAATCGGTAAGTTTGGGGTGTTGAGGCGATGTAATTCCGGGGTAACAGCCTCACCATGACTCGATACCAGTAAAGCTGGGGGATGGCCAGCACTCGCGTATGTGAGGCAGCGACTGCGAGTGTCGTACACTCCATACCAAATCGTAAAGTACTTTTCTTCGTAGAACGTCCCCGAGGAGCTGGTTTGAAAGGCTTGATTGAGGGCTTGTAAGACTTGACTAGGATCGTGAAAATTGGTGCGGGGTAGGGAACGCGATCGCAGAATGTTTAAGACCGATACAGAGAGTAACGCGGCACCGACCCCATGGCCCGAAACATCCACAAGATACATAGCTAACGAGGTCTCATCGAGCCATTGGAAGTCATAACAATCGCCCCCAAGTTCTTGACAGGGAACAAAACACGCGGCGATACGAACTGCGGTATGATGACGGGAAACCGGGAGTAGCGATCGCACATAGGCCGCCGCCTCCGATAACTCAGCCTCCAACATTTGTTTCTGCTTTTGTAGATCTCGGCTGAGTTGATGGATACGCAGGCCAGCACGAACCCGCGCTTTAAGTTCATCCATGTCAATGGGCTTAGCCAGAAATTCGTCAGCCCCGGTATCGAGTCCGGTCACCCGATCCTCGACGGCTCCGCGAGCTGTGAGTAAGATAAAAAAGGTGGTTGAGAGATCGGCCATCGCCTTCGTTTGGCGACAGACCTCCAGTCCATCAATGCCTGGCATCATCCAGTCGCAAATGATCAGTTTGGGTTTGAGGCGTTGTGCCAGATCAAGTCCCTCCTCACCATTTTTGGCGACGGCTACGTCATAGCCCTGTTGCGTTAGGACGCGTTTGATCACCAAGCGAGTTGTTGGGTCGTCGTCGATTAGGAGAATCGGAGTCATGATCAAGAAACAGACCGCAAGTTTTTGAATGAAGCTGAGGATGTTATCACTTTGGAAACCGTGAGCAAATTTCCCCTCTCCGCATCATTGCGTGTTCCAACGGATCTTAACGCGTTAGCCCGCGTTTTGGATTGGTTTGATGGCCTGGAGTCGCCCGTTGTCCCCCAGCGAGTCTGGTTACAACTGAAGACGGCGTTGGCTGAAGCGTTCACGAATGCCGTCCGACATGCCCATGGTGGCACATCAGAGTTAACGGTTGAAATTCAGTTTGAACAAACGGCTGAGTCTCTCGAACTCAAGGTCATCGATTCGGGTCCCGAGTTCGATTTGCAGGCTAAGTTACATGAGTTACCGGATGCTGATCTCAATGCAACGGGAGGTCGGGGCTTGCGCCTGATGGACTGTATCGCCGATGAGTTGCGATATGTGAGGCTAGACGACGATCGCAACTGTTTATCTCTGATCAAACACTACGAGATCGAGTCCCCGTCTTGAAGCATCGATCTCAGTCGTTCCACCGCAGTCGTTCCACGGATGATTTAATCTCCTATTCCCCAGGAGATCACAGACAGCACGAGCAGTAGCCAAAACCAGCTTGGGAGAGAGAGGGTATCCCAAAGGGCGATTGGCAATTCCACAAAAAATGATGCGCCCAACCAACCCAATAGGGTGAGTAAGGCGGTCAAAACGAGAATAAAGACCATGGGGAGTCCAAGCAACCAGTGAATTAATGTCTGTCGTCTACGGGACAGGAGACTTCTGGGTCAAATCAGCGACTTGGGACGCATGAACTTGGGACGCATTAGACCCATTAGAGGCATTATTAGACGCATTATAGGTGCGGGGCAAAGGATCGACCGCCACTCGCCCTTTGACAACCGCCCTCAGCAGTCGGTCAATCGAGCGTTGTTCTTCTTCGCTGAGGGACTCATCGAGAATGGCGGCCTTCAAACCATAGCGATCTAGAATGGTGAGTTTGCCTGTGGTTCGTGCGGATACCAGAATTTCACCGAGTGCCCCTGGAATTAGCATCGTCGATTTTGCGGAACCATTTAACATGTTCAAGCTGTTCCTTAACCCTGTTCCAGAGATAGACATCTCGATTGTGTCAGAGTTTGGGCGATCGCCACGTGATATCTCACCCTAGTTTTGAGTGAGGTTGATCGAGGTTTGATGCGATCGCAGATACCAAGACAATGCGATCGCGATCGCAGACAAAACCCTGATCGCCTCAACCTTGACCCTAGCGAGTCGATTAATGCTCAAAAATTTGGGAATACTGCAACAAATCCAGAGCAACAAACACAGGGATCGCGGCAAAACAAGCCTCCGCAAGCTGCCAGCGTTCCTCTCGTTGCAACATCTGCGTCAAAGTCTGTTTGAGAGAAATCAGGTAGCGAACATCATTGGCCGCATAGCTTAACTGCTCATCCGAGAGATTCGCGGCATTCCCCCAATCGGAACTTTGAGCCCGTTTATCAAGTTCAACGCCTTCGAGTTCCAGAACTAATCCTTTCAAGCCATGAGATGACGTATAAGTCCGGGCTAACTTACTGGCAATTTTGGTACAAAAGATCGGTGCCGTGGTGATCCCTAACTGATGTTGCAACATGGCCACATCAAAGCGAGCAAAATGAAAAATCTTTTCCACATCGCTCATTTCCAGTAATTCTTGTAAACGAGGGGCTTGTGATTGTCCCCGTTGAATCCGCACCACCGTGACATATCCCGCCTCATCACACAACTGCACCAAACAGAGGCGATCGCGCCCAGGAAGCAGGCCCATGGTTTCCGTATCCACCGCGATGGCCGTTCCTTGACGATAGCGATTCAGCAGCTCCTGACTGAGATCTCCATCACACACACAAAAGTTATCCAAACTCATTCCAAAGCACTCCCAACGCTAAACTCGATTCACGAGCCATCTTAAAAGATAACCGTCCCTATCGGGCCATCTCAGGGGGCGATCGCCAAAAAACCCGCCTTTCCCGAGCTAACGAGAAAAAGCGGGTTCAAAGCGGCCAACTCCCCCAGCGAGAAGAGTCTTAGTCTCCAAATCGAGTCCTAGACAGCCGTCCTAGAAACTAAAGGTTCCTCGTAACGTACCAATGAAGACACTATCATTATCAGCATCTTGATTGGGATTGAGCAGCCAAACCAAGCCCGGAGTGATCGAAATATTTTCACTCACCTGGACTTTATAGAACCCTTCCAAATGTAGAGGGATGTCATTGTCAAAGAAGCTGTTAGTATCCTCAAGGCCACCCAGATAGGGTTGAGCGCCCACAATCACGCCACCCAAATTCCCCGGAAGGACCAAATCAGGGAACGCCAGGCCCAACGCCCAGTTCCAGATTTCCCCATCCAGCTCATTGGTGCGTAAATAAATGTCACTGTAGCTACCCCAAGCATTCACATTCACGCTCGGAGATAAAGACCATGACAACTGAGCGCCGATGGAGTGGCTCGTCACCGGGTTCACCGCACCAATATTATTGGTAAACGTCGTTCCCGTGAAACCAAAATTGGTGTTGTCAAACCCAGAGCCGCCACCATTATTGAAGCCAAAGTTCCCAGCACCGAAATAACCATAGTTATAAGTTACCGCAAACCCCAACTCAGGCGTGGGGGTATAGGTTAACTGAGCCAACGCCGAAATATCGCCATTAAAGAGGCCATCACCATTAGTTGGGCTATCAGCTTCCGAGGCCAGATACCCCGTCGTCACCTGGAACGAATCACCAAAACGGAGATTGAGGCCAATCCCAGCCCCACCGCCGAGACGATAAATCGGGTTATGTTGACCAAAGGCACTTAACGCCCCATTCCCACCATCTTTGTCATCAAAATAGGGGTTAAGGGTAGGCGTGAAATCAGCAAAGTGGAGTCCCGTCGCGCCAACAATCACATCAACGGATTCCCCGAGAGGGAAGGAGTACGCCAAACTCTCAACATTGACGGAGTTACCCGAGTCACCAAAAACCTGAGAGGCTAACACCCCTTCACCCGAGGGACCAAAGTTCAATCCTTGGTTATCTCCCGTGGTTCCGAAGGGAACACTGTTGCCCACTTGCAGGCGAGTTAAGAGGCGGTCTTGTCCTGTGAAGCTAGAGACAAAGTTCAAGCGAACCCGTTGCTGAAACACGGTTTCGTTGTTATCTAGGGTACTGTCGAAGACGTTCCCCAAGGCAAAAATCGCTTCCCCTTCCAGTTTTGTGGTGGTGGAGAACTGATTAGCTTCGAGTTCCGAGGTGCGGGCTTCGAGACGGTCAACTCGGCCTCGGAGGGTGGTCAATTCAGCGGAAAATTCTTCTTGCAACCGGCGAATGGTGGCCAAGTCACTGGGATCGAGGTCATCGCCATTGCCGACAATGGCGATAATTTGATCTAAACAGGCATTTAAACCGGCGGCAAACTCGTAGCGAGTCATGAAGTTGTTGCCCCGGAAGGTTCCGTCAGGATAACCGGCGATACAACCGTAGCGTTCTACGAGGGATTGCAGGGCTTGGAAGGCCCAATCGGTTGGTTGCACGTCGGACAGTTGAGACACTGAGGTCACCTGGGCCACCTGTTGGGGGCCAGGGGCCGTATTGGAGAGACCTTTGTGACGGTCAAAGGTCGATTTGGGGGTAGCTTCGGCGGCAACACCGCTTAGGACAGCACCCAGGGTCAATAGGGAGAGATTGGAAATAAACGTGAACTTAGACATGGATGTACTCCTCACACCAGACAGACAATACCACCGTCGATTCTAATCGATTTTAGTGGCTAGACTATGTAGACTTACTCGGATCTTAGCGGTAAATTGCCGGGTCAACCGGAACTGGCGATCGCATCACCCCAGGCAACCCCCATTGAGTCGTGATCACGTCGGAAAAAGTTCCTCTCGCCCCAGATACCTGCCCAGATACCCGCCCAGATACCCGCCCAGATACCCGTAAGCCGGCCCACAAAAAAAGGAGGGATGAGTCCCTCCTTTTTTGAATCTCTGCGGTCAGCGCTAGAAGACCCGGCAGACTTAAACTTGAGTGCGATCGGTTAGAATCTCATAGCCATCATCGGTCACCAGAACCGTATGCTCAAACTGGGCTGAGAGAGCATTATCAACCGTGACCGCCGTCCATTTGTCACTGAGGATGCGATTATGCTTGGAGCCTTGGTTAACAATTGGTTCAATGGCGAGAGTCATTCCGGCCCGAAGTTTCACATTGGGCATTTCTCGGGTGCGGAAGTTAAAGACGGAGGGTTCCTCATGGAGATTGCGACCGACACCATGGCCCGTAAATTCTTCAACGACACTGTAGCCATGAGCTTCAACGTGATCTTGAATGGCTCCAGCTAAGTCAAGCAGGTAGGCCCCGGCTTTGACTTGTTCGATTCCTTTATAGAGAGCTTCTTCGGCCACTTTAATCAGACGTGCGGCCTCGTCGCTAACGTCACCGACAGCGATGGTGATGCAGGAGTCTCCATGAAAGCCTTGGAAAAAGGCCCCAGTATCGACTTTGAGAACATCTCCTGGGCGAATCACTTTTTTCTTGTTGGGGATACCATGGACGACTTCGTTATTAATACTCGAACAAATCGAAGCCGGGAAACCGTGGTAGCCTTTGAAGCTGGGTTTGGCGCCCATTTCGCGAATTCGCTTTTCTGCATGAGCATCGAGATCGGCAGTGGTCATCCCCGGTTCGACGAGTTCTGAGATCTCTTTGAGGACTGTGGCGACAATTTTGGCCGATTGTCGCATAATTTCAATTTCTCGCTTCGATTTGATTTCGATGCGGCGACGTTGTTTTTTGAGTCCGGGGAGTTGGGAGGTTTGACGAGAGGGTTTGCTGGGGCTAGGAGCGGAGAGTAAATCGCTAAAGATATTCATGGAGTCTTAAGTTCACGTGGGTTTGAGGTGATCGGTTGACCGGAAAACGGGCAGAGACGGACACTCAGCTATCACCTCGGGGAAAGCGGTCTTTCCTTAAGTTAACAGATTGGACTGGTTAAACCGACTCTGAGGACTTGGCGTGGATGGTTAGGGTTCCGCTCATCCCGGCTTCGGCGTGACCGCTGATGGTACATTCGAGGTGATAGTCTCCGGGTTTCTCGGGGACGAAGACCCATTCGGCTTCGGCGTTGGGTTTGAGTTCGAGTTCGCGCACGGTTCCTTTGACTTCTACACCGGCGGCTTCGACTTTGCGCGTCCAACTGACGGCGGCGAAGTCGGGGGCGCTGAAGTAGTGTTTTTCGGGACTGGGGTTATCTAAGACCAGTTTGTAGGTTTGGCCGGCCATGAGATCGAAGTGGTCGGGATAGAATTTAAGTTGTCCTTGGCGATCGCCGAGATGAATGTGAAGTTCTGTGGCGTTGAGGCGGGCCAGTTGCGGCGTCCCATCGGTCGGGTTGGCTTGGGCCACGGCAGGATGAACCAGGGCGATCGCCACCCAGAGCGTGAGAGCACCTAGGATACGGGCGATCGCCCCAGCCGAAATGTTGGTCAATTTTGGCATCGTTACAACTCTTAATTATTTTCTGCTATTATTCTTTAGATTCTCTTAATAGTATAAGCGTTTCCTTGATTTTCGGAGGTTACAGCCTGCCATGTTTATTTTCAGCACTAAAATACGATTCAGCGATTATTGGGGTTCAAGTCAGGAATCTGCCCAACTGTCTGCAACGCTGTTCAAGTTGGGATCGAGCTGTGAGCCATCTAATGAGATTCACAGACCAAATTACCGCTTAACTTCATTAACAAGTTTAACGCTAGGTTTAGTTTTCGTAACATATGTTTAGGAATTTTTTAAACCTTTCAATTTCTCAACCAATCGAAACATTTAAACAAGAAAAACTCTCACGAGTTTGACGCTACAGCGACCCATCTTACGTCAGTTTTAGCTGGCTTTTCGGTCAGTCAATCCGTTATCTATTGACCACGATGAATCGGGGTCGGTCGCATCTTTCCAAGGTTCTCAAGTCAGCTCGGCTCAATTTTTCATGCTGGCAATGTCGGCAATATCTTCAATGGAGTCACTGTTGTTCTTAGTTTTCTGCCCAAACCACCCTTGTTTTTAGGTGTCAGTGTTTATACGGAGGTCAGTATCGATACTAATACGTAGGTAAAATGAATTCTAAAAATGAGACCGCCTCGTCTTGATTGTCAGGCTTAATTATTTGACAATCAGCCCAAACAATCTATATGATAAATAAAATTAGGTCAAGTCAATACCCTGGAAAACCCTATGGTGTGGACTCGACTAAAAACCTCCGTCCAAGGGCATAAATCAGCAAACCCAAACAAAACCTAAAGGTGAAGATTGAAGATTTTGTAAAGGCTCAAAAAACTGTAGTCTTCATTACTTCATCTCATCAGGACAAGATGTTAGTTTGAAGCTGGTCGGGGTATTAGAACCAATCCAAACATTCTCTAGGAAAACTGATATAGGGGTTTAATCATGAATGCACAGACAAATGCACAGACATTAACTCCCCAGAAGATGGACGACCTTCTCAAGTCACCAGTAGTTTTGTCCCAGGACAAGATTCTGGTGATTGACGATTCGCCTTGCTTACTGGCGGCAATGTTACGAAAATATGGCTACACAGTTGTTACAGAAACCGATAGCCACCGCGCTCACGAGGCTGTTCTCGGTCATCACCCAGATCTGATTTTGCTTGACATTAATATGCCCGGCGCCGATGGCTATTCCGTCTGCACAACCCTCAAGGCCTCTGCTGAAACCCGTGATATTCCGGTGATCTTTGTCAGCGCCCGTAACGAAACTCTCGACAAAATCCGGGCCTTTCAGGTAGGGGCGGCCGACTATGTCAGCAAACAGTTCCAGTTTTCCGAGACCCTGGTGAGAATCGAAACCCAACTCAATCAAAGGCGACTTCAAAAACGGCTCATGGCCTCAGAAGCCCAAGCCCGAGAAAAATCTGAACAACTGACTCGGGCCTTGGCCCAAATCCAAGAGACACAATCCCAACTGGTTCACCAAGCGAAGATGTCCAGTCTCGGTCAATTGGTGGCGGGAGTGGCTCATGAGATTAACAATCCGGTGAACTTCGTGTACGGCAACTTGACCTATATTGCCGAGTACACGGAACATCTCATGGAGTTGCTGGGGCTGTACCAACAGGCACTCCCCGAGGCCACGCCTGAGATTGACGAGAAGATTGAAGAAGTGGATTTAGAGTTCATTGAAGCCGATCTGCCCCGGCTAGTTGGCTCGATGCGAGTGGGAACCGAACGCATCCAGGAAATTGTCCGCTCTCTACGCAACTTCTCCCGTCTCGATGAGTCGGATCTCAAGTCGGTGGATGTGCATCAGGGGCTAGAAAATACCTTGGTGATTCTGCAACATCGTTTGAAGGCCAGCGGCGATCGCGCCGAGGTGAAGATCGTCCGGTCTTACGGAGATTTGCCGCTTCTCGAATGCTATGCGGGGCAGTTGAACCAAGTCTTTACCAATATCTTGGCCAACTCCATTGATGCCCTAGAGCCGAAACGCAAGCAAGCCACCGATGATGGGGTTGCCGAAATCCCTCAAATCACCATTGAGACGAAGCGAGTGGGTCTCGATCGCATCCGGGTGACGATCGCCGACAATGGCGAAGGAATGCCCGAATCAGTACGGAACCGCGTCTTTGACCCTTTCTTTACCACCAAGGACATTGGTGTCGGCACTGGCTTAGGAATGTCCATTAGTTATCAGATTGTCACTGAACGTCATCGCGGGCAACTGTCCTGCGAGTCTGGATTAGGCCAAGGAACTCGCTTCGAGATTGACCTACCGTTACGGGCCGTCAAAAATGGTCCGATGGCGGAAAACCGCTACGGGAATACTGGCTCTCAAGGAGTCACTGCGATTGGTGTTAGCGTTGGGGAGTTTCAACAGGCCTCTTGAAGCAACCATCCAAGTTAATTGTTCCAATTGATCAACTTAGAGTTCTCAGTTCTCGCAGGAACTCTAAGGGTAACCCATCAGAATCGGCGATAAAGGCCACTTCATAGAGGCGATCGCCGATTTGCTGTTGTTCAGGGTCAAGTAGCACCTTCAGGGGAGTAACATGTTGGGGGGAGTCCGCCGCCGCTTGTTCAAACCGTTGACGTAGGCCCTCTAACCAAGTGGGTAAATCTTGGCCCATCTCAGCCAAGAGATCACTGAGATCAAACGAGAGATGGTAGTAACCCACATAATGCTCATCGCCAAAAGCATCCGGCGCCGGTTTCGGTTCCGGAATTTGGATCAGTTCAATCCGTCCCTTTAAGCCTTCGAGCCAACAGGCCAGGGTGTAGCCGGTTGTAAAGCGCTCACAGACTCGAAAGCCGAGTTGTTCGTAGAAGGCGATCGCGCGGTGAATATCTGCGGTCCGAATGGAGGCGTGGTGCATAGAAAACAGCGAGAGAGAGACAGCATCAGGCTAATCCCCAGGGACAGATCCTTATTCAAACAGGCGAAAGTAAGGATAGCGAACCGGAACGCCAGGTTCTTTTTCTAAATCAAAATTAATCACATCCCAGCAGGGGTCATCTTTCCCCTCAGGGCTGAAGCTAACCGGGAGGCCATAGAGTTTGCTGAGGCAACTGTCGCCGCGATCGCGCCAGGGACTGCTACGGTCTAAATAGGCCGCCATCAAATCCCGATAGCGAACCGCAATGACAATGCGAGTGGCCCGGTAGCCTTGGGTATAGAGGCGATCGAGGGCTTCATGAATCTCAAAGCGAATGCCGTCCGGGTGAGTATGTTGACGATACCACTCGTGATTCCATAAACGCCAATGTCGGTTGGATTGGAGATGCACCAGTTCCCCGGTTTTGGGATCGGCTTCAAAGGCACCATGACGAGGACACAGATAAGTATCGGTCAAGGTCAAGGCGGAAATCTTTTGCCGACAGTGGGGACATTCAATCTCCGGTCCAAAAATGGGATACTGAGAGCTTGGATCGGTAAAATAGTCCATGCAATAATCGTACTCACTCGACGATCGACAAGAACCAGGTTAGGCTCAGCTGCGAGGCGGCCCGATCGTTGCCAGATCGTTGAAGGCAGCCGGGCATGGAGCTAACGGTTTTCGTCTAGGTTCTATCTTAACCTGCCCGTGAAGTTCTGCTGCTAAGGCAAGATTGTTAATTCTTAAGTATGACTGGCGAGATCATGAACTCCCCTCAATTCCCCGCTGATGTCCCCAATCCCGATTACTGGCCGCCGGTTGACTGTTCTCGGGCCAGCTTTGTGGCCGCCAATGCGACGGTGTTGGGGGATGTGACCCTAGAGGCGGGAGCGAGTGTTTGGTATGGGGCCGTGATTCGAGGCGATGTGGTTGCGATTCGTATTGGTGCTATGAGTAATGTCCAGGATGGGGCGATTTTACATGGAGATCCTGGGGAACCACTGGTGTTAGAGGAGTTCGTGACAGTGGGCCACCGAGCGGTGATTCATAGTGCTTATATCGAACGCGGCTGTTTGGTGGGGATTGGGGCGACGATTTTGAATGGGGTGCGCGTGGGAGCGGGGAGTATTATTGGGGCTGGAGCCTTGGTCACGAAAGATGTTGCGCCGCGATCGCTGGTGTTGGGGATTCCCGCCAAAGTGGTGCGGCCCGTTTCCGAGGAACAGGCGGCTGATTTGATGGATCATGCTCGTAAGTATGAGCGTTTGGCTCAGGTTCATGGGGGGACTGGCTCAGATTTAGGGTTTCATGGCTAAAAGCGCCGGCTGGAATGGAGTTGAGAGGATTCTGTGAGGGAAATCTCAGTGAATGCCTCGGCGACGGCGGTAAAATTTAACACAATGGAGATATAATGGGTACTCGAAGAAGAGTATTTAAGATTTTTTTAAGACAGGAGTAGGGTCTATGGATTTTGATTGGCGTTTACTGGTTGTTCTCGGTCCGATCGCGATCGCCCTCGGCTGGGCATTGTTCAACATTGGTCAAGCTGCGTTAGGACAAGTCCAAAACTACCTCAACCGTCAAAGTTAGGGAACGTTCGGAATTATCCTCTGTAACCGAGTCAGTCCGGCGGTTTTGCCTACGCAAGGCCGCCGGATTTTGCTGGGCCGATGTGGGCGAATCTCAGACCCCGAGGGTTAACCCCAGACTGTGGTAAGGTTTTTCCATTGTTCAGTATTGAGGGTCAGGTGCGGCTTGCGATCTATGGTCTTAGACTTTCAAGGGTACGATGCAGATAAACTTCCCCCCCAGAATATCGAAGCGGAAGAGGCGATTTTAGGGGGAATTTTGCTCGATCCCGAAGCCATGAATCGGGTGGTGGAAGTCTTGACAGCAGAAGCATTTTATGTACAAACCCATCAAACCATTTTTCAGGCGGCCGAGGGGTTACATAGTGTAGGACAGCCGACGGATTTAATTAGTGTCACGGCCTGGTTACGCGATCGCGACCTCTTAGAAAAAGTTGGCGGCCAAAGTAAATTGGCTCAATTGGTCGATCGCACCGTCTCAGCGGTCAATATTGACCAATATGCAGCTTTGGTGATGGATAAATATTTCCGTCGCCAGCTTATTCAAGCGGGACAGGAGATCACCGGCTTAGGCTATCAAGCGGCGACCCCGTTAGAGACGGTGTTAGATCAAGCCGAACAAAAGATTTTTTCGATTACTCAAAAGCGTCCTCAACAGGATTTAGTGCCTTTATTTGAAACCCTAATTCATGCGTTTCAAGAATTAGAAGCTCAAATTGAAACCCAAGCGCAACCGGGGTTTTTATCGGGGTTTTATGACCTCGATGCGATGACGGGAGGCTTTCAAACGTCGGATTTAATTATTGTGGCGGGGCGCCCGTCCATGGGAAAATGTCTGCATGAGCGATCGCAGGTGCTATTAACAGATGGTTCTCTCGTCACGATGGGAGAACTCTACCGCCGTCGCCAAGGAACTGTTCTCACCCTAGGGAACCATTGGCGCTTTCAACAGACGCAAGTCTCTGACTTTATTGATGATGGTGTCAAGCCTATTTTTCGCGTCACAACTCGCCTAGGGCGACAAATTGAGACCACCTTAACTCACCCCTACTTAACGGTTACAGGATGGAAACCTTTGGCCAGCTTGGCGGTGGGCGATCGCATTGCTGTCCCCCGCCGTTTAGAGGTGTTTGGAGATGAGCCGTTACCCGAGCATCAAATCAAACTCCTCGCCTACTTGATTGGCGATGGGACTCTCACCTCGGGGACTCCCCGTTTTACGAATGGTAATTCTAACATTCAACAAGACTTTATTGAAGCTGTTGAGCAATTTCCGGGGATGACAGTCCACCAACAACACTCAGGAGGAACCCGAACTCCCTCCTTTTTAACCGTCTGTGATCCTCAACAGATGGCGGCTAACCGAGTGCGCTTTGCGACAGGATTGCGTGATGCACTGGCTCAGTATCCCGGTTCAGCACGACAACTCGCCGCTCAAATTGGGGTTTCTCCGGCCTTGGTGAGTCTCTGGAAATCAAAAAATCTAAGCCCAAGCCTTGAGGTGAGCGATCGCCTATTTCAACACTTAGAAGCCAGCCCAGACTTCAATCCCGATATCGTTACGAACTTGCGGCGAGTTAGCCAGAACCGAATTAAATGTTGGTTAGACACATTAGGCTTGTGGGGGAAAAATGCACATCAAAAAACAATTCCCGAAGTGATATTTAAGTTACCTAAGCCCCAACTTGCTTTATTTCTGAATCGACTGTTTGCAACGGATGGCTGGGCAGCAGTTCTTAACAGTGGTCAATGTCAACTTGGATACCTGAGCGTCCATGAGGTCTTAGCTCGTCAAATCCAACATTTGCTGGTGCGCTTTGGGATTATTGCTGCTCTCAAGCACCGCCAGGTTCGCTATAAAGACGAAAGACGACCGGCTTGGCAACTCGATATTACTCATGTCCAATCGATTCGTCGGTTTATTGATGAGATTGGTATCTTTAGTAAAGAAGAGGCGATTGAGCGGGTTCGACAAAGCTTGGCAACTCGGCGAGAACAAAGTAAACTGGCGATCGCCCTAGATAACCCTGACCTACAACACCTTGCTGATAGTGATGTCTATTGGGATGAAATCACAGCAATTGAAGAATTGGGCGAGGCTCAAGTTTACGATTTAACGATTCCTGAGACTCATAACTTTGTCGCTAATGATATCTGTGTTCATAACACAGCGTTCAGTCTGAATATCGCCCGTAACTTAGCCAATAGCTATAAATTACCCGTGGCGGTGTTTAGCTTAGAGATGTCCAAAGAGCAACTCGTGCAACGATTGCTCGCCAGTGACTCAGGAATTGAAAGTAACCGCCTGCGAGCCGGCCGCGTCAGTCAAAACGAATGGGAACCTCTCAGTCGCGCCTTAGCCTCCCTGTCAGAAATTCCCATTTTTATCGATGATACCGCCAACATTACCGTAACTGAGATGCGGTCTAAATGCCGACGCTTGCAGGCTGAACAGGGGAAACCCTTAGGATTGGTGTTATTAGACTATTTACAACTGATGGAGGGAGCGGGAGACAACCGGGTTCAGGAATTATCTCGGATTACGCGATCGCTCAAAGGCTTGGCGCGGGAACTCAATGTTCCGGTGATTGCGCTCTCCCAGTTGAGTCGTGGTGTGGAAGCTCGCAACAATAAACGGCCTATGATGTCAGACTTGCGTGAAAGTGGGTCGATTGAGCAGGATGCGGATTTAGTGGCCATGCTCTATCGGGATGAATACTATAACCCCGATACCCCCGATCGCGGTATTACGGAGCTCATTATCGCCAAACACCGCAATGGTCCGACGGGGATCGTGAAACTGCTGTTTGACCCTCAATATACCCGTTTCCGCAATCTCGCCAATCCCGGTCGTCCCCTAGCGGGAGGGTCTTATGGCCAACTTCCGCCGGGTTAATGGGGTTCGGCTGGTTGTCTAAATTCTCGGTGTCCAGATTGGCGCAGGTTTGGCCTAAAAGGACAAATTTCAGGCTGATTTCGCTGTCTCGAAGTCAGCCTGAAGTCGAGATGAACCTAGCCACCTATTTAAGAAATTCGCAGCAATTCCACATCAAAGATGAGGGTTGCATTGGGGGGAATCACACCACCTGCACCCCGTTCACCATAGCCAAGGTCCGGGGGAATAATGAGCTTCCAACGATCGCCAACCTGCATCATTCCCACGCCTTCATCCCAGCCGCGAATCACTTGGCCGACACCAATGCGGAAACTAAAGGGACGATTGCGCTCACGGGAACTATCAAAGACGGTTCCATCTTCGAGCATCCCGGTATAGTGAACCATCACCGTTTGGCCCGTTTGCGGCTGTGCGCCGTCACCGCTTTCGAGTTTTTCATACTTCAACCCGGATGCGGTGGTATAGACACCATTCTCATCAGCCACGGGTTCTGAGGTTTTAGTCTCCGCCGGTGCTTGTGCAAAGAGACTGGGGTTCGTGTCGTTGATGGGTTGGGCGGGTTCGGCGGCGGCGGCTGGCTCGGCTTGCTGTTCTTCGGCCTGCCGATTCGCCGCGAGAGCCGTTTGATTCTGTGCATTAATTAGGGTAAACAAAATCGCTACTGCACAGACAATAACGACACTCAAACTAATTAAAATAGGTCGCAAAGTAGTCCTCCTTGATCACGTTTGATTTGCCAAATGAATGAAATGGGTCAGATTGGATCAAACAATTTGCATCAAATTTGCATCAAACAATCTCCCAGATTAGCTTACCGCCAATTTTTATTTTCGAGATCGCGAAGTTGGCGTTCGAGGCGATCGAGCCGTCCTCGCAACTCATCCATCTCGGCTTGACGAGGAACCCCCAAATCTTGCATGGCGTTGCGAAGTTGGCGATCGAGTTGTTTCTCTAAGTTGCCCTGTTCTGACTTAAACTGGGTCATAAAGTCGTCGATCATCGATTTAGCATCATCAGAATCGATTTTTCCTTCTTTAACCCAGCGATCGCTGACCTCTTTAATTTTCTCAGCAACGAGGGAGGTGGTTCCCACGCCGATCATGAGCAGTTGGGTAAGTAGATTGTTATTATCCATCGAAATTTTAAGTGCAAAGGACGGATGCGCTCGAACCAATCGGTAGCTACCCGTGATCCTAGCGTGTTTAGGACGGCTATAGCTAATCGGCCCGAAGCCCCGCGCTTTTCCGTTGGCGAAGCCTGCCGGAGGCACAGGGGAGCTTCGGGATGAGAGCCAGGGGCGCTGGGGGGGGTCGTTGGCGAAGCCTGTCCAAAGGACTTAGCCCCCGAAGTGCCCGAATCAGGGGAATCCTGCTGTTCAATGTACCGCTTCAAAACTGACACCGTGACCCCTCCACAACTAGCGATGAAATACGACTCATTCCAGAGTACTGACCTCCAGTAGAACTTGTTCACGCGCTCTGCAAACTCAGCCCTCAGTCTGCGACTAGATACAGACTTCAAATTGTTGACGAACTTGGGCAGCGCCATCTGAGGGTAGTACTGAAACAGGATGTGGATGTGGTCGGCCTCGCCGTTGACCTCTATCAGTTTGCAATCCCATTTTTCACACAGGTCGCCAACGATTTCTGTCAGCCGCCCCAACATCTCGGCGGTGAACACCTTGCAGCGGTATTTTGTGGTCAGCACCAGGTGAGCCTTAAGGTCTGAAACCGAGCGCCCGCTTAAAACAAAGTCATCCTTCATTAATCAGTGTGCTTAAAATATACTACACTTAATTATATGCGAACAGCCTACCAATACCGACTTCAACCAACCTACGAACAGCGATGTCAAATGAGTCGCTGGCTCGATATGTTGCGGCACCAGTACAACTGGCTGCTGGCAGATCGCTTCGATGGGTGGGAAATGAACCGTTGTCCAGTGAACGCTTGCCCACTGGTGGCAAGCATTGCCGAGCAACGGGAGCAGCCCGACTACTACGGCCAGAAGCGGTCATTGGTGCCGCTAAAGGGTGAGCGGCCTTGGTACAAAAAGATCCATTCCCAGGTTCTTCAAGACATGGTGAAGCGGGTCAACCTGGCCTTTAAGCGATTTATCAAGGGTGATAGCTCGGGCAAACATAGCGGGAAGCCCCGATTCAAAGGAAAGCACCGCTATCGCACGTTCACCTATCCCCAGGCAAGCCACGACTGGATTGACGTCAATCGAGTCAACCTGCCTAAGATTGGGGCGGTGAAGTTCATCCGCCATAGGCCATTGCCTGAAGGGTTTGCACTCAAGACAGCGGCAATCTCCCTCAAGGCCGATGGCTGGTACATCACGTTCTCCCTAGAGGATAAGTCGGTACCAGAAACCCCACTGCCTGAGGTTGTCCCGACAGAGGCCAACAGCCTGGGCGTAGATGCTGGATTGGAGTATTTCGTCGCTTGCTCAGACGGCACCACAAAGACGCCACCCAAGTTCTACCGCCACGCTGAAAAGAGGCTGGCTAAGCTTCAGGCAAAGCGGGAACTGAGGCCCAAGGGATCGAAGGCGCGGCGAAAGCTCAATGCCAAAATTGCCAAGCTGCATCAACGCATTGCGAGGCAGCGTAGGCAGTGGCATTTTGAAACCGCTCAAGAGCTAGTCGACAAGGCTGATGTCATCTTTGTCGAAGATTTGAAAGTTTCCAATATGGCCCGACGCAATAAGCCAAAACAGGGTGAGGATGGAACATTCCTCCCTAACGGGCAAGCGGCTAAGTCGGGACTGAATAAAAGTTTTGCTGATGCCGGGATAGCTGGGTTCCTGAACGAAATCCTTCCGTACAAAGCTGCAAAAGCTGGGCGGTTGGTTGTGAAGGTAAATCCCGCTGGCACGTCCCAACATTGTGCAATTTGCCTGAACCGAGTCCCGAAAGAGCTATCCGACCGCTGGCATAGCTGCCCCCATTGTGGAGCCTCTATGCCGCGAGACGTTAACTCTGGGGTACTCATCAAAAAAGTGGGCCTGGGGCATCGGCTCACTATAAAACGCGAAGGTCGAAAGACTGGAGAAGCCCGCCCTCTACGCGAAGCGTTAGGGTCGGGAGCATGTCACCGCTCTTGACGGAGGCTTTCAGGAACCGTGACGCCTGAGACGCCGGCCATGGCCCGCAGATTTTGACAGCGAACTAACTCTGTAAAGGATAACCCAGGTCGTCCTTCGAGTTCGACGACGGCCTTAATCGCTGAGACTAAGGCTTTAGTGGCTTCGACTTCATCATAGCCGCGACGTTGGGCCACGGCGATCGCCGCTTCATCGGCGGCCAGTTCCGAGGCGGTGGATTGGTTCTGTCGCCAAATCTGATTGAGGGCGATCGCCGTCAAACTTCCCGCTGCGACTATCCCCACTGCATCAGCTTGAGCCACCTCAACGGCTGTGGCGACAATCCCAGCTAATCCCAGTCCTTGATAGACATCGAGCTTAAACCAGCGAATCTCTAACTGCCAACAAACGCTTCGTAACAGCAGTAAATCCCGCTGAGGCTGGCTCAATTCTTGCCAATCGTCAAAATTAATCAAAATTAGGCGATCGCGCTTCCAAGGCACTGGAAACGGCGTGTCAATCACCTTAGACAAACTCGGTTGACTGACAATTTTGGCGAACATACGCCCGGAGGCGGGCATTAAATCCAGGAGGCGATGCGTCTCGATGGCTGGGTTCATAGGAGGTTGCGAGATAGGAGGTTGCAAGAATCGTGATTGCAGGGTCTGCGGGAGCTTGCCACAATGGGGGATGGAGTCCCTGTTTAGCTTATTCTCTCCTATGGATGCCTTTGCGCCAATTGCTCCGGACTGGACCCAACCTGCGGTTCACGCCTTTAACTTTCGTTGTCCTCAATGTGGAGCTAGTAGCCGTCAAGCCGAGAAAGTTTGGCTAAACCGACGTGCGCCCGTCTATACTGCCGACTATACCCGGAAATGGCAAGAGTTCTATCACTGCTCCTGTGGCTGTGTTTGGTGGGCCTGGAGTAGCGATCGCCCGCCGGAACCCGAAGCGGCGGAGTTTGTCAACGAGGCGACGCTCCCCGACGTTTCTCCAGACTCCCCCAATACTGAACCGGGTGATGAAAACGGCGACGAGTCGTAACTCATCGCCGTTCTGCTGAATATCACATTATGGGGTAAATGTCAAGGGGTAATTGACCCCAATCCGGTTACTGGGTGGACACCAATTCCGGGAAACGCAGTTCCACATTGTCCTTGGAGATAATCACCTGTCCATCATCGTCGAGGTCAATGATGGCGCGATCGCCGTCTTGGATTTCACCTGAGAGCATCTTCTCAGCCAAGACATCTTCGAGGAGGCGCATAATCGCCCGACGCAGGGGACGCGCACCGTAAGCGGGGTCATAGCCTTCATCAGCCAAACGGTTCTTGAAGGCTTCGGTGGCTTGCAGACGGATGTCTTTTTCCACCAGGCGCTCGAAGACACGTTTCAACTCGATATCGGCGATTTGCTTGATTTCTTCGCGGTTGAGTTGGCTAAAGACGATGATGTCATCTAGGCGGTTGAGGAACTCAGGCCGGAAGTACTGTTTCAGTTCTTCATTCACCAGGTTACGGATGCGGTTGTACTGAGCATCGGTTTCATCGCCAGCGATTTCAAAGCCGAGGCCGCCGCCACCTTTCTCGATGACGCGAGAGCCGATGTTGGAGGTCATAATCAGCAAGGTGTTCTTGAAGTCCACCACGCGACCCTTCGAATCGGTTAAACGACCATCTTCGAGGATTTGCAGCAACAGGTTAAAGACATCGGGGTGAGCCTTCTCAATCTCATCGAAGAGAATCACCGAATAGGGACGACGACGCACCGCTTCGGTGAGTTGTCCTCCTTCGTCATACCCGACAAATCCCGGAGGCGAACCAATCAGCTTCGATACGGTATGGCGTTCCATGAACTCGGACATATCGAGGCGAATCATGGACTCTTCAGCACCGAAGAAGTAAGCCGCCAAGGCTTTGGTGAGTTCGGTTTTACCGACCCCAGTCGGTCCCGAGAAGATGAAGCTGGCGATGGGACGATGGGGATTTTTCAGGCCCACCCGAGCGCGACGCACCGCACGGGAGACCGCGCGAACGGCCTCTTCTTGACCAATGAGACGTTCGTGCAGGGTGTCTTCGAGGTGCAGCAGTTTCTCGGATTCCGTTTCTTCGAGTTTCGTCACTGGAACTCCGGTCCAGCTTGAGACAATCTCGGCGATGTTTTCTTCGGTGACCATCGGCGCACCTTGGGGGGTTTGTTGGCGTTCGATGGAGAGTTGGTCGATTTTAGCGCGGGTTTCGAGTTCGCGATCGCGCAGTTGACTAGCTTTCTCGAAGTCTTGTTCGCTAACGGCGCTGTCTTTGTCTTTAATCACCTGAGCCAGTTCCCGTTTGAGTTCTCGGGAGGCGGGAGAGGCTTTGAAATGCTCAATATGCACCCGAGATCCGGCTTCATCGATGAGGTCGATGGCCTTGTCGGGGAGGAAGCGATCGTTAATGTAGCGATCAGAGAGTTCGGCCGCCGCTTCTAAGGCTTCATCGGCGATGGTGAGCTGGTGATGTTGCTCGTAGCGATCGCGTAAGCCAAAGAGAATCTCGATGGTTTCTTGGACGGTTGGCTCCCCGACCATAATCGGCTGGAAACGCCGTTCTAGCGCAGCATCTCGCTCGATATGCTTGCGGAACTCATCGAGGGTGGTGGCCCCGATACATTGCAGCTCACCCCGAGCCAGAGCGGGTTTGAGGATATTCGCCGCATCGAGGCCTCCTTCTAAGGCCCCGGCCCCGACTAAGGTATGGATTTCGTCAATCACGAGAATCACATTGGCGTTGCTGCGGACTTCCTCGATAATATTTTTGAGCCGTTCTTCAAACTCTCCCCTGAAGCGCGTTCCGGCGACTAGCATCCCCATATCAATGGCGATGACTTGTTTGTTTTCGAGCAGTTCAGGAACCGCATTGGTGACAATCCGTTGGGCCAAGCCTTCAGCGATCGCCGTTTTACCGATACCCGGTTCGCCGACGAGGATGGGGTTATTTTTAGTACGACGGCCCAGGATTTGCACCAGACGCTCAGTTTCGCGATCGCGTCCCACTACAGGGTCGAGTTTTCCTTCGGCGGCCAGTTGGGTTAAGTTGGTGCCAAACTCGTCGAGGGTAGCCATCTTACCGCTCTTACTCGACGGTTGTCCCCCAGGAGCCACGCCGGCCACTTCCCCGAGTTGTTTCATCACTTGAGTGCGAATATCTCCGAGATCGACTCCCAGATTATGCAATACCGTCGCCGCGACCCCTTCTTCATCGCGAGTTAGCCCCAATAGGATATGTTCGGGGGCAATATAGTTATGACCGAGTTGCCGAGCTTCTTCGACGGCATATTCAAAGACCCGCTTGGCTTTCGGGGTAAAGGGAATTTCGGCAGAGGTGAAGCCGGAACCGCGACCAATGAGTTGTTCGACTTCTCGGCGCGCACCGTCACGGGTGACGCTAAACTTACTCAGGACATTGGCGGCGATACTGCTTCCCTCACCAACGAGACCTAGCAAAATCTGCTCAGTCCCCACCATGTTGTGTTTGAGCCGGCGGGCTTCTTCTTGAGCCAACATGACGACTCGGATGGCTTTGTCTGTAAAATGTTCAAACATGAGCTTTTATGTCAAATCGATGTGTAAGGGGCAGGGGGAAGGACAACCGTATCTTTAGGTTAAAGGGTTGGGCCGTAGAATGCCGGTTTCTGGATGTCAGTTTTCTCGATGTCAGTTCAGGGGCTGAAACCCGATGGCAGCAATTATGAACTTTTGTATACCTCATTAATATAATCTATCTCCCAGAACAGATGGCGACAGTGAGGAGAGCCGAAACAGGATAGGTAGGATAGCCGTCGTCTTGAGGCGGTTGCAGAACGGGACGTTAGGTAGGGCTGGCCGAAGGTTAAGGTATCTTTAGCGTATTACAAAGTTGGCCAGGGATGCAAACACCTGTGTCAGTTATCCTGGGGCGATCGCCACTGGAAGCTGAGCCGGTGAAGTTCTTTAATCATGGGAATTATGGCGTTTGTCGTAACGCTAGGTTGGGATAGTTAATGAGCATTTCTTGACCTGAGACCGTCACGGGAGGTCAAGGTATACTTCGAGAGCAGGGTTGACCCTCGGCCATGGCCGGGATTAGGCAGTACGGGAAGAGGCAATGATGAATCACACAGGAATGTCACGGTTTGCCGTTGGAGTCATGGTCGTATTAGGGGTTTGTGGGGTCCCGAAGGTGGCCGCCACGGCCACCCCACCGCCTCGACTGGCTCAAGCCTTTGGCAGCACGGGGTTTGTCTTTCAAGAAGGGTTGCGTTTTCTCAATGAGAATCGTTTTGACCAGGCCGAGGCCGCATTCCGGGAGGTGGTGCAGTTTGACGGGGCCGATCATGAGGCTTGGAATAATCTAGGACGAGCGTTACAGGGACAAGGTGAGGCCGCCGAAGCCATTGAGGCTTATGAACGGGCGTTAGAGTTGCGCCCCCGCTATGCTGAGGCGTTGAATAATCTCGGGGTGGCCTATCGGTCTTTGGGACGGCTCGAGGCGGCCATTGAGGTGTATGAGCGGGCGATCGCCCTCCAGCCGCAGTTAGGAGCGGCGTACTACAATATCGGTCTGATTCGCTCGCGTCAGGGACGCTTCCCCGAGGCGTTGAGCTGGTTTCAACAGTCGGTCACCGCTGCGCCTCAATTCGCGGCGGGTCATTATGCCCTGGCTGAAACCCTCCTCAGCCTTAATCGCCCCGAGGAAGCCTTGGTTTCCCTGCAACGGACTCTTAACCTCGATCCCGAGTTTGAGGGGGCTTATGGAGCCATGGGGGAGACGCTAATGCGTTTAGGACGGACTCGGGAAGCGTTCGTGTTTCTGGAACAGGCGGGCCAACGAACTGGCGATAATGCTCGGGTCAGATATTATCAGGGGTTTGCCCGACTCGAGACGGGGGATGCGGCGGGAGCGTTGCCGTTGTTGGAGGAGGCGATCGCCCTCAATCCTAACTCAGCCGATGCCTTTCGCAGTTTAGGAGATGCCTATTTAGCTCTGGGTCAGGAACGGGAGGCTCTGGAGATGTTTTTACGGGCCATTGACTTATATCAGACCCAGTCTCGCCCCTCGTCGCGGGAATTGGCCCGAGCCTATTTTGGGGTGGGTAATGTCTATGCGACACGGGAGTTTAAGTTTCCCGAGGCCATTCGCGCCTTTCAAAATGCCCTCAATGCCGACCCTAATTTTGGTTTAGCTCATGCTCGTATGGGAGACCTACTGGCCCAACGACAACAGTATGAACGAGCGAATTTGTCCTATCAAGCCGCCTTGGCCTTAGAACCGAATTCCCCTGAGATTTATAATGGTTTGGGTGAGCTGTTGTTTGCGATGGGTTATGTGGATCGGGCGGTGGCGGCTTGGCGACAGGCGATCGCGATCGATCCCGGCTACGGAGAAGCGCTGGCTAATTTAGGCAATGCTCTCGGCCGTGGCCGTCGAGTTCCGTGATGATCAAACTACTCCGCCGCAAAGTTGGCCGGATCTTGGTCGCGGCGATGTCGGACGGGAATTTTGGGACCTTGAGCCGGCCCGCTTAAGGCGGCGGTGGCTTCGAGGGATTGACGCAGCCGCTTGGCCGCATAAATCGACATATCGCGGGGGACACTAATGCGATCGCGCAGATAGCGTAACCCTACCTCACTCCCCGCTGGCGGTTGACAATCTTCCCCAACCATCAAATTCGTCAACGCACAACGCAGGGCCGTCTCAAACAGCTCATCTGGCGCGGGATTGACGCGAATCAGGTTCTGGCGATGTTTCAGCACTCGCCGCAAGGCTTCTGAGTAAGAGTTTTGCGGTTCTGGATAGGTAGCATCGGGAAGCTCAAACCAGGACCCGCGATCGACGCGAATTTGATTCAGTTCCGTTTGTGGGCTGTTGTTGGCCCAACAGCCCCCCATTTGGGGCGGTAAATCATGGACATGGGTATGGAAATCGCTCTGAGTTCCCCGATAGGTTGAACGGCTTTCTAAGCCATCAAACCAGTCCGAGAGGCGAGGATTTTCTTCTCGCAACGAATAGCCTTTGTAGTAAAACAGACTGGCGTTCATCCGTTCTACATAGGGCGTAAAGACCACATCAGCGGTGCTAAATTCCGACAAAAAGTAGGGGCCAGGCGTTGCAGCCAGAGCCGCTTCTACCTCCTGAACCACTTCGATAAACTGTTCACGGGCGTTACGGTCCTGACGTTCTGAGAGACTGGGGCGACAGAGCCACACACACCAGGCGCGAAATAACACGCGTTCTAATTGTCGTAGGGGTAAAACCTGGCGATCGCGCATTGAAAACTTCAACGGGCCAAATTCTTCTTCTAAGGCGAGTAAAATATCATCACTTTCTGTAATCAACTGACCCTTAAGTTCCACCGCTGGCAACATCCCCGAGGGAACTTTTTGCTTATACCAACGTTCTTTTTGGCCATAACAGAACATGGTCACTTTTTCGATGCGATAGGGGATTTGTTTCTCTTCCAACCACAACCAAACTTTTTGACAATAGGGACACCAAGCATGATGATCCCGATAGAGGGTGACTTGTACCGCCGCTTCATCTTGGCCAAACAGTCGTAGTCGGGCCTGGGGGTTCGTGGGTCCGTTCACCAAATCGGGGGGAGTGTCGGTGAAGTGTTCCAGTTCTGACCAGCTTAAGGGAGATGTGGACATCGGGAGTTCAAGCGCTTTTTTGGGCTAATCCTAACTCTAACACCTCTTTCACGGTTCGTGACATCCTCCCAACGCTCATGGCAAAGCCGGAGAGCGCGGTCTTCCTACCTCGCGATAGGATAGTCCTAGTTCCTTCCCCTACGGGTGTTTCGCCACTGAATCTAGTAGTTTTTGGTACAAACGAAACCTCTGTTCCAACAGTGTTCCCCCGATAGACTGAACCCATCGACTGAACCCATCGACTGACATGACCGATTACCTAGAAATTCTTGAAACAGCAGCCCTATCGTTGCGAGAGGGTGGTGTCAAGCGACCTCCCTCGGAAACCTTGCGGGATGCCCTGTTAACTGCCGAAAAACAGACGAAAAAACAGGCACAAAAAAACGCCCCTGCACCGGACTTTGAGGCGTTGATAGGGGACTGGCAATTGGGTTGGATTACCGGAACTCAACGCTCTCGTCAACAGGCGGGAGGCCGGCTGGGGGCGGGCCGCTATTTGCCGCGATTTCTGGGAATCCGCATTCGTTATCAACCTCGGGATGAGGAGACGCCGACTCCGCCTCACTGCGGAGAGGGGGGACGAGTGGAGAATCAGGTGCAGGTTTTAGGGTTAACCTTGACGGTGACCGGCCCTGTGGCTTGGCAAAAGGGGGGCAGTACCCCAGAAGCAAAACGGGCCAACCGCCTTCTAGCGTTCGATTTTACCCGCTTGCAGGCGCAAATCTATGGAATTAGCCTTTTTGATGGCTTCGTGCGCGGAGGGGCGCAACGAGAGGCGATCTTTGATGAGACGGCGATCGCCCGACAGGCCTTTTTTAACTACTTTTATATTAGTCCGACGGCGATCGCCGCCCGAGGACGAGGGGGTGGACTGGCTCTCTGGTATCGGGTGAAGTCCTAATGGGTTGTCATCCATCAGGCGACAACGGGCAACTGATACCGGGAAAAGATGTCTATGGCTTGGTTAATCTGCTCTGGGGTAGGTTCCGCTGTATCCTTTAATTGATAATCATAGCCCAGAGCTTCCCACTTATATTCTCCCATCTTATGAAAGGGCAAAATTTCCAATCGTTCTACGTTCCTAACGCTTGACAAAAATTGAGCGAGTCCTTCCATGTTTTCCGCCTGATTGGTTAACTCAGGAACTAAAACAAAACGAATCCAAGTGGGTTTGTTTATTTCATCTAAATACCGAGCAAATCTTAAGGTCGGCTCAACGGAGACACAGGTCACGGCTCGGTAGGTTTCGGGTTGATAGGATTTAATGTCTAATAGGACTAAATCGGTGTTGTCTAAGACGGGCTTGGCGACCTCAACGGGAATATAACCTGAGGTATCTAAGGCGGTATGGATGCCCAAGGTTTGACATTGACGGAAGATTTCTCGGACAAATTCGGGCTGCATTAAGGGTTCCCCCCCGGTCACCGTCACCCCACCCTTAGAAAACTCCATATAAGACCGATATTTGACGACTTCTTCGAGAATTTCGCTCACGGTGACTTGGCGACCGCCGCTTGATTCCTGACAGTCGGGATTATGACAGTACAGACAGCGTAGGGGACAGCCTTGGGCGAAGACGACAAAACGGATTCCTGGGCCATCGACGGTTCCACAACTCTCAAAGGAGTGGATGCGACCTGAGATGGAGGATTGGGTAATCGGCATGGGGGGAAAGGGAACAAAAACAAGTTAGGGGCGTACCCTTGTGGCCGCCCTCTGCGGGGAATGAGGAATCGGGGGGGGGAATTATGTCGGGGCTGCCCCATCCTCGGACCCCCCCCAGCGGGCACCCCACCCAGGAGGGGAGTTGGGGGGC
>LSZA01000012.1 GCA_001637315.1 Phormidium willei BDU 130791 | reverse complement strand
CCGGTGTTCCCAGTTCCGGTGTTCCCTGTTCCCTTCTTCCCCCCCTGTTCCTTGTGTCCAACAAAGGTGGTAGGCTTGAGGGTGGCATATTTGAACTCGACGTAATAGCCACCCTTCCAAATTGATAGACGATTTACATTAAATAGAGACAAGCATGGTCAGCACGGCACAAAAAACCAATACGGGTTACATTACCCAGATCATCGGTCCCGTCATCGATGCCAAATTCCCCACGGGTAAGATGCCCAGCATCTATAACGCCCTCAAAGTTACCGCTAAAAATCAGTCCGGAGAAGATGTCTCCATCACCTGCGAAGTGCAACAACTCCTCGGTGATAACCAAGTTCGCGCCGTCTCCATGAGTTCCACCGACGGGTTGGTTCGTGGTATGGAAGTGGTTGACACCGGTACAGCCATCAGCGTTCCCGTTGGGAAAGTGACCCTCGGACGCATCTTCAACGTTCTCGGCGAACCCGTGGACGAACAAGGTGATGTCAGTAGTGATGATACCTCCCCCATCCACCGTAGCGCCCCTCAACTGACAGAACTCGAAACCAAACCCTCGATTCAAGAAACGGGAATCAAAGTGGTTGACCTGCTGGCTCCCTACCGTCGTGGCGGTAAAGTCGGCTTGTTTGGTGGTGCGGGTGTCGGTAAAACCGTCATCATCATGGAACTGATTAACAACATCGCCAAAGCACACGGCGGTGTGTCTGTGTTCGGGGGTGTGGGTGAACGCACCCGTGAAGGGAATGACCTCTACAACGAGATGGTCGATTCTGGCGTGATTGACCGGGAAAACTTTGAGAACTCTAAAGTTGCCCTGGTGTACGGTCAAATGAATGAACCCCCCGGTGCGCGGATGCGGGTCGGTCTGTCGGCGCTGACGATGGCGGAATACTTCCGTGATGTCTCCAAATTAGATGTGCTGCTGTTTATCGACAACATCTTCCGCTTCGTGCAAGCCGGTTCTGAGGTGTCCGCACTGCTCGGACGGATGCCCTCTGCGGTGGGATATCAGCCCACTCTGGGGACGGAAATGGGTGAACTGCAAGAACGGATTACCTCCACCAAAGAAGGGTCGATTACGTCGATTCAGGCGGTCTACGTCCCGGCTGATGACTTGACTGACCCCGCTCCGGCGACCACCTTTGCTCACTTGGATGCCACCACGGTTCTCTCTCGTGCGTTAGCCTCGAAAGGGATTTACCCGGCGGTTGACCCCCTCGACTCCACCTCGACGATGTTACAACCCGAGATTGTGGGTCAGGAGCATTATGATACGGCTCGCGCGGTGCAATCGACGCTGCAACGCTACAAGGAACTGCAAGACATCATCGCCATTCTCGGTCTCGATGAGTTGTCCGAAGATGACCGTCAGACGGTGGCCCGCGCTCGGAAAATCGAACGTTTCTTGTCTCAACCCTTCTTTGTGGCAGAAATCTTCACCGGTGCGCCTGGTAAATATGTCAAACTCGAAGACACCATTAAAGGGTTCCAAATGATCCTCAACGGTGAACTCGATGATCTGCCTGAGCAAGCGTTCTACTTGGTCGGTGATATCAACGAAGCGAAAGCTAAGGCTGAGAAAATGAAGGCTGAATCCTAGGATTTGCCGGTCTAAGACTGTTGTGGGGTAGTTCTTTGGGGCTACCCCTTGATTCACTGTCAGAAACGATTAAAGGATTATGAGTTTACAAGTTCGTGTCATTGCTCCAGACAAGACGGTCTGGGAAGCTGAGGCCGATGAGGTGATTTTGCCGAGTACCACGGGACAATTAGGTATTTTGGGAGGTCACGCCCCTCTGTTAAGCGCCCTGGATACGGGTGTCATGCGGGTTCGTCCGGGTAAAGAGTGGGTTCCCATTGCTTTGATGGGTGGCTTTGCTGAGGTGGATAATGATTTAGTCACTATCTTGGTGAATGGGGCTGAGCGAGGGGCTGATATTGATTTGGAGACCTCTCGTACGGCCTATGAGGAAGCTAAGGAACGAGTGGCGAAAGCGGCTGATGGCCCCAAACAGGAGCAGATTCAGGCCAAACAAGCTCTAAAACGGGCGCGGGCGCGGTTTCAAGCGGCTGGAGGTTCGGTTTAGGCGACTCGTTGGCTTGCCTAACGGGTGGTTTGACGACCAGGGGGCGATCGCGCGATCGCCCCTTTTTTGATCCAATTCTAGGTATTAGTTGCCAAACAAACCAGGACAACAACAAAACCTAAAACTACAATACAAAAACACTTATAATTATTTTTATGTAAATTCTAATATGTCTATTACATCAATATTGAAGGCAACAGAGTTGACGCTTCAGCCTTGATCGTTGAGAGTAATAGAGATTCCCCTGTTCCCTGTTCCCTGTTCCCTGTTCCCTGTTCCCTCTTTCCCCCCTCTTGCCTCTTGCCTTTCTTATGAGACAACCTCTACCGCGTCGTAAGTCTTGGTTTCCCTGGAAAGATATCCTTGTGCAAATGAGTTTGGCAGGGGTATGGGTGGGAGCGTTTGCGACCATTACTGGAGGCGTGTGGCTGGGAGCCAAACTGATTGTGGAGCCGGATTCAGCTCGTTGGCTCTCGGATAATCTCCCAGATTGGACTCAGTTAGCCTTCCAATCGTCCAATAGCCCAGAAAATCTAACCGAGATCCGCGATCGCCTCGAAGAAAGTGGCTATACTCCCGCAGAACCCATTGAAATTCCCGGAGCCAGTGTCGAGCCGGATATCTTGCTTCCGGTGCTGCAAAAGCGTCCTGAACCCTGTGGAACTCAATGTTTTGAGATTGTTGCCCTACAGATCTATCAACGGGTGTCCCCAGCCTGGAATCGTGACTCCTCATCGTTGTTTTATCTGACGGCCGAGATTTCCGTCACGGGGCCGGCGGAGTCTTACGCCATCGCTCCCCTCGTTAACGCCAAATCCCTGTCCCCCGGCTCAACTCGTCCCCTACCGCTGACTCACCTGCAACCCCTGACGGAGAATGCTCCTGAGGATGGCCTCTGGTTTAACCTGATTGGAGAACAAGACACCGGCGAGATGGGCTTAAGTTATGGTCAGGTGTATCACTATAACCCCAGTCGCTACAGTCTCAGTTTGATGTTGGAATGGACCTCTCCACCGGGACAGTTGCCTCAATGGCAAGAATTCACCGGGGCTGGAGGGCCTGAGTTTGTCGTCAATCGCACCGTAGGCTTAGAGCCAGATTTTGCCGTCTATCAATTGCGATCGCGGAGTTTTTTACCCAATCCCGTTCAGTTAGTGCCACTCTCATTAAGTGAACCCGCCCTAGACAGTCGCACTTATCAAAATGCCCTCCTGTTAGCCCGCAACGGACTCTGGTCTGAGGCCGCGTCAATCCTACGCTCTCTTAAACGAGGACGGGGTAGCCAGTGGACTCAAGACGCTCAAGCCCAACTCGACAACATCGCCTTTCATGCTGAAATCCTCTCCGCTCAAGCCGACGCCGCTTGGGCCAGCCCCAGTCAAACCCTGCTAGCGGCATTGTTAGATGGCCGCTGGGGTGAGTCGAAAACCCTGTTAACGAGTCTCAGTGCTGAGGAACGCTCTGAGGTGATATCAATGCTCTCATCCAATACCCAGCGGCTTTGGCGACGCATTGATGCGATGGTTCGTGTTAACCCCACCAATGAGGAGGCGATGTTCTGGGGTGTGGTGATGCGATGGCTCGATGAGGGACCGGTTGAGGCGATCGAATGGCTAAACGACCACGAAAACGTCTCGCCCGAGATGCTTGAAGAGACACAGGAGTGGCTCGAACAGCTCGAATGAGGGATAGTTCCGCGTCGAAGAAGCCCCGTGAACCCTGGCTTGAACGCACCGGCATTTGTCCCTGGTGCGATCGGTGGGGTGTCTTAAAAAATTCTGAGATCAGAAAGAGCACCGACGACTGGCCGTGTTTCGTCTCGGTGCTCTTACTGGTTCGCTCCTCACACACTCGTAACTATAACCGAGGATTTCAAATTTGTCATCCTTTTTTTACGCCAATTTCAAAACTCTGTCACATTTGAGCGATCGCCTCGACGCCTAATCCCACTTCGAGCAACCAATACAGCAATGTCCCCGTCACCGATAGTAACCCCAAACGAAGCCGGGAATGGTCAGCGGGGGGACAATCTCGATAAAATGCCTCAAACGCGCCGCTAAGCCCCATCAGTAATTTAAGACTATCGGGGTTGGGGGTTAGGGCGATCGCATCGGCCACGGTGACACAATGGGCAATCAGTCGAGCCTCAGCCGGATGGGTGATATTCAACCGTCCCGATTCCTCTAACCAGGGTAGAGGACGAGGTTCAACGATACCGGCTGGGTTTAAGCGAATCCAGCCTTCTCGTTCCCCAAGCCGTAACAAAGACTGACAGCGGGCGTGAGCGTATTGCACCACAAAGGGAATCTCAACGGGATCTGTAGTCCCGAGGCGATCGCCGCGAGAGGTTCTCTGGCGAACGGTTCCATCGGCCCAAACTTGAAGCCAGTCGGCCAGAAGCCGATCACGAATTGAGATATCAAGCAACCCCGGTGGCGTAACGGACACCGTATAATCTGAGGCATCCAACGAACCAGCTAAGTCTTCGGCGATGGCCAATCCCTGGCGGGGATCAAGTTTGAGGGCGATCGCACAACGATACCCCACCGGAAGTCCCCCATGAGTTCCTTTAAGGGGAATTGTGGCCGGACAGTCTCTCGGGGCGATGGCCGCCTCTAACTGGTGTCGCAGGCGATCGCCTAAGCTAATCACGTTTCTCGCTACCATCTATCCCTGTTCTTCCCCGCCAACGCCAACCGACTCTGACCCACTCACTATGACTGGATTTTTTGACAAACTTAACAGTGCGATTGCCCAAAACAACAGTCTCCTTGTGGTTGGCATCGATCCGAATCCGGAAATGATGCCCGGGGGCGATCGCTCCCGTCAACCGGACTCCATCGAGGCCCTTTCCCACTGGTTACGAACCATTATCCAACAGACGGCAGACCAGGTTTGTGCCTATAAACCGAGTTTAGGCTTTTATCAGGCTCTCGGCGCTCCCGGATTCGAGCTATTGATGGAGGTCTTAGAGGCGATTCCCCCTCATCTTCCCATTATTCTCGATGCCAAACACAGCGATCTCAATACCGCCAGCCCCTTAGCCGAAACGATCTTCCAACACTGGGGAGTCGATGCTGTTACCCTGTCTCCTTTAGCGGGCCAGGATGCGATCGCCCCGTTTCTCCTCTACGGTGACAAAGCCTGTTTCATCGTCTGTCGCACCTCCAATCCCGCCGCCCGAGTCATTCAAGAATATCCCCCGAGCCAACCCCCCTTTTATCAACATCTCGTCCAAGAAGCGCGAACCTGGGGTCCCCCAGAACAGCTTGGCTTTGAAGTGGGAACCTCGGCTCCCGACGCTTTGGCCAACGTGCGATCGCTCGCCCCTGAACGGCTGCTGTTCGCCCGCAGTATTTGGGGAGATCCTCAGCACCTAGAGGAATTTCTACAGGCCGGCTTAGATGCCACGGGTCACGGTTTATTACTACCCGTTCCCCAAGACTGGCTACGAGCGGCCCATCTCCCCGAGCAACTGCAATCGTTGAACCGCAGCATCAGGGCCGTGCGTGATCCGATCAGCCAAAGCGCCGCGAGTTGCCAACTGTGGACAGCCCCCCCGTCGAGTCCCCCCCATCCTCACCGAGACTTGATTCTGCAACTGTTTGACCTCGAGTGCATTCTCTTTGGCCATTATGTTCAAGCTTCGGGGGCTGAATTCGACTACTACATCGATTTACGCAAAATCATTTCCAATCCTCAAGTCTTTCATCAGGTTCTCAATGCCTACGCGCAAATCTTAGATAATCTTGTTTTTGACCGGATTGCCGGGATTCCTTACGGTTCGTTACCCACTGCAACAGGACTCTCGTTACGATTACATCACCCCATGATTTTCCCCCGTAAGGAAGTGAAAGCCCACGGAACCCGTCGTTTAATTGAAGGTCAGTTTAATCTTGGTGAAACGGTCGTGGTGGTTGATGATATTTTGATTAGTGGAGCCAGTGCAATTGAAGGGGCAAAAAAACTTGAATCGGCGGGTTTAAAGGTGAATGATATTGTGGTTTTAATTGACCATGAAAAGGGAGTTAAAACACGACTCAAACAGGAAGGGTATCAGGCTCACTCGGTGTTAACCCTGTCGGAAATCGCCCAAAGTCTCTATGATGCTGGACGAATTAATGAATCGCAGCGAGATCTCTTGCTACCTCATTCGGTGTGATTTAGATGGGGATTGGATAAGCGTTCAGTGACCAGGTTGAACGGTTGTGATATTAATCACAAGTTTAGGTAAGATATATCATCGTCAGCCGTGTTTGCGATCGCTATTGAGAGGCGGGATTGGTCACCGCAAAACTCAGAAAGTTCGTCAATACTAGAGATAGTTAAGGACACCCCTCCCCAAATCACCATGTTACCCTCACTGCAACTCCTCCCAGGCGCAATTCCCGCGATGCTCGCCTCAGCGGCGGAACAGGGTCATCTGACGCTCGCGGATCGCTATGGCCTGCTGGCCGCAACCCTCGATGACAGCCTTGATGATATGGAACGGCGTTCCATCGACCGTTTGTTACGGGCGGTTCTCCGAGGCCGCATCCGTGTCGTCGAAGACCTCTGTTTGGGGTGACGCTTGTTTTCCGGCTCAACTTCACGAAATCTTTAAAAATGTCATTGACTCAAATCATGATTACCCGTACGATTCCCGAAGGTCTTGATTGAAGGTCACCTCTAACTTCGTCCGGACGATTGAACGACCGCCAGATCTTAAAATTTAAGTGGATTTACGGTTGACAGACCCTGATGATGTAGCCATTTTTCTCATGATCAGGTAAAACGGAGGTAGATCTATTCCAACCCAGGTATATTGGGATGTCACAGGACGCTCCTCAAATTGATAACCAACCCACACGGGCCTTATCCGTCAGTCTACCGCTTTCGCTTCTTAAAAGTGGTCAGATCTTGGCGCTGACGGAAGACTCAAAAGGGGGTCTGATTTTACAAAAGGGCTTCTACTGTGACTGGATTCCACCGGGAGCGCTTGTGGGGGGCTGTTATGACATTGACTGTCGCCGCATCCATGTGGCGGGAAAGGTGCGTTTTTATGCGCCCAACAGCCAGCAGGAGCGATCGCAGGCCCTACAAAAACGCATGGGGAGTATTTCCGAGATTCAAGAAATTCTCAATGACCCTTCATCCTTCCGACGAGCCTTCTTGATTTTGCGCCACCTCTCCCAATGGCTCTCCTATCGAGAAATGCGCGGTATTCCCCATGAGCTACTAGCGCAATTGGTGGGAATTAACCCCAGTACCGTGCGGGTATTCTGGAAACGCTATCTGTTAGCCGCACAAAAGCGAGCTGAAGCCAGACAAGCCCAAGCTCTTCCCCGTGTTTTGACTTAAATTTGTAGTTTGGCTTAATTGGGGTGTATTCGCAGTGGGTGTTTCGAGTCGAGCGGACCTCACTCTAGCATTTGAATCCAGCCTCGACGAATGGCATGAAGTAAGCGGTCAACCGCAGCAATCTCCTCTTCGGAGGGGAGATTATCGGTAAACAGTGAACGTAAAAACTGACGGTCTTGGCTGGAAATTTTGCCAGAGTTCCAAACCTGAGCCGCCAACTCGCTGAGTGTTGTGGCTGATGGCGTGATCGGAGTCAACATAGATCGCTATAGACGGCTACAGTCACAATGTGGCTGATTTTTCCTATAAGCTTGGCGATCGCCGTCGGGTCTGGCTGTGATATTCATCACACCGAAGTGGTAATTGCGATCGCCCCTCCCAGGCCGTCCACCCAGGCCGTCCAGAATCATCTCACCCACCCGCCCGTTCAACCCAACTCACAGAACCCCGCAACAATTCTCAAGCTTGAGCCATCCGGATTCCCCCACCCCCCCGAGGAATACCTGAGAGATACAGGGGCATATCTTTACAGAAGGACAACGCCATGACAACTATTTTGGTCGTAGAAGACGATCCCATCAATTGGATGGTGTTTCAGAAAGTTCTCAAGCGACGAGGAGGACTCGACTCAATCCACAGTGAAAACGTCGAGGAAGTTCTCGAAATCGTCCGTTCGGGACAAGTTGCCGTGGTTTTGATGGATGTTTCCCTCAAAAATAGCCATTACCAGGGAGAGTCCGTCGATGGAATCCGCATCACCCAACTGCTGAAAGCCGATCCCGAAACCGCCAAACTTCCCGTGATCCTTGTGACCGCCAACGCCATGGTCGGCGATCGCGAAGCCTTCCTCAAAGCCAGTGGCGCTGATGGCTACATCGCCAAACCGATTCTCGATCATGTCGGCTTCGTGCAGCAGATCAAGACCATTATCGCCGACCACGACTCCCCCTAAAATTCCCTGGTCAGACCCCGTCGCGGATCCCCGTTTCTGATACCATAGATACCAAAGACACTGGCTCAGACATCAAGCGCGGACTGTCACCTATGGCTGTTGAGGTGGGATTCAATACCTTGCTGCTTATCGCGGCATATCTGTTTGGCTCAATCCCCACGGGGTATTGGGTCACCTATCATCTTAAAAACATCGATATTCGTCATTATGGCTCCGGCTCAACCGGGGCGACGAATGTGTTGCGCGTCGTCGGGAAAGGCGCGGGGCTATTTGTGTTATGCGCTGATGTCTGCAAGGCGATCGCCGCCATTAGCCTCGTACGAATCGCCTATTACCTCGGAGATTTGTATCAAATTGTGCCAGCGGGAATCGACCTCAACATCTGGAAACCCTGGATGATGACCCTGGCCGGACTCGCGGCACTGTTGGGCCATTCCAACTCTCTCTGGCTGATCTTCGGTCCCGGACGGGATGCCAAGTTAGCCAATGGGGGCAAAGCCGTGGCCTCAAGTTTAGGGGTCTTGCTGGCGCTGTCCTGGCCCGTTGGCTTGGCAACTTTGGGCATTTTCGTGAGCATCATTACCCTCTCGCGCATCGTTTCGCTCAGTTCCATGCTCTCAGCGATCGCCATCTCGGTCTTGATGATCGGCACTCACCAACCCCTCCCCTTTTGTCTATTTGCCATCGCCGCCACGGCCTACGTCCTCATCCGCCACCGCGCCAACATCGATCGCCTCTTGGCCGGAACTGAACCACGCCTCGGCCAACAGGTACAAGCCAGCGACTAACGGCGATCGCCATCAGGCATCACCGTCTCCTCAAACTGGACTCCTTCTAAATCTGCATCCGTCACATCTGCCGCCGTTAGATTGGCCTGAGTTAGATTCGCCCCCCTTAAGCTAGCGCCGCTTAAATCAGCATTACGCAGAAAAACCCGCTCTAAGTTCGCCTCACTCAAATCCGCCCCAGCCAAATTCGCCTCCGTCAACGCCGCTTCTGTCAAATCCGAGCCGCTGAGATTGGCTCCCCTCAAATCGGCCCGGTCCAATAAGACCCGCCGCAAATTCATTCCCGACAAATTCGCCCCCGATAAATCGGAGCGGTTCAGGCGGGCATTTTCGAGATCCAACTCCCGCAAGTCCGCTCCGGCAAGATTGCACTCTAGGCATTCCCCCGTCTCCTGCAAGCGCAGCAACGGGTCAACCTCCTCAGTGGCTGGATTACAACTGACGAGGCTCAAGGTACTCAGGAGTAGGAGTCCCAGGAGGGGTTTCGTGTAAGTCATGGCGATCGAAGTTCCTCTAATGTTTGCTGTTGCCGAGCCAGAACATAAAACGTATCTCGTCCTGCATTATCACTCGCGATATGGAGAAATTGGGGCGGCTGATCCTCCCGAGAGATCTCATACACCCGCAACCCCGTATCTCGATAACTCAGACGCCACTGAAAACCTTGGGCTTCCAAACTGGCTTGTAAGTCTTGGGTGACCGCCCGCACTGTTGCGCCTTCGAGAAAATGGCAATCTAACGAGCCATGACATCCTGCCTCAGCCCCTTCCAGGTGGGGAATCCCAGCGAGAAGTTCAGGTCTAGGTTCGGGAGTGGGTTCGGGAGTGGGTTCAGGAGTGGGGTCTGGCTCAATGGTTTTAGCCTCCCAATCGGGAGTGGGTTCAGGAGTGGGGTCTGGCTCAATGGTTTTAGCCTCCCAATCGGGAGTGGGTTCGGGAGTGGGGTCTGGTTCAGGGGTTTTAACCTCCGAGTTAGGTGTGGGTTGAGGTTGGGGTTGAGGTGGCGGTGTGGCCTGCCGTTGTGAGACAGGTGTCGGGTTTACGGGAGCCTGCGCTGTGGATTCTGGTGTGGGGTCGGGTGTGGGGTCGGGTGTGGGGTCGGGAGTAGCTGGGGTTAATGCCGCTAGGGGAACTGTGGCGATCGCCTCTTCAGGAGACTCGCCGGAGTCCAGAGTTGGGGCGATCGGGTCTAACTCAACGGCAGCTTGGGGCATCGGTAACCATAAAAGCCCCCCATGAATCGCCGTTGCACAGACAAAAGCCAGGGGAAATTTGAGCTGATGCCAGGAGGGATACCACATGGAGTTAATCAAAGGGCAAGGAGATAGGCTGACCACAAAAACACCGTACTCAGGTTTTAAAGAGTACGGCGTTGAACCCATCCAAAACGATATCGCGTCCGGACACTTATATGCAAGTTATATGCAATAAGCAGAAGCGTCACGGAAGCCATTATTCAACCTCATTTGCATTACCGCCAGCCGACTTCATCCATCAGACGAGCTGCATCGGGTTGGTAGCGTCCCAACTCAGCGACATTCAGGGAGTCGGCTTGCAGTTGCCCATGACTGGCGAGAACTGGATCGATGGGAACTCCTGAAATCGCTGGATACTCGTTATTTCCTTCAGCGAAATAACGCTGAGATTCGTCGGCAGCTAGATGTTCAAGGAAGGCGATCGCCGCCTCGCGATTGGGAGCATTTTGTAACACCCCTCCACCACTGATATTGACATGGGTTCCCCGTTCTCCAGGTCCAGTGTTGGGGAAGAACAAACCCACTTTTTCGACCACTTCCTGATCGGCGGGGTCATCGGATTTTTGCAGACGGATGTAGTAATAGCTGTTGGCGATCGCCACATCTCCCACCCCAGCCGCAACGGCGCGAATTTGCCCCGTATCATTGCTTTCGGGTTCCCGGGCAAAGTTACTGACCAAACCTTCTAACCAGCGACGGGTTTCGGACTGTCCATGGATGGCAATACGGGAGGCGACCAAAGACAGGTTATAGATGTTACTGGAGCTGCGAATGAGGATCTTACCGCGCCATTGCGGGTCTGCCAAGGCCTCATAGGTGGACAAATCCGCCGGATTCACGCGATCGCGACTGTAATACAGCACCCGCGCCCGTTGGGTGAAGCCATACCATAAGCCATTGGGGTGGCGCAGGCTTTCAGGAATACGCTCATCAAGCCTAGCACTGCGAACAGGTTGGAAGAGTCCGGCTTGTTCAGCACGCCATAACCGACCGGCATCCACTGTTAACAGAACATCGGCAGGGCTATTGACTCCCTCACTCTGAATCCGCTCAATGAGTTCTTCGGCACCGGCTTCAATGAGGTTCACCTCACCGAACGCATCGTAGAGAATATCATCGGTGTCGTAATGTCGCGAGGAATAGAGATTGATGCTACGAGACTGGGCTGAAGCGCGTCGAGGCAAATTTGCCACCACTAGGGCCGTGAGGGCGGTTCCTCCGACAAAAAAGTTGCGCCTGGAAATTCTAGTTGTCATCGAGATCTATGGCAATGGACGATGGGTCATGAATAGTAAATAATAGACAGTTGATTCAGGACAAACAAAAAGTTGAAGTTGCTTTATTTGCCAAGTTTAGGTAAACAAAAGCGTCCTTTTTGTTCTGACTATTATTCTATCAGCCCGAGTCAGCCGTGAATGAGGTCAACCCGGACTTGTGCCTGTTATTGATAATTACCTGCAACAAGCTAAAGAGTATTGAAGCACTTGTCTCGGATAATTGCAAGGGATTACTATTTATAAGTTATCCCTCTTTTCCCTGGCTATGCTGCGATCGCCCCTGTTGCTGACTGAAACCCCGAGACTCTTCGATGAACTTCTCAAGGGGGGGCCAGTCATGGTCCCTTTGTTGCTGTTGTCGATTCTCACCCTCACCACCGCCCTCGAACGAGGTTGGTTTTGGATGCGACTGCTAACTCAAGAAGATCGGATTGTACGAGAGGTTCTCGATGCAGCGGCGGAGGATTTAGCCAAGGCTCGGGATATTGCCGAATATGCCCGACATTTAGCCATTGGGCGCTTTCTCCTGGCCCCACTCAAACTGCGCCGGCCAAGTCCCGAAACCTTCCGGCTGGCCATGGAAGCCACGGCGGATAAAGAGTTTGCGCGAATGCGACGAGGGGACAAACTCCTAGAAACCATTATCGCCCTGGCTCCCCTTCTGGGCTTATTGGGAACCGTCACCGGCTTAATTCGGACCTTTAACAATCTCAACGTTGGGGGCGGAGGCTCCAGTGCTGAAGCCACCCAGGCCGCCTCAGGGATTGGCGAGGCCCTAACCACCACCGCAGCGGGGATGATGGTGGCGATTTTTGCCCTCCTGGTATTCCGGATTTTGGTCAGCTTACAATCGCAACAGATGGATTATTTCGCGCAGGTCGGTAGTGAGTTAGAACTGATTTATCGTGAGATGTGGTATGAACCCTATCATCCCGTTGCCAATTTATTACCAGCGGCAAAAAAAATGAGGGTTGAAGACTAGGATTTTTCAATTGGTTTGAAGGGACTTTTTTGGGGATTAACAGTTTATTGGTTTTTTTATAATAACCGGATGTTTGAGCTATGAAAAATAGGGAAAGACCATCGAGAATTCCAACCGTTAACTTAGTCCCGATGATTGATGTTTTGATGTCGGTATTAACTTTTTTTGTAATTTTAGCCATGTCATTAACGGGGCAAGTGATTGAAGATTTAGAGCTGCCTGAGGTATCCAGAAGCCCGTCACAGCCAGAGGAACCCGCCAACGATGTTAATAATTTACCACCGACCTTTGAAGCTGGATTAAATCGAAATGGAGAGTTGTTAATCGAGACGACTGTGGTGGAAGAAGAAGAGTTTTTGCAGGCGATCGCCCAATTTTTAGAGACCCATCCTGACGGAGAAGTGAGGTTAAACGCCCATGGGCAGTTAAATTATCCTCAAGTGGATCAGGTGTTAAGCCAAATGGTTGAGATTGGGGGCGATCGCGTCCTCTTAGTGCTACAAGAATCCGAGTAAAATCATGAGATTCAAACAACAAACCTCCCGCAACGAGTTACCCGAACTAGAAATCACCCCCATGCTCAACGTGATGTTGGTGGTATTAGCCTTTTTTGTGGCCGTAGCCGCCAACCTAGCCGAAGAGGGACAACATCTGATGGTTCGTTTACCTCAAGACGCTCAAATGTTGGATATCGAACCCGCCGAAGCAGACGCAACCCCTCCCGAAGCGCCAGAAGTTCTCCAAGTCGTCTTAGAAGAGGGAGGAGAACTCTCCGCCAACAATCGCCCCATCGAGACGGCCCAACTGCTCGAACAATTGCCCAGTTATTTGCACCAGTCTCCCCATCGTCAGGTTTATCTGCAAGTCTCGGGGGATGTTCCCTATGAAACCGTCATCGAAACCCTAAGCGCCCTAAAAGGGATTGGCGGCGATCGCGTCTCCTTAGTCATCGGTTCGAGTGAGGGCCGTTAGATCCAGCATCAACAAGCCCAAGCCCGCTCAAGCGCCACTACTCGACCGTGACCGACTTGGCCAAATTGCGAGGTTGATCCACATCCAAGCCACGCCGAGCGGCGATGTGGTAGGCCAACAATTGCAACGGAATCACCGCCAAAATGGGCGAGAGCAGTTCCTCAACCACCGGAACCGGCAACAGATTATCAAAGGTTTCTTCGGCTTCCTTATCATCCATAGGAGTCACCCCAATCAGACGCGCATCCCGGGCTTTAGCCTCTTGAGCATTGGAGAGAACTTTATCGTAAACCGATCCCGGCATGGCGATCGCCACCACCGGCACCTTAGCATCCAACAACGCGATCGGGCCATGTTTCATCTCCCCGGCGGGATAGCCTTCAGCGTGAATATAGCTAATTTCCTTGAGTTTCAACGCACCTTCGAGAGCAATCGGGAAATTAATGCCCCGGCCGAGGAAAATAAAATCCTGCGTTTCCCCAAACTCATGGGCCAACTCTTCGATATAGCGTTCCTGACTTTCCAACACTGACTCAATCTCCCCAGGAAGTTGTCGCAACCCCGTGAGAATCTCCTCAAGGCGCGATTCCGAGAGCGTCCCGCGACGGTAGCTCAAATCGATAGCCAGGGCATAAAAGGCCATCACCTGAGCCACAAAGGTTTTGGTCGCAGCCACGCCAATTTCAATCCCGGCATGGGTATCAATAATGTTCTCCACCAAATTTCCCAGAGAGGATTCCGGGCGATTGGTAATTCCCAGCAGACGGGGACTGAATTTTGCCTCTAAATTCTCGCGTCGTTCCTGTTCCATCGCCAAGGCCGCCAACGTATCCGCCGTTTCCCCCGATTGCGTCACGCCAATCACGAGTGTATTGGCCATTAACGGCGCCGGCGCATAACGAAATTCCGAGGCATATTGAACCATCGTCGGAATCCCCGCCAACTGTTCGAGGAGATATTTCCCCACCAGGCCCGCGTGCCAACTGGTACCGCAGGCGAGAATTTGGATATGGTCCAGGCCCTCGTAGAGACTGGGGTTGAGATCTAAGTGGACAGGTGGGTTGGGTTGGCCCGCTTCCCAGGTGCTATCGGTATAGGCTTCGAGACAGACGCGTACCACCCCAGGCTGCTCGTAGATTTCCTTGAGCATGAAATGCTTGAACCCCTGTTTTTCCACCACGATGGGGTTCCAGGTGAGGGTGCGGGGGCTTTTCTTGAGGCGATCGCCCTCGAAGTTATATAGTTCAACCCCCAGAGGGGTCAGTTTGCCCATTTCCCCATTGTCTAAGGTTAAAACCGCCCGAGTATGGGGAATGAGGGCGGGAGTGTCCGAGGCGCAGAAAAATTCCCCTTGGCCAAACCCAATCGAGAGGGGAGCCTGTTGGCGGGCCACAATGAGTTCGTCGGGATAGTCGGCATGAATGACAGCGATGGCAAAGGCCCCTTCTAGGCTGTTGACCGCTTGACGCACCGCTTCGAGAAAGATTGACGAGGTCACCGTCGCCGGAGCCGCAGAACTCGGAACCTTAAGGCATTCTGCAATCAGATGGGGGATCACCTCCGTATCGGTGTCTGATTTAAACAGATGGCCTTTGGCTTGTAAATCCGCCCGCAGTTCCCGGTAATTTTCGATAATGCCATTTTGGACCACGGCAATCCGGCCCGAGACATCCATGTGAGGGTGGGCGTTGTATTCCTCAGGTTTCCCGTGGGTGGCCCAACGGGTATGACCGATGCCGATTTGAGCTGGGTTGTCGTTTCCCTGAAGTTTGCTACGCAGGTTGTGGAGTTTGCCCTTGGCCCGCACACAGTGAATGGTGTTGTCATTCACCGTCGCGATTCCGGCTGAGTCATAACCGCGATATTCAAGTTTTTCGAGGCCGGCCAGTAAAATCTCGCTGGCGGGCTGCATTCCGATATAGCCGACAATTCCACACATTAGTTGTTCACTCCTAACGAACCCGTTGACAAACCACACCTGGCTTATGAACTTAGCAAAACTTGAGGCCTTTTGACAGGTTGTGGGCCTCTGTGTCCGGATCGTCGGGTTGAGAGGGGAGATCACAGCCGGGAGTCGGGCCGCAAAAAAGGGGTGCGATCGCACCCCTGTCAAGACCAACGGGACATCCGTATAAACCGGAGTTTAAGGGATACTCCCAAGTCCGTGAATTAGTAAGCCAGACCCATGCTGCGGGTGGTTTCCGCACCAAGATAGACTCGGACGCTCAAGAAGTCAGTCGGGCAAGCCGTTTCGCAACGTTTGCAGCCGATGCAGTCTTCCGTACGGGGAGAGGTGGCAATTTGGCCGGCTTTACAGCCATCCCAAGGCACCATTTCCAACACGTCTAAGGGACAAGCACGGACGCATTGAGTGCATCCGATGCAGGTGTCATAGATTTTTACCGAATGAGACATTGAAGATTACTCCAAACGAATGCTCTGCGACTGGTTTTTGATTATTGTCGGATTGGCAAAATTAGATATTCTGTCAATCAGCGACCTTTGGATTATGGGCTAGTCTATCGTGTCACTCGGGCTACGATGACAAAATGCAGCAAAACTTTAACAAAGTTGACATTTCGGAAGTCCACAGAGAAACGGTTACAGCCCTTAGCCCATAGGCTCTTGGGGGGATTAAAGCCCCAATTTTGCCAAAACTGGGCTTGTGGATACCATGTGGCGATCGAGACCTAAGATCTTGGGATCAAGGCCTAGGGCCAGGGCCACGAGTTGGGGTAAATGTAAGACCGGCAAGCCAAGTTTCCGGCCCATGACGGTTTCGACATCCGGTTGCCGGGAGTCGAGATTTAGATGACAAAGGGGGCAAGGCGTTACCATACAATCTGCCCCCGCGTCAAGTGCCGCTTGCAGATGAGTTCCGGCCATCTGAAAGGACTGTTCTGTGGCGTAACTCGACAGGGGCCAACCACAGCATTGGGTGCGTCCGCCATACTCAACTGGGGTGGCGCCGACGGTGCGAAAGACGTTTTCCATCGACTGAGGGTTATGAGGGTCATCATAGGGAAGATGACTCTGGGCGCGGAGAATATAGCAGCCGTAGAAGGCGGCACATTTGAGACCCCTGAGTTGACGAGTGACGCGTTGTTGCAGTTCCTCTAGGCCATAATCCCCCACCAAGGCCCACAGTAGATGTTTGACCTCGGTTGCACCCCGGTAGGGGGAACAGTGGTCGTGACTGAGGAGATCATTGATTTGCTCGACATACTCGGGGCGATCGCTCTGAGCGGCTTTTAAGCGTTCATCCACCCGCCCGATGACCCCCTGACAGGTGCTGCAATGGGTGAGTAAGGGCAGGTTGAGTTCTTCGGCCAGAGCAATGTTGCGAGCATTGACCGTATCTTCGAGGAGAGCCGATTCTTCCTTGAAAGTTCCTGAACCGCAACAGGCAGCTCGTTTCAGTTCAATGAGTTCAATATCGAGAGCTTGCGTTAACGCTGCCGTCGAATCATACAGTTCACGACAGGCGCCCTGAGCCACACAGCCAGGGAAATAAGCATATTTGAGCATGACAGTTGCCGAGTAAGCGTTCTCCTCTCCCATTGTCCCTAATTGCTGGACTAAGCGCACCGTCCGCGATCGCATTTCTGCCAATTTCTGCCAACAAACCACCACAAGCGACGAACCATCCCAGGGCGATCGAATCATCACAGAGAAACCACAAAGGTACGCCTGTTGCCTGTTGCCTGTTGCCTACCTAAACCGACGTTCCCAGAGCAAATTCAGAGGATAGTAAACCACCGGCGACCATAAACTATTTAACACCGCCGACCCTAGCGCCACCTGTTGGTAATAGCGCCAAATCTCATCAAAGTCCCAAAAGACCGCCGATGCCGGTAAACGCCAAGCATAGAGACTAAACTGAAGCGCCCGAACCGTCTCGCCCACCACCGTCATCGCGAAGACGATCAATAAAACCGAGATAATATCATCCTGAACGACCCGTTCGCGCTGTAAACGAGAGGTCAGCAATCCCACAATCCCCAAACTAATGGCATGGGTCGGCACCGCTGCACTCATGCCATCTTGCAACAGTCCGAGGGTGACACCGGCCACAGCACCTTCCCAAACCGAGCGTTTAATACTCCAAGCCACCACCCAAACCAATAACCAGTTGGGGGCAATCCCCAGCAGTTCCATACCCGGCCAACGGGCCGGAAGCAAGAGCAAACAGGGAAGGACGGATAGAACCGTCAGCGTCCAAGACAACAGCCGCTGTCGGAGCGCTTGCCAACCCACTGGGGGGGTTGGTGTTAATCCCGTGGCACGAACCGGGCGTAGGTTTGGCTGCATAGAGGCAGGACTTAATCGAGTTGAAGCGTCTCTCCGAGGGGGTCAATTGGCTCGGCAGATTCACTCGGAAGGGGTACGGAGGGTTTCGGATACACCATCACCCATTCGAGAGAACTCAGGGGGGCAGAAAGTTCAATTTCCGCTTGGGGGGCCGGACTAGCATTTAAGTTAACGGCAACCACAGTGCCTAGGGGGAGACCTGAGGTAAAGCGCTGACTGTAGCGAGATGAGAGAATGGCGTCGCCCTCTTTGACATCCGGCAGCTTCTCGAAAAATTCAACCACAGCTCGGTTGGAGCCTTTTCCCCGCAATAGGCCCATCTCCCGAGAACGACCAACGGTGACCCCGAGGGAACTACTCGCATCACTGATGAGCAAGACTCGACTGGTTTCATCGGTAATACTCACCACTCGCCCCACAATACCGCCGGGGGCCATGACAATATCATCGATCGCCAGACCGCTGGTGCGGCCGCGACCGAGAAGAATGTGTTGCCACCAGCGATCGGCACTGCGGCCAATCACTGGGGCAAAGGTTGGCTCTTGCGAGGTTTGTGGCTCGTAATCCAACAGCTCCCGTAGCTGAAGATTCTCCTGATTGACTTCGAGCAATCGTTGTTGAAGTTCGAGCACTCGGGCGTTAACGAGCTGTTGTTCGCGCCCTGAATCCGCCTCAAAGGGGGCGGATAAGCGCTGATAGATCTCAAATACGATCGCCCCGTCAGTCTGACGAAATCCCCAAGCGGAGCTGATGGCTAAGGTCGCCAACAGCCCCAAGGTTCGATAGCGTTGCCAGTAACGACGCAAGACGTACAATAGCTTTCTCCTCTGCTATCCGTTTGAAGGTGAGTGAGCCTTGATTAAGCCTCGATTGAGCTTATAAAGACCGAGATTGGCCTCGGAACACCCGTTCGAGTTGTTTGAAGTTCTCCAAGACTCGCCCGGTTCCTAAGACCACACAACTGAGGGGATCGGCTGCCACATGGGTGACAATCCCGGTTTCATGGCTGATTAGGGTATCGAGTCCTCGGAGTAAGGCGCCCCCACCGGCCAACATGATACCGCGATCGATAATATCGGCCGCCAGTTCAGGAGGGGTGCGCTCGAGGGTGCGCTTAACGGCTTCGATAATCACCGAGAGCGGTTCTGACATACTTTCGCGAATTTCAGGCCCCTTAATGGTGACGGTACGAGGCAACCCAGACAATAGGTGCAAGCCTCGGACATCCATGATGATGTCGTCTTCTTGGGTCGGATAGGCTGAGGCCACCTGAATTTTGATTTCTTCGGCGGTCCGTTCCCCAATGACTAGGTTATGCACCTTTTTCATGTATTGGGTAATGGAGTCGCTGAGTTCATCACCGGCGACCCGAACTGACTCACTGAGAACGATGCCCTGCAAACTCAGTACGGCGACTTCAGTGGTGCCACCGCCGATGTCTACAATCATGTTCCCGGTGGGTTCAGCCACGGGTAAGCCGGCCCCGATCGCCGCCGCGATCGGCTCGTCAATGAGACGCACATCTCGCGCCCCAGCTTGGATGGCGGCATCCATCACCGCACGGCGTTCTACGCCGGTGACGCCACTGGGAATCCCAATGACAATACGGGGTCCGACGAGTCCGGTACGGCCACCATGAACTTGCCGGATAAAATGTTTGAGCATCAGCTCAGCGGTGTCGAAATCGGCAATTACACCATCCCGCAAGGGGCGTAGTGCAACAACGTTTCCTGGCGTCCGACCGAGCATTTGCTTGGCTTCTTCCCCCACGGCTAGGGGAAGTTTATCGTCTTGATCGATGGCAACCACCGATGGTTCTTGTAGGACGATGCCTTTTCCAGAGACATAGACTAGGGTATTTGCGGTCCCTAGATCGATACCCATGTCTCTAGAGAGTGAGAAGCGACTTAAATTTGCCACGCGCGCCTGTGCCCTCCCAGTTTAGAATACGCTTGTGCTAGCAGAGATAGTAAGGAAACTTGTACATTGACCGAGGTGGATTCTATACCATGGTCGCCGGTTCCGTCTAGTGCCTGCACTCAATCTTGCACTCCATAATGTTACGCCTCATCATACGCGGTTTTGGTTTTCCCTCGGGATGAAATTACTGGTTACAGGATATGGAATCGGGGTTAAGATTAGGTTGATGTATCATTCAACATAAATTCTCCATGACACTCAATGTCGTCAATCTGGTGGGTCGAGTCGGGGCTGACCCTGATGTGAAGTATTTTGAATCAGGGTCTGTTGTCTGTAATCTGACGTTGGCAGTGAATCGCCCTACTAACAAAACAGATAAGCCTGATTGGTTCAATTTAGAATTATGGGATAAGCGAGCTGAGGTGGCCGCTAATTATGTGCGCAAGGGCAGCCTCATCGGGGTGAAGGGATCGTTGAAGATTGAGCATTGGCAAGACCGCAATACCAACGCCCCTCGCTCTAAACCCGTCATTCGGGTCGATCGCCTCGATCTCCTCGGGTCCAAAAGCGATCGCGATACCTCTGGACTTGATACCTTTGAGGATGATGAGTTCTAAGCCTCGGGGGGGATCCCCGAGGGTAACCTGTCATGTCTCCCTGTCCCATTTGTGGAACTGATTGTCCCGCTGATTGGCTCACCTGTCCCAGTTGTGGCTGGGATGTCACCCCTGAGTCGCGATGGGCCATCGCCCAACAGCCGAGTCATCTGCATTGGGGGCGATCGCTCTGGCAACAGGTCCAGCGAGAACTTGCCCTCAATCAACGTTTTGAGGCGATCGAACAGCGACTGACTCAGTTGGAATATCAGCACTCAAGCCAAGATGAGTCAACGCAGATTTCAGCCAAAATCTGGGAGGATATTTCGCCGGGAATCTCGCCGGGAATCTTAGAGTTGGATGATACCTATGGTCCCCTAGCCTTCCATCTGGCTCAATCCGATTGGCGCGAAGCCGATGCTTGGACTTGGGAACGGATTTTAGAGGTGGCGGGACTCAATGGAGGCGGTTGGCTCGACGGCGATGAGATTGCGGCCTTTCCTCAGGGGGAGTTACAAACCCTCGATGAACTGTGGTACGCCTATAGTGAGGGGCATTTCGGCTGGTCAGCACAAGCTGAGATTTGGTGGGCCTGCGGCGGCGATTACAGTCAATTTTGCGATCGCGTTCACTGGCGTTCTGGCCGAACCTGGCTCTATTACGAGGAGTTAACGTTTGATCGGCCAGCACCTCGGGGTCATTTTCCGGTTCTTCCCTGGCGTAAACGAGCCTGTTATGGACTTGGCGGTTTGACCGCTGCCGAAACCCTCAATCACTGGATGGCCCGTTTTCCTCCCCTGTCGTGATCGTTGGTCACAGACCTCTGACCGTTCAACGGGAGAGGGGGGTCTGCTGAGGGGAGTCTATTAAAAGACCGATCCATCCCCGAGCCTCTCAATTTGTTAAGATCGCTCAAGCAACGGTCTGTGAACGGTCATCTCCCGATGACCTGGGGCGAACGAGCAGAACAGATGGCGCGATCGCCTCTGTGATAGATTTCAAACATCTGACGCCGTTCTGACGCTGTCCTAGACGCGTCCAACACCCGGTCTCAGGTGAACCGTTGCCACGTCCTCTGATGGAGAAGGTTCCCTTCAGCTTCAGAAGATGTGTGAACTAAGAACAGGTCATTACCCAAACGAACGAGATTATGAGCGAAAACAACATCCAAAGCCAAATTGACCAAGAGCGCGAGGCGGCACGCAACGCCTGCGATACCAGTGGCGCCAATTCTAAAGAATGTGCTGCCGCTTGGGATGCCGTCGAAGAGTTACAGGCAGAAGCCGCTCACAAGAAAAACAAGCCCGAGAAAACGTCCTTCGAGACGTACTGCGATAACAACCCGGATGCGGCTGAATGCCGAGTCTACGACGACTAGAGACTGTTCATTTCGGCACCAACGCTTGTCAGTGAGACGGTGAGGGACATTCCTTCACCGTCTTTTCTTAGCTGTGGCGTTTTGGGGGATCACTCTAGCCGATGTCCCCGGATACGCTCTCTTGTGACTTGACCCTGGCAGGAGAACCCAAAATGCAGAAACAACAAGCCCCCTTATTATACGCCTAAGCTTCAAAAAAGAATGGATATTTTAATAATCTTTTTATCCCTTTAAAAACCTTAATCATTGCCCAGAAAAATCAATTATAAATAATCATTAAAAAGTTGTACTCTCTCAGAAAAACGTCGATAGCATAGTGAGTGAAGCTTAACCACGCGGGATGGATAATTATTATGGTTACTAGCGCTCCTCAATCTGCATCTGGATCTTCTAAGACTGATAGCCTGGTGCTTTGGTTTGAAGATGTTGGGATTGCTGATGTTTCCCTAGTTGGCGGCAAAAACGCCTCCTTGGGAGAAATGATTCAACAACTGTCGGCCAAAGGGGTTACCGTCCCGACTGGCTTTGCGACAACGGCCTATGCCTATCGCTATTTTGTCAAACAAGCGGGACTCGAAGCTAAACTTCGTAAACTCTTCTCCGACCTGGATGTCGAGAACCTGAAAAACCTGCGCGATCGCGGCAAACAAGCCCGCGCCTTGGTGTTGAATACACCATTTCCCAAAGAACTCGAAGTCGCGATCGCCACCGCCTACTTCAAACTGTGCGAACGCTACGGCGCGGACACAGAATTTTGCGAACGGTTTGATCCCGAGTATCGTCAAGCCTGCAAAGAATATAGCTACGACACCGACGTTGCCGTGCGATCGAGTGCCACCGCCGAAGACTTGCCCGACGCCAGTTTTGCCGGACAACAAGAAACCTATCTCAACGTCCACGGCGCCAAATCCGTTCTCGAAGCCTGTCACCGTTGCTTCGCCTCCATCTTCACCGATCGCGCCATCTCCTATCGCACCATTAAAGGCTTCGATCACTTCGACGTCGCCCTCTCCGTCGGTGTACAAAAAATGGTGCGTTCCGATTTGGCCTCGTCTGGGGTCATGTTCTCCATCGACACCGAAACCGGCTTCAAAGACGCTGCCTTGATCACCGCCGCCTACGGCTTAGGAGAAAACGTCGTCCAAGGTGCCGTCAACCCCGACGAATACTTTGTCTTCAAACCCACCCTAAAACAAGGCTTCCGCCCCATTTTAGAAAAACGGCTCGGCAGCAAAGAGATCAAAATGATCTACGACGTTGGTGGCGGTAAACTCACCAAAAACGTCCCCGTCGCCGAACCCGATCGCCTCAAATTCGCCGTAACCGACGATGAAGTCCTGACCTTAGCCAAATGGGCCGCTATCATCGAAGACCACTACAGCCAAGTTCGGGGTCAATATACCCCCATGGACATTGAATGGGCCAAAGACGGCCAAACCGGCGAACTGTTCATCGTTCAAGCGCGCCCCGAAACCGTCCAATCCCAGAAATCCGGGAATGTCCTCAAACACTATCGTCTCCAAGGAACCAGCGACATTCGCGTCACCGGACGAGCCGTTGGCGAAGCCATCGGCCAAGGTCTGGCCCGCGTCATTCGTGACGTGCAACAAATCGACGAATTTGAAGCCGGTGACGTTCTCATCACCAACAAAACGGATCCCGACTGGGAACCGATCATGAAAAAAGCCAGTGCGATCGTCACCAACCAAGGCGGACGCACCTGCCACGCCGCCATTATCGCCCGAGAAATGGGCATCCCGGCGATCGTCGGCTGCGGCAACGCCACCGGCGTCCTCAAAACCGGCGAAGAAGTGACCGTCTCCTGCTGTGAAGGGGAAGAAGGGAAAGTCTATGCCGGTTTAGTCCCCTTCGAGATTGAAGAAACCGTCCTCGACAACCTCCCCACCACTCAAACCAAAATCTTGATGAACGTGGGCAACCCCGAAGAAGCCTTCGGCCTCTCCGCCATTCCCTGTGACGGCGTTGGCTTAGCCCGCTTCGAGTTCATCATCGCCAACCACATCAAAGCTCACCCCCTGGCCTTGCTGCACTTTGACGACCTCGAAGATGCCGCCGTCAAACGGGAAATCGCCACCCTGACCGCCGAATATGACAACAAACCCCAGTTCTTCGTCGATAAACTGGCCTACGGTATCGGCACCATCGCCGCCGCCTTCTACCCGAAACCCGTAGTGGTGCGGATGTCCGACTTCAAGAGCAACGAATATGCGAACTTGCTCGGCGGACAACAGTTTGAACCCAAAGAAGAAAACCCGATGATTGGCTGGCGGGGTGCATCTCGTTACTATGACCCCAACTATGCCGCTGCCTATGGCTTAGAATGCAAAGCCTTGAAACGAGTTCGTGATGAAATGGGACTCACCAACGTCATCCCCATGATTCCCTTCTGCCGCACCCCCGATGAAGGGCGCAAAGTTCTGGCCGAAATGGAAAAACATGGCTTGAAACGGGGCGAAAATGGCTTGGAAGTCTATGTCATGTGCGAGATTCCTAGCAACGTGATCCTGGCTGATGAGTACAGTCAGGTCTTTGATGGCTTCTCCATCGGGTCCAATGACTTGACTCAGTTGACTCTCGGTTTAGATCGTGACTCCGGTTTGGTGGCGCATATCTTCGATGAACGCAACGAAGGCGTTAAAACCATGGTTCGCATGGTTATCGAACGGGCCAAAGCCAACAATCGTAAGATTGGTATCTGTGGTCAAGCCCCCAGTGACTATCCTGAGTTTGCTCGCTTCCTGGTTGAACAGGGAATTGACTCGATTAGCTTGAACCCTGACTCAGTCCTCAAAACCATTCTTGATATTGCTGAGTTTGAGTCGAGCCGCTCTTAAGTTGAACGGGTCATCTCAATGGTTGATCTCATGGACTTAATTCGCTCTGATTAACCCTTATCTTGATCCCCAACCGGTGGGTTGGGGATTTTTTTCCCGTATTTTTGAGTCGAGCGATCGCGCTTGCCCCAGAGTGCGTCAAAATAGGACTAATCCATTCACCCTCAGACCGTCCCTAATCACGCATCCTACCCCCACAGAACGGCCCTGAGGGTTGAGGGCTGATGCCCCGCCAATAGCCTCAAAATCTGTCAACTCTCAACGGTAAACTGTCAACTGTGCTGAGCATTCTTCTTCCCGGTTATCAGCTTAGTTCACCCATCTACGAAAGCGTGAACTCCTTAGTCTATCAAGGACAGCGCGAACGGGATGGATTGCCAGTCGTTCTGAAAATTCTCAAGAGCGATCGCGCCACCCCCACCGAAGTGGCCCGCTACCAACAGGAATATCACATCAGCCAACAGCTCGAACTCGAAGGGGTGGTGCGGGCGTTAGCCCTCGAAACCTATCAAAATACCGTTGCGATTGTCTTAGAGGATTTTGGCGGCCAATCCCTGAAACAGCATCTGGCTCAACGGCCATCTCGGCGGCTACGACTCCCGGAATTTTTGGACTTGGCGATCCAAATTGTGGAAATTCTTGGGCAAATTCACGGAGCGAATGTCATTCACAAAGATATCAACCCCGCCAACATTCTTTACAACCGAGACCTAAACTCGGTCAAATTGATCGATTTTGGCATTTCTAGCCGAGTCACTCCCCCCTATACCGTTCTCCCGAATCCCAGCATCCTAGAAGGAACCCTACCCTATATGTCCCCGGAACAAACCGGGCGTATGAACTGTTCGTTGGACTATCGCAGTGACTTTTACTCCCTTGGGGTCACCTTCTATGAGTTGTTGTTGGGGCGATTACCCTTTGAAAGCAGTGACACCATGGAGTTGGTTCATTGTCATATTGCGCAAAATCCGACCCCACCTCATGAAATTGACCCACAAATCCCACCGGCCCTATCCGGGATTTTACTCAAACTGCTGGCCAAAACCGCCGATGAACGCTATCAAAGTGCTTGGGGAATTCAGGCGGATTTGGTCTTGTGCTTGATGCAACTCGAAGCCACAGGAACCATCGAGGAGATTACTCCCGGAGAGAACGATGTCGTTAATAAATTTCGCATTCCTCAACGGATTTACGGACGCGATCGCGAACTGCAACAACTCCATCGAGCCTTCGAGGCCATTGGCGCGGTTCCCAAGTCGGAAAATGGCAGCCTCCCCAATCGCTTAATGCCCTCTCTCGGCTCCACGTCGGCGATTTTTATTATGGGAGAGTCGGGCGTTGGCAAAACGGCCTTAGTGGCCGAAAGTTATAAACCCCTCAGCCGTCATTGTGGCTATTTTATCTCGGGCCAATTTCAGCGATCGCGACGGGAGAGTTCAACGCCATCTGGAGACGCCATGGCTCCCATCGAGACCGTCTCCCCGACTTCCTCCTATTCAGGAGCGTATAGTGGCTGGATTAGTGCCTTAAGTGAGCTGATTCGTCAACTGCTGACGGAAACCGAAACCTCTCTGGGCCAGTGGCGCGATCGCATCCGAGCCGCCGTGGACCCCCAATCTGCCCCAGATCGGTCTCCTGAGGACGATTCAACACCCGCCAACCCCATGGCCTCAGAGGTCCCCAACCCAGAAACGGATCTGGCCGCCTTACTCGAATTGATCCCGGAACTGCAACTGGTGCTAGGACGCAAGACCCCCCCTAGCACTCCGCTACCCGATCAGGGACGCCTCGACTGTCCGCGATCGCTCCTACAACGCCTCTTACAAGTCTTCTGTCGCAGTTCTCATCCCTTCGTGGTCTTTCTCGATAACCTGCAATGGGCCGATGCCGAGAGTTTAGACCTGATCGAAACACTCCTCGGTGATCCCCAGTCCCAATCGTTTTTGATGATTGTCGCCTATCGAGACCATCAAAACCGGTTCCTGCGCCAGTCTCAGTCCCAATCTCAGTCTCGTCCCCCCGGAAACCCCTCTCGCTTCGCCCTCAGTCCCCTTTTGTCCCTACAAGAACGGCTGCGCGATCGCGGCTGTCCCCTCGGACAAATCCCCCTACAAGGTCTCGAACTCGAAGCGATCGCCGCCCTAGTCGCCGATACCCTCCAAAATACCCTCAAAACGGTGATGCCCCTGGCGGCTCTCATTAGCCAAAAAACCAACGGGAATCCCTTTTTTGTGCGGGAGTTCCTGAAAACCCTCGATCGCGAAGATCTGTTGCGCTTTGATGACGAGTCCATGAGTTGGCAATGGGATATCGATCGCATTAAAGCTCAGGATATTACCGACAACGTTCTCGAATTTCTCCTCGACCAATTCAAAACGCTCCCCTCCGACACCCAATATATTTTGCATCTCGGCTCTCTGGTGGGCATGGAATTTGATCTCGACTTAATTGCCGATTTAGCGAATTCCTCCCCAGAGGACTTGTTTCAAAGCCTCATTCCCGCCCTCGTCGAAGGCCTGGTGCAACCCCAATCCCCCGAAGCCGGCCCCACCCCCCTCAACCCGGCCCTGCAACGTCGCGGCGAATCTCAAGATCTGTGGTTATTGCGACAATATCAATTTCTCCATGAACAAGTGCAACAGGCCGCTTACCGCATGACCCAGTTTGCGGCCGTTGACACAGAAGAGACCCCCTCAAACCGCTGCCGAGATAACGCTGAGTTCCATTTGCAAATTGGCAAACGGCTTTTAGAGCGGGTTCAACATCCTCCCATGACCGCCCTCGTCTCCACCCCAGAGAGCGCCGATCTGCCCGAGTCCTCGATTTCACCCCATGATATTTTTGAAATTGTCCATCATTGGAACTTGGGCCAAAGCGCCATCTGCGACGAGGGCGATCGCATCCAACGAGCGCAACTGAATCAATTAGCCGCCCAACAAGCCCGACTGACCCGAGATTACATCAGCGCCATTCGCTACAGTTTAGCCGGCATTGATGCCCTCGGGGAACAGGGATGGGACGCAACGCCCCAATTGGCCTTTAATCTTCATTTAGAACGAGCGCGGGCCAACTTGCTACAAGGAAATCTCGATCGCAGCCAAGATTTACTGACGATTCTCTACAATCATCAGCCTCAAGCGGCTCTACTGACAGACCTCGATCAGTTGGCCCTGGCCCGCTTGAGCCTCTGTGGTGAGTTTGATGCCGCTGAACAGTTGGCCTTGGCGACCTTAGCGCGGTTAGGCCTGACGACGGCCCAGCCCCAGGCTCTCAAAGACCATGCTAGAGAACCTTGGCAACTCGGGATCAACCCCGAGGACTTAACTCGCCATCACCCGCGTCAAGCTCCCTCAGCCCTCGATCGCCTCTTGGGACAAACCCTCACCCTCTACCGGGTTTATGTGCCTCAGAGTCCTCGCGGCTGGGACCTGGTGCAACGGCTGTTGCTGCGATCGCAAGACCTCGGTCCCATTCCCGAAACGGCCTTAGCCGCCGCTGCCTACAGTGGACTCCTACTCGATCGCGGTCAAACAGACCTGGCTCGGGCCTGGGCCAACGTCAGCGAACAGCTCAACCGTCACGGTGATGAAGCACAATCCCCCGAAACAGAGAAGTCAACACCGCTGTCAGTCGGATCTGACTCCTGGTTATCTTGGCTGAGTCAGGGGAATCCTTATCGAGGTTGGAGCGATTGGCAACTGGCCAGCCAGGTGTATCCTCGTTTTTATAGCATTCCCAAGGCCCTGTCGCTCTTGGATGCTGCTGATCGCAATAGTACAACGGTCGGCGATTGGTTTGGGCGAGGTGTGATAACGGTTGAGCGGCTCTTTCTGGAGTTTTATGGCGGGAAATCTCTCGATACCTTGCTCGGGGAGATCGCGGAGGCGTTCAATTGGTGTCGCAAATATCAGCATCATTGGGCGATGGAGGCTTTAACGACGCTGCAAGGAACCCTGCGTTATTTGCGATCCGGTCAGATCCTCGAGGAATGGGACTCAGGAGAACGGTCTCTGAGGGATATCGCCCCCAGTCGACGGCGGATTTGGGGTTGTTCCCAGATTCATCGAGCCTGGATTATCTATGGACAACACCGATATCGTGAGGTGTTGGCTCGGCTGCAAGAGGTGATGGCTGATCCCACTCGACCTTCGTCGCCGGGGATCTCGGTTGCTGAAGTCGGTCCATTGACCTGGGCTTTGGGCCGTTTGCTGATGGCCCTGAGTTCCAGTGCGCTGGCGACAGTGGGTGAGCCGATTCCGAAACGGTTGCACAGCATCGCGGAGGAGTTGCACGGGTGGGCGAAGGACTGTCCTGAGAACTTCGCCTGTGCGGCGGCTATGGTGCAGGGGGAAATTGAGCGGTTACAGGGCCGGGATGGGGCGGCGATCGATCAGTATGATTTGGCCATTGATCTGGCGCTGGAGCATCATTGTCCGCAAAATCTTACTTTGGCCAATGGCTTGGCGGCTCAGTTTTGGTTAAAACGGGATAAAGCGAAAATTGCTCGGGTGTATTTGGCTGAGGCTTATACGGCCTATCAACGCTGGGGAGCGCGTCATCAGGTGCAGCGGTTGGGCCAGGAGTATGGCTCGTTGCTGTCGGTGGCTACCTTAGCGTTGCAGGCGGAGCATCACCCCGATGCTTTGAGTAGTCGGGTCAATATGAGTTTGGATTATACGCGATCTCGGGCGGCGGTTTTGGATGTGACGACGGTGATGAAGGCGGCCCGCTCTCTGTCGGGGGAGATTGTCCTCGATCGCCTTTTGGGTAAGTTGATGAAGTTGGCCATCGCCAACGCGGGGGCCACACGGGGGGCAATTATCCTCGATCGCATGGGCCAACTGACGTTAGAGATTGTCCAGACGGTGGGGGATCTCGATGATGAGGGAGATGATGAGTCTGCCGAGGAGTCGGTGGAGAATGAGGGACGGCGGCCCCAGGGACAAGGGTTACGGCCCGGGATTGCTATTGAAGCCTGTGAGAGTTTACCCCGTTCTGCGATTCATTATGTGGCCCGGACGAATGAGAGTGTGGTACTCAATGATGCGACGGCGGAATCGGCATTTGTCAATGATTTATATATCCAGAAATTTCAACCGAAGTCCCTGTTATGTTCTCCGATTCAGGGGAAGGGGAAGTTAATTGGCCTGTTGTATTTGGAGAATAATCTCACCGCTGGGGCTTTTACCCGCGATCGTCTCGATGTCTTGATGCTACTCTGCGCTCAGGCGGCGATCGCCCTCGAAAACGCCCGACTCTACGAAAATCTTAAGCAGTCCGAACTGCGAGAGCGCGATCGGGCTCAACAACTGCGGGATTCCCTCGAAGAACTACAAGAAGCCCAACTCCAATTAGTCCAAAGTGAAAAAATGGCAACCTTAGGGCAATTAGTGGCCGGAGTTGCCCATGAAATCAACAACCCCGTCGGCTTTGTTGATGCCAATCTCAGTCATGCCGCTGGCTATATTGAAGATTTACTAGGCTTGCTAGAACTCTATCAAGAGAAATTCCCCGATCCCGGCGAAGACATCGAGGACGAAATCGAAGAAATTGACCTCGAATTTATCCTCAAAGACTTACCCCAAATCCTCAGTTCCATGAGTGTCGGAACCGATCGCATCCGCCAAATCAGCCGTTCCCTCCGCACCTTCTCTCGCGCCGACACCTCCGCCAAAGTGGCCGTCAATATCCACGAAGGCATTGATAGCACCTTAATGATTCTCAAACCACGCTTAAAATTCACCCAAGCACGTCCAAGTATTCAAGTGGTAAAAAATTATGGCGACATTCCCGAAATCAAATGTTATGCCGGGCAACTCAACCAAGTGTTTATGAACATCATTGCCAATGCCATTGATGCCTTCGATGAAATCAATGAAGGACTCACCTTTGAGGAGATCGAACAAAATCCAAACTGTATCACAATCTGTACAGAATTAATCGATATGACTCCCTCAGATGATTCTCCTGATCCCAGCCCCGACTGGGTCATTATTCGCATCCGCGACAACGGACCCGGGATGCCCGAAGACGTCTCTCAAAACATCTTTAATCATCTTTTTACCACCAAAGCCGTTGGCAAAGGAACCGGCTTAGGACTCTCGATTTCCCATCAAATTGTGGTTGAGAAACATCAGGGTCGTCTCAGTTGTTTATCAACCGTTGGCGAAGGAACAGAATTTGTGATTGAAATCCCCATCGAGTAGGGAAAAAACGGTCAGCCTCCCTCGTTCCCCGCCTCCCCTCCTCCCCTCGTTCCCCTCCTCACCCTCGTTCCCCTCGTTCCTAGGCTCTGCCTAGGAATGCTCCCCCAGAGGCTCCGCCTCCCCTCCTCCCAGGGGGCAGAGAAATTCTGTTTGTACTAGGTTCTTGTTATGATGGTCGGTGAGTCAATTGTCAGGTAGCGCCATGCGGTCAATCGAAAAGCTGACTGAGGAATTATTGTCCCTGCCTAGCGAGTCGAGAGCACTTCTCGCGGATAAGTTGGTGGAAAGCTTGGAGTTCGAGACTGACTCAGCGATTCAGTCCCTTTGGGTTACTGAGGCTAAGCGACGCAGAGATGACGTCAGACAAGGTGCTGTCCAGCCAATTCCAGGTGAAGATGCTTTAGCGCAAGTCAGACGTCTGATTGAGCCATGAGATATGTGTTTCATCCTGAAGCGCTGAATGAATACGCAGAAGCAGTTCAATACTACACAGGGCAGAGAGTTGAGGTTGCTCAAGCGTTCATCAACGCGATCGAGGCTACAATCTATCAAATCAGGGAATCCCCAAACCGCTATGGTGTGATTGAAGAAGATGTTCGGCGGTGCATGACCCGTCGGTTTCCCTATGGCGTTCTCTACACAATTGAGCAAGACTACATTCTGATTCTGGCAATCATGCATTGTAGTCGTGAGCCTGGGTATTGGAAAAGTCGCAAGTAGTTGAACCGGGAGTCACTGAACACAGTGTTAGTGCGGACGGAACAGAGGTTGTCGGTGAGGTCTAAGGTTGTTTTCGTCTCCACAACTTCAACTGTTCTGGTGCCGAGCGCAGCTTGTTTGCGTGTAGTAATAGCAAATTCTCACAATACAAGGTTGCTGACGGCTCATGTGTAGCACACTTCTTGAAAAATGGTATCAAATGATTAGTATGTCAAAAGTTACTCCAACTCCCCCTCCATCACCCGAGTCACCGCCTCTTGGGTCCTCACCTGAAACTCTTTAATGTTAATGCGTTTCAAGAGAAATAACGCCAGTAACAACCCCAAAGATTGCAACAAAAACACTGAGCCATAGGCCAACAGCGGCGAGTCAAAAAGCAACGTTCCCAGATTCAACACGCCACCACTGAAAATCGTCGAAATCCCCCGCGCCATCGCTTGAGCCAGTCCCCAAGCACCGATAAACGTCCCCGCCGTTTCAGCCACGGTTAAATCTAACATTAAACTGGTAGCTCCGGCAGTGAGAGTTCCAGCGAAGAGTCCATAAAACAGGAATGCGGCTTGCAGTAACTCCACCCGCTGGCCCACACCGGCAACGATGAACAATAAGGCGCAAACCGAGGCCCCAATACAACCATATTTCGTAGTTCGTTCTTTCCCTAAACGGGGAACAACCAAAAAGCCGGTACTCGAAATGCCAATGAGAGTACCAAGTCCGAAAAAGACATTCAGTTGGGTGGTTTCTGATAGGCTCATGCCGAAGACTTGTCCGCCATAGGGTTCGATGACGACTTCGTGCATAAACAGGCTAATCGTCAGCAGCAACAGGAAACTAAAGAAAAACCCTGTTTGACGACTGGCGGTGAGAACACGAATGGCGGTTCCTAGGGTGACGCGATCTTCGGAGTAGCTAAGACTCGAGCGTTGACTGTAACGGGAGTATTTTTTCTCGACGCCGACGGTGGCCAGGAAGCATAGACTTAAGACGAGTAGGGGAACGATGATAAAGACACGGTTGACGATGGGACTGAGGCTGGCGATATCCACCTGTTCTCCGGCACGGGTGGCTAAATCGGGCTGATTGAGAAGACTGCCGCCGATAATGGCGCCGGCGATGATGCCCACCATGAGCATAGACCAAACGACGCCAATGAGTTTTGAGCGATGATCGTCGTCGGAGATGTCCACCAGCATGGCGGCGAAGGGGGTGGAACTGGCACTAATGGACAGGCCATAGAGGATGAAACAGCCGCCAAATAGGGCGGCCCAGCCGTAGGTGGGGCCGGCCATGCCGCTGACTTGTAGGCTTAACCCCAGTTGCCAGAGGACTTGTACGGTGATGAAGGAGAGGCTGGTGAAGAGGATGGCGCCAATCCAGACGTAGCCGCTGCGATGGAGTCCGAAGAGGGGTTTGGAGTCGGACAGTTGCCCGAAGAAGACGCGGGCCGGGGAGACGAGCCGTTCCATGGCGATCGCCCCGGTGGCAATGAGGGCCGGAACGCGCAGTTCATCGATGGCCAGACGGTTGACGATGCCGAGGGTTAGCAGGGACATCATCCCGAGTCCCATCTGGAACAGTCCCAGCCGGAACATGGTGGCCAGGCCAATTCTGGGTGGGGGCTGGGGGGTAGGTTGGAGGTCGGTGTCAGGGCGATCGCGAGTGTCCATAGCGAAAGGTAAAGCGGGTCTGCGTCTAGTGTTTTTCAGTGTAGTGGATTGTTGGGGATTTTAAGCGAGTCCTGAATTGGGCCGGCTGGCTGGGAGACTGATCGCCAACAGATATGGAATAATCGATGGGGCTGATTTGCCCCTTGTTGCTCTTCTGTGTCGTCACCGGTTACTCGTCCATGATTGATGCCAATTTCCCCCAGGCCCAGCGGTTCCACGATCGCCTACGAGAAGCCGAACCCCAACTCCTACAACGCCTCGACCAATTCGGCAATGCGCCAATTCTCGTGGTGGGCGATTTAACCCTCGATGAGTTCATCACTGGGGAGGTTGAGCGTATCTCCCGAGAAGCCCCAGTTCCCATTATTCGCCATGAATCCACTCGGCGCGTCCCTGGAGGGGGCGCGAACGCGGTTTACAATTTGGCGAAACTGGGGGGGCAGATCTCTGTTGCCGGTTTGGTGGGAAATGACGAACAAGGCCAGGCCCTGATTCAGATTTTCCAGGAAGCGGGCATCGATACCACGGGTATTTTCATCGATCGCGATCGCCCCACGGTGACCAAAACCCGCATTTCGGCCCATGCACGGCAGTCAGTAACCCAGCAGGTACTACGACTCGATCGCAAATCCGATGCCCTCCCTCAACCCGAGTTACAGCAGCACCTAGCCGACTATATCGCTCAACAGGCTTCAACGGTGGCTGCTGTGGTCTGTTCCGACTATGGCGATGGTGTTCTGACCCCCAAAGTGATTCAAAGTGCCTTAAACGGCGATCGCACGATTGTCGATACTCAAAGCCAACTCAGCCGCTATCAAAGGGCGACACTGTTTACTCCCAATCTGCCGGAAGCCGAGTTAGAAGTTGGTTATGCGATTGACGGCGATCGCCGCCTCAAACAAGCCGGAAGCGACCTGTTAGAGCGCACTCAAGCCCAGGCCATCCTCATTACCCGAGGAGGAGATGGCATGACCCTCTTCGAGCGTTCAGGAACCCTTGAGCAGATTCCCGCCTTCAATCGCACTGATGTGTTCGACGTCACCGGAGCCGGAGATACGGTTGTCGCTGCCCTAACCCTAGCCCTGGCCAGCGGTGCGTCACTGTGGGAAGCCGTCGTTCTCGGGAATCTCGCCGCCAGTCTCGTGGTGCGCCAATTCGGAACCGCCACCACCACCATTGAGGAGATGAAAGAGGCCCTAACTCAGTTAATCCTCGATAGTTAACCTCTTGTCCTCTGCCGGAAGAGGACAACCACAAGGGATTGCCGCTACGTTGTTTCTGTTCCCTGTTCCCTGTTCCGGTGTTCCCTGTTCCCTGTTCCCTGTTCCCCCCCCATGCCTCAAACCCTTGTCGTCAAAATTGGTACCTCTAGCCTGACTCAACCCGATAGTGGCGATCTCGCCCTATCGACCTTAGCTCGTTTAGTCGAAACCCTGACCCAACTGCGTCGCCACGGCCATCGACTGATTCTTGTCTCCTCCGGTGCGGTGGGGGTTGGCTGTGCGCGACTGGGGTTGAGCGATCGCCCCCGTCGTTTAGCCACCAAACAAGCCGTAGCCGCTGTCGGCCAAGGACGCTTGATGCGAGTTTATGATGATTTATTTACCAGTTTGCAACAGCCCATTGCTCAAGTTCTTCTCACTCGTAAAGACTTGGTGCAACGTAGTAGTTATGTTAACGCTTATAACACCTTTCAAGAACTTCTAAAACTCGGGGTCATTCCCATCGTCAATGAAAACGATACGATCGCCACGGAGGAACTTAAATTCGGCGACAACGATACCCTCAGCGCCCTAGTTGCCAGCCTGGTTGAAGCCGATTGGCTGTTTTTACTCACTGATGTCGATCGCCTCTATTCGGCCGATCCTAATCGCAATCCTGATGCACAACCTATCGCAAAAGTCAACCATGTGGATGACCTTTTGAACCTAGATATTGGTCATGCCGGGAGTGCTTGGGGAACGGGGGGAATGCAAACCAAAATTACCGCTGCCCGGATTGCCAGCGATAGTGGGGTGCGGACCGTGATTACGGCGGGCAAAACCCCGGAAAATGTAGCAGCGATTTTAGACGGAGCGGATCTCGGCACCCAATTTGTAGCCCAAGCCAAACCCGAAAACGCCCGAAAACGTTGGATTGCCTTTGGCCTTGTCCCTCAGGGTCAATTGTTGCTTGATCGCGGTGCGGTTCACGCCATTTGTCAGGGCGGCAAATCCTTACTGGCGGCGGGGTTAACGGCGGTTCGGGGCAAGTTTCAGGCTAGCGATGCGGTCATTCTCTGTGATGAGCGCGGCCAGGAACTTGGGCGAGGCATTGTCAACTACAAGAGCGACGATTTAGAGAAAATCTGCGGCGCCCAGTCGGAGCAAATCGCTGATATTTTGGGCGATCGCCGTCCCGAAACCGTCATTCACCGCGACAACCTCGTTCTCAACAATGACCCCAGAGAACCGTTAACCATTGACCGTTGACAGTTCCCTATTCCCTGTTCCCTATTCCCTGTTCCCTATTCCCTGTTCCCTATTCCCTATTCCCTATTCCCTGTTCCCTGTTCCCCCCTATCCCCGCCGCCCCGTGACAATATAAGTCACACGTTGTCCGATATTGGTGGCGTGATCGGCCATGCGTTCAAGATGACGAATCGCCAACGTCACCAGTAAGACTGGCTCTAACACCCCTCGATAGTTCGATTGGCTGGCCAGATGACGATAGAGACGATCATAGGCATCATCGACGGTGGTGTCCTTCTCCTTCATCTGATTGCCCGCTTCGGGATTGAGATTCACCAGAGCCATTAAACTCATCCCTAGCATGGCTTGAGTTTCATGGGACATCCGCTCTACATCCGGCATACAGTCGAGGGCCGTGTAAGGAAACAACTTGACGGCGATCTCCCCTAAATCCTTCGCATAATCGCCAATTCGTTCGAGATCGCGCACAAGCTGCATAAATGCCCCTAAAACGCGACAATCTTGGGCTACAGGTCCTTGTAAGGTCAGCAGAATAATACTATCGGATTCAATCTGACGGTAGAAGCGGTCAATCTGTTTGTCGAGGGGGCGCAGGGCTTCGGCGGCCGCGAGATCCCGATTAAATAAGGCCTGATGACTAAGACGACAGGAATTTTCCACGAGAGCGCCCATACGTAAGACATCTTGGCGTAGGCGTTTGAGTTCTCGTTCGAAATGTTGACGACTGGAGTTGAGTTTAGAGGTGTTCACCCGTTGCACTATCGCGCTTGCTCCTAGAGTTTCTCTCCTATTGTGAGACAAGTTTCTCAAAATGGGAGCAAACTTTGGGGGCTTTTATCGTGAAATTCGGTAATTCTTCTGAGATTTAATCCGAGGTTTACGATCGCTTTACCTAGCCTTGAGGGGGAAGACTCCTCTTCACGAACGAGTCGCCGCAGGAAGTTCAAGGGTTAAGCAAGCGCCGCCGGTTTTGGGGTGATTATCGGCGTGAATGGTTCCGTTATGGGCCAAAATAATTTGTTTAACGATCGCCAATCCCAAGCCACTCCCAGTCGAGGTCGGTGAGATGACGTTAGGATCTGCCTCGGGATTGCGCCCTCGTCCGGGATCACCACGATACAGCCGTTCAAAGACATGAGGTAAATCCGCGACGGCGAAGCCACGCCCTTCGTCGATGACTTGAATCTGCACGCGATCGCCTGGCTGCGATCGAGAGATTTCCTGAGCTTGCACCTGAATGGTTCCCCCTGAGGGACTATAGCGGATTGCATTATCTAATAGATTCAAAAAGACCCGATATAAGCGAGAATTATCCCCCTCCACGGCTAAGGGTTGAGCGAACTCACCGGATTGATGATAACGGAAACAAACCGATTTCTGTTGCGCTAAGGGATCTAAGGTTTGCCAAACCGACTCAATTAAATCCTGGAGATTGATGGGTTCAGTTGTTAGGGTTCCTTGACGTTCAATATGGCTTAATTCCAGCCAATCCTGTACGAGTGAGACTAGCCGTTGGGTTTCTGGGAGTAATCGTTCCACCCAGCCTCTCATGGGTCCGTCTAGGCGCTCGACGAGGGTTTCGACGACGAGCTGAATGGAGGTGAGGGGAGTCCGTAGTTCATGAGCGAGATCCGACATCCAGCGATCGCGAGATTGGGTTAACTCCAACAAAACTTGGCGATTCTCCACAAAGACTCCCACATGGCCATCGGGCAACGGTAGGCTATAGGCTTTCAGGGTTTGAGGATTTTGGCTAATAATTTCGTCGGCATCGGCGGCGTGAGGAAAAAACTGCCATTCCCGGTGATAGGACTGTTGTTGATAGCGAGTCTGCTGAATCAATAAATCCAACTCATAGGAGCGAACCACCTCCAAAAATAGGCGATCGCCCCCAGGATTCCAATCTGAGACTTTCAGCAGCGAACGAGCTTCCCGGTTAAAAATCAGGGGATGGTTTTCTGCATCCACTTGAACATAACCAATCGGCGCCAACTCTAGCACCTGCTCATACATGGCTAACTGAGCCTCCGCCTCGGCTTTGCCGTGACTGAGGTGGGTGAGGGCTTGCCGCATTTGCGACTGGACGGACAAATCCTTTTGCGTCACCTCAGCCGGAACCTGGCTGAGTAACCGTTGCCAATGATGACGTTGTCGCCGGGCCTGCCAGGCCATCGCCCCAGCCCCGACGGCTAATCCTACTAGAAATACCACCGCCTCCATGATTGACTCCTCACCCAGCAGTTTGGGCTGTCTTCCGCGTTCCTCGATCGTCGAGGCATTCCTAGATCATCATTGCATCTTAACCCAAGGGATTTAACCTAAGCGATAACCAAAGCCCCGTACGGTGATGATGTATTCAGGATGACTTGGATCGGCTTCGAGTTTTTCGCGCAGCCAACGGATATGGACATCGACGGTTTTACTGTCGCCGACGAAATCAAAGCCCCAGACGCGATCGAGGAGTTGTTCTCGGGACCAAACTCGGCGCGGGGATTTCATAAACAGTTCCAACAGCCGAAACTCTTTCGGCGCGAGATTGATCTCTTCACCGCGCACTAAGACGCGACATTGTTGAGGATAAAGGATGATATCCCCAAACTCAAACCGCAGCGGCTTGTTGACAATGTTGTAGTGATTGCGACGCAACAGGGCGCGACAACGAGCTACCAACTCCCGCATACTGAAGGGTTTGGTGAGGTAATCATCGGCGCCAACTTCTAGGCCGAGGACGCGATCGGTTTCGCTCCCTTTGGCGCTGAGAATTAAAATTGGTACGGGATTTCCCTGTTGTCGTAACAACCGACACAGATCGAGGCCATTCACCTGAGGGAGCATCAGGTCTAGGATGATCAGATCAAAAGGGAACTCACCGGGCTGAAGCTGTGGATCGCTCAAAAAGGTGAGGGCCGTTTGCCCGTCGATCGCCATCTGCACCTGGTAGCCTTCATCTTCTAAGGCTAAGGTCACCATTTCTCGGATCAGGTGTTCGTCTTCGACGATGAGAACACGCTGAGTTTGACCGAGTTGTGGCGCATCGGTATAGGGTCTCGACTCAATAGAGAGCATAACTGGGTTTAAGGTATTCTGAGACACCTTATTCATATATCACTTTGCCCCCAGAAGACACATCTTGACAAATACACTTTAATGTGTATTGAGGTCTCTAGGGGCGTTTTTAGGAAAATCAAATCGCGCAATCGCTTGACTTGCAAGAGATAGCCGTGTTTTGGGTCTTAGATTAAGGAAACGTGAAACTTCAGTGTTTCGTGACGCAAGTGAGCCTCTGGGTTCACCCAGAGGCTCCAGAGGCTACTGTTGGGCGGTGACTTGTTCGAGGACTGATTCCATCTCTTCGAGGGAGACGGCGCCGGTGAAGGCTTCTCCATTGATGAAAAAGGCGGGAGTTCCGGTTAATCCGAGTTGATCGGCCAGTTCCAAGTCTGTTTGAACCGCTGTAATGGAGGCGTCACTGGTGCGATCGCCCTCAAATTGCTCCATATCCAGGTTTAGCTCTTGAGCCAACTCCACATAGAGCGCATCCCCTAAACGGTCTTGATTCTCAAACAGGGCGCGACGATACTCCCAAAACTGTCCCTGTTGTTGAGCCGCCCAGGAGGCGCGAGCGGCGGGGAGCGCTTGAGGGTGAATGGAGACGAGGGGGAGATGCTTAAAGACTAAGGTGACGCGATCGCCATGTTTCTCGATAAACTCCGTCACTGGTCCACTGGCCCGGGCGCAAAAGGGACATTGAAAGTCGGAAAACTCAAGCATGACAATCTCTTGAGCTTCAGCCCCTTTCTGGGGAGAGTCGCCAATAAACTCCGCCGGAGACTGGCGCATCTGTTGCACCACCTCATTACGAGAGTCTTGTTGAGATTGTTGTTGCCGCTGCTGGTAGGCCTGAACGGACTCTAAAATGACCTCCGGATTCTCCCGCAGAATCTCTAAGACTTGAGCTTCTAAATCCGCCGACGGCGACTGTTGACAGCCCCCCAACAGCAGTCCGGCCATGACCAACCCCACGAGAGATTGGGATAGCCCTTTACGTCTCAACACCTGTGTACACCTCATGTATGAATGGCTTTGAATAGTTTTGATGAATGGTTTTGATGAGTGGTTTTGATGGGTCGCTATAGCCCATCCTATTCGCCGTTATTGGCTTGCGAAGAGGGAGGCGACTGATTTGGTATCACCGAGGAATCGAGGGTCTTAACGGACACGTCAGTGGCTTGTACGTCAATGGTTCCAGAGGGGGTGCTGCGTTCAAAGTGGTCATCGACCACCTGAAGGGTCTCGCCACAACTTGGACAATTGAGCGTCGCATCCCTAATTCCCACAAATTCAAACTGACAGACGGGACAGCGATCCTGAATGAGTTTACGACGTAGCCACCATTGCAAGCCCAAAACCGCCACGATCGCCAGCACCGGGAGCGAGACGAGTACAATCACAAACCATTGCACAATCCAACCCAGGCCAGCCGTGGTTAGGAGACTGACAATCAGCAACAGGGACAGCCAAAACATCAGGCCTGACCCTTGTACCTGTTTCCAATTGGCGTTGACCTTAAACTTGTTTGGATCCACAATAGCCTCCTTGCTGGTGACAGGGGACAGCCGCAAGAGATGACGACCCCTTGTGCTGAACTGACCGCTCGTCTTTGACGTTATGGGTTGATTTTATTGAAAGCCCATCAGTTGTTGCAATTGTCCGGCGATCGCCCCTTCACTGAATTGAGCCAGGGTTTCTTCCCGCAGCCAGACGCCATCGACGCGGCGATCGCCACCTTGTAGCATTTCAATACAGGCCCCGGCGACGGCCTCAGGGTCTCGATGGGCAACCTGCCATCCCAATTTACCATCTTGCAAGGGGTCTGCTGAACCATCGCCCTGACCGGACAACACGGGAATCCCGGTGGCCATGGCTTCTAAATATACGATACCAAACCCTTCTTGAGACGGCATCACATAGGCATCGGCGACACGATAATGGTCGGGGAGTTCTTCGGTGGCGACAAATCCAGCAAAAACGACCTGTTGCGCCACGCCTAAGTCTTGGGCCAGTTGTTCGAGGCGCGGGCGATCGTCGCCCCGGCCAATGATGAGATATTTAACATCAGGGTGGTAGTGGAGAATTTTCGGTAAGGCCCGCAAAGTCACATCCACCCCTTTGTAAATATCCCCGGACCATAATCGGGCCACGGTCATTAAGACACGGCTGTGGTCGAGGTGATAGCGATCGATGAGATACTGTGGTTTTGGCCCGGGTGAGAAGATCTCCCCATTGACGACGCAGGGGAGCATGTGAAACTGTTGGGGGTTCAGATGATTCGATTCACAGGCGCGATCGCGACTATAGCGGCTAATGGTCCAGATTTCTTGGGCCTGTTGCAGCGCCTGACGAGAGCCACCCGGCAGAGGGTCCCAGATCTCCTTGCCATAGGTCATGACACGATAGGGAATCCCCAACGGTTTACAGAATAGGCGCACTAGGGGAGCGAGTTTGATATGGCCGCAGATGACGGACGCGGGCCGCTGGCGTAAGAGTCGCCCCAGTAGCGCCTGACATAACTTGAAACGTCCCCACCAGGATGAGGCGGATTTGAAGTAACGGAAGCTTAGATAAGGGCTATTTGAACGCTCAAAGGGGTTATCACAGTCAACGCCATCTCGTAATAGCAAGACCTCCGCTCGTTGGCCGCTCGGACTTTCAGCGGCGGCTCGTTCGTAGGCTCGTAAGACATCTTTGACATAGGATTGAATCCCGCCTTCACAGGAGAAAATTTCTAAGAAGACAAATAGGTGCGTCGATTGGCGATGTGGGAGCGATCGCACCGCCGGGCGATCGTAGGTAACATCGTCGCTAACAGGGGAATGGGAATGGGGGATCATACTGATTTAACGGAACATGAACAATCGAAACCATGGAAAATGAACCCGTCACCTTGACAAAAAGAACATCTAGTGGTAGCAGAGGAGGTCTCAGCTCTTGCCTGGGCTGGACTCCATTGGGCCAACCCCCACAACTAACTGAGTTGACTCAATTAGGGAGAGTCTGGCAAGCGGGCCTCGACCATCAGCCGGGCGACTGCGGGCATATCATACTCAGCTTGCCAATTCATCTGTTGTTTGGCTTTCGCGGGGTTCCCACGACTCACGGCGATGTCGGTCGGTCGGTAGAGACTCTCATCGGTGGAGACGTAGTCTTTTGAGTTCAATCCCAGATGGGCGAACACCGCTTCAACGAAATCTTGCAAGCTATAGGTGCATCCTGTGGCGATCACATAATCTTCGGCGATATCCTGTTGTAACATCAAGTACATCGCTTGGATATACTCGGGCGCCCAACCCCAGTCTCGTTGAATACTGGTTTTGCCTAAATAGAGGGTTTCCTGGCTTCCTTGGGCGATACGACAGGCGGTGGCGACAATCTTTTGGGTCACGAAGCGTTCGGGACGTAGGGGGGATTCATGGTTGTAGAGAATCCCGGAACAGGCGAAGAGTCCATAGGCCTCGCGGTAGTTGGCGACTTCCCAGAAGGCGGTGGCTTTGGCCACACCATAGGGACTACGGGGTCGGAAGGGGGTTTGTTCATCGGCGGCTGCGCCTTGGGTATCGCCGAAGCATTCGCTAGAACCAGCGTTGTAGAATTTGATGGGAGAGCCGATAAAGCGGATCACTTCGAGGAGGTTGAGGGTTCCTGTGGCAATGCTATCGAGGGTTTCGACGGGTTGGTCGAAGGAGAGTCCGACGGAACTTTGGCCGCTGAGGTTATAGACTTCGTTGGGTTGGGTTTTGTCTAGGACTTGTAAGACGCTACGGAAGTCGGTCAGACTCATGGAGTAGAGGCTGACGCGATCGCGAATCCCCAGGGCGACCAGGTTTCTGAAGGAGGACATTTGGGCATCTCGGGAGGTTCCACAGACCTCGTAGCCCCGTTCGAGGAGAAATTTCGCAAGATAAGCGCCGTCCTGGCCGGAAATTCCACAAATTAGTGCTTTTTTCATCTTAAAGTTCGCGATCGTCTTGTCATATCATGGTAGTTTAACCACTATTGCCCACCAGTATAGGGATTGATTGGAGGCTCAGTTGAGACGGTCGGGGGCGACGGTAACCGAGTCGCGTCTAGTCTCTTCTTCGGCTGGGCGATCGCCTCTCCGGGAAATTACTGAGGGAGAGAGGCTAATCTGAGGAGAGAGAGTCAGAGGGATGCCCAATCTCTTGTTCGAGGAGTAGACAATTGCGTCCATCTTGGTCACGGTGGTAGGTGACGCGATCGCACAGTCGTCGTAACAAGAACCAGCCATAGCCCCCTTGACGCAGGGTTCCGGGTTCAGGTTCGGGGACTTGTTCCGGGTTAAACGGCTGGCCGAGATCCCAAATCCGGATTTCGAGGCGATCGCATTTTAGGGAGAGTTGAATCTCAATCGGGGTATCGGGAGGACGATGACGGTGGGCATGGCGGACGGCGTTACTAAATCCCTCAGCAATGGCTAACTTGAGACAGTAGAGACGATTATCGGACCAATGGGACAGTCTCGGTTGTTGCAAACAAAACTCCTCAAACCACCGCTGAATCTGAATCATCAGACTAAGATCACTGGCTACCGTCAACCGGCTTTGCCTTTTGCCCACGGCGCGATCGCCCTCCTGGAGAAAGATCAAGGGCCTGGACTGGCCCTCGGCAGGCTCTCAGGAGCGACGATGGGCAAATCCTTGTCCAGTTTCGATTATAATGAAGTTTGGTTAAGTTCGATAACATTTTTGAGAAGACATTTCTGAGAATAATTGTCTAACCTTTAACTCAGACATTAACCGGTTCCTATTTCACGTTTTATGAGTATTATCACCCTTAAATCTATTGCTAAAGATTTTGGTATCAAAGAAATTCTACGGGATGCCAGCTTAAGCGTCGATGCCCAAGACAAACTTGGTTTAATTGGGACTAATGGCTCTGGAAAATCAACCCTCCTCAAGATACTCGCGGGCATTGAACCCTATCATGAGGGCGATCGCCTCGTTAACCGCAACAAACGGGTCATTTACCTACCGCAACAGCCCGATATTGACCCCGATCATACGGTTTTAGAGCAAGTCTTCTCCGATTGTGGCTCTAAAATGCAGATTGTTCGTGACTATGAGGCCCTATCTCATCACCTCTCCCAAGCGTCAGGAGATGAACTCGATCGCCTGATGAATCAACTCACCCGCATCACTGAAGAAATGAATGCGGCCAACGCCTGGGATTTGGAAACTGAAGCCAAAATTATTCTCTCAAAATTAGGGATTGAAGATTTAGAAGTCAAAGTAGGAACCCTCTCCGGGGGCTATCGCAAACGCATCGCCTTGGCAGCGGCCCTATTAGCGGAACCAGATTTGTTGCTAATGGATGAACCAACCAACCATCTCGATGCCGAATCCGTGGATTGGCTACAAACTTATCTACAACGTTATCCCGCCGCCCTCGTTTTGGTCACGCACGATCGCTACTTTCTCGACCAAGTCACCACCCGTATTTTAGAAGTTGATCGGGGGGATTTATATACCTATTCCGGGAACTATTCCTATTACTTAGAGAAAAAAGCCCTCGCCGAAGAAGTCGCCGCCAGCCAAGAACGCAAACACGCCGGGGTTTTGCGGCGAGAACTCGAATGGCTTAAACAGGGACCGAAGGCTCGGAGTACTAAGCAAAATGCTAGGATTCAACGCATTGAAGGCATGCAAGAGGTTGAATTTAAGCAACAGGTAGGAAACGTCAATATTTCTACCCCCACGCGACGGATTGGCAAGAAAGTGATTGAATTAGAGGGAGTGGGGAAAGGGTACGGCGATCGCCAACTATTTAAAGACTTTACCTACAGCTTTGATCGTCAAGATCGCGTCGGGATTATTGGTGGCAATGGAACCGGCAAATCGACCCTACTGAATATCATGACTGGGCGCACTGAACCCGATTCTGGAACCGTCGAAATTGGTGAAACGATCCATTTTGGCTATTTCGATCAACATTCTGAAGATTTAGTCGAATCAGCCAACCAAAACCAGCGCGTCATTGACTATGTTCAAGAAGACGCCACCCTCGTTAAAACCGCTGATGGGAGTATTATTACCGCCTCGCAAATGTTGGAGAGGTTTCTCTTTCCCTCTAGTCAGCAATATGTGCCGTTACATAAACTCTCCGGGGGAGAAAAGCGGCGTTTATTTCTCTTGCGGGTGTTAATGACATCCCCCAATGTCTTGATTTTGGACGAACCTACCAATGATTTGGATGTGCAAACGTTGGGGGTATTGGAGGAGTATTTAGAGGACTTTAACGGCTGTGCGATCGTTGTCTCCCACGATCGCTATTTTCTCGATCGCACCGTTAACAAGATTTTCGCCATGGAACCCGGCGCACAGATTCGCCAATATCCCGGCAATTATTCCATTTACCTCGACTACAAACAACTCGAAGCCGAACGGGCCGCCAAAGCCGCCCAAGAGTCCGCTGCGATCGCCCCGAAACCCCCCTCCTCGACGACAGCCTCCGCGAAGTCTGCCTCAAAATCCTCATCGAAGTCCAGTTCAAACTCGGGGTTATCCTATAAGGAGAAGCGAGAACTCGAACAGTTGGAGGGACAAATCCCCGATTTAGAGGAACGCAAGGCCCAACTCGAAAACCAACTCTATCAAAATCCCCCGGATGACCATGTGGCCCTAGAAAGCCTATCTCACCAATTGGCGGAGTTAAGTCATCAGATTGAAACCTCCACGGTTCGCTGGATGGAGTTAGCCGAACGGGAATAGAAGAAGCCGACCGGCCATTTGTGGATTCCCCCGACCTTATTTCTTCCCGATTCCCGATTCCCGATTCCCGATTCCCTCAAACCAATCGATCGCAGCGATAATCGCATCATCCAAGTTTGACTGAGGTAAGCCCAAGTCTCGTACCGCTTTCGAGGCATCGTAATACATCGGTTCGGCGGACATTCTCACCCCATCGAGGGGAACTGAGGGAGATTTGCCCAGTTTGGCTAAGAGGATTTCATCAATCCAGGCCACTGCTAGCGGTAGCCAGAGGGGAACTGTATAGCGGGGGGCGCTTAAACCGGTGTGATGGGCAAGTTTGTCTAAAAAGGCTTTGAGGCTGAGATTTTGATGGCCTAGGATATAACGTTCTCCCGTTTGGCCCCGTTCCAAGGCCAAAACATGACCTCGGGCCACATCGCGCACATCGATAAAGTTTAAGCCGGTGTTGACATAGGCGGGCATCCGTCGTTGGAGAACGCGCAGGATAATGTCTCCCGTGGGAGTGGGTTTGATGTCTCGCGGTCCAATCGGCGTACTGGGGTTGACAATGACGATATCCTGTCCCTTCTCGATGGCTTGATAGGCCTCTTGTTCGGCCCAGTATTTGGACTGTTTATACGCGCTAATGAGACCCTGGGGAGGACTTTGATAGGTTTCATCGGCCACCTGGCCCCCGGGTTTAACGCCAATGGCGGCCACGGAACTGGTGTAGACAATCCGTTCCACGCCAGCGGTTTGGGCCGCCTGTAACACCTGACGGGTTCCCAAGACATTCACCTGATGCAGACGAGGGCGATCGCGTCGCCAGAGAGAATAGTGGGCCGCCACATGACAGACGGCATCACAGCCGGCCATCTGTTGCGCTAACTCGGGGCTGTTGACATCTCCCGTCACCGGTTCAATATCCAACCCGACTAGGTTATCTAAACGACTTTGGGGGCGAACCAGGGCGCGAACTCGATAATTGGACTCTAGCAGCGATCGCACCACATGAGACCCAATAAATCCCGTTCCTCCCGTTACAAAAACTTGTGTCACCACGGCGATTTCCTCCAATGGAGTGACTAGCTTGACGCTGCAACCTTTTATCCTAGGGTTAGGTTGGCCGATTCGGGTCGCTTGAATCTTCAGGAAACCTCTCAACGGTCACGGACGTGGCAGAATAGAAGCGTAAATACCTAGTGACGTGCCACACCTCAACCTTGCTGACCCTACTGCAACAGATTGCCCAAATGATTAAAAACTGGTGGTCGGAGTTTACCCTTCAGACCAAACTCATGGCGGCGGCGACCCTCGTCGTCTCCTTGATTGTGAGTGGTTTGACGTTTTGGGCAACCAACACAATTCAGCAGGATGCACGGCTTAATGATACCCGCTTCGGGCGCGATTTGGGGCTGCTCCTGGCAGCCAACGTCACTCAACTGATCGCCGAAGACAACAAAACTGAACTGGCCCGATTTAGCAGTCAGTTCTATAGTCGCACCTCCAGTGTTCGCTATATTCTCTACGCCGATGACGAGGGGCGCATCTTTTTCGGGATTCCCTATTCTGAGGCGACGGTTCAGAACTCCCTTCAGATTCAACGACGCATCCAACTTCCCGAGGGGTTCGGAGACTCGGAACAGCCCCTTGTCCGTCAACATAATACCCCAAACGGCCAAGTGACCGATGTCTTTGTTCCCTTGGTTCAGGGCGATCGCCATTTAGGGATTATGGCCGTCGGAATTAACCCCAACCCCACTGTCGTCACCTCCTCAGGCTTAACTCGTGATGTCACCATCGCTGTCTTCGTCTCGATTTGGGTGATGGTGATCCTAGGGGCGGTGTTCAACGCCCTCACCATTACCCGCCCCATCAAGGAACTCCTCGTCGGGGTGAAGAACATCGCCTCGGGCGACTTTCGCCAACGGGTTGATTTACCCTTCGGCGGCGAGTTAGGGGAACTCATCGAGAGTTTTAATGAGATGGCTGAACGTCTCGAACGCTATGAAGAACAAAATATCGAAGAACTCACCGCCGAAAAAGCCAAACTCGAAACCCTCGTCTCGACCATTGCCGATGGAGCCGTGTTGTTGGACAATCAAATGCATGTGGTCTTAGTCAATCCCACCGCTCGCCGCATCTTTGGCTGGGATGACCAAACCCTGATTGGAACTAATGTTCTACACGCCTTCCCCGCCGCAATTCAAGTCGAACTAACACGGCCGCTTTATCAGATGGCGAAAGGGGAACGGGATAGTGGTGAATTTCGCATTTCCATTAGCGAACCCACTCAACGGATGATTCGTATTTTGGTGACAACGGTTTTAGATCGCGAACGCGAAAATGTCAAAGGAATTGCCATTACGGTTCAAGATATTACCCGAGAAGTAGAGTTGAATGAAGCGAAAAGTCAGTTTATTAGCAACATTTCCCACGAACTACGGACTCCATTATTTAATATCAAATCCTTTATTGAGACGTTGCATGAATATGGCGATGATTTGAGCGATCGCGAACGGCGGGAATTCCTCGAAACCGCCAACCACGAAACGGATCGCCTAACTCGTCTGGTCAACGATGTTCTCGATTTATCCCGCCTCGAATCCTGCCGAATTTACCGACTCGAACCCCTCGATATTGTTCAACCCATCGAACAAACCCTACGAACCTATCAATTGAATGCGAAAGATAAAGAAATTGAACTCAAACAAGAGGTCGAAGACTCACTCCCTTCCGTTCTCGGTCATTATGACCTCCTCTTACAAGTGTTCGCTAACTTAGTCGGTAACGCTTTAAAATTCACCGAAGCGGGTGGAAAAGTAATTGTCCGAGCCTATCTTCTCTCCACCGTTGCCCCCGAAGATCATCACCTTATGGAAGGGGAAACGCGCTATGTGCGAGTGGAAGTAGCGGATACCGGAATCGGGATTGGGGAAGAAGATCGAGAGGCAATTTTTGACCGCTTCTTCCGAGTTGAAAACCGGGTTCATACCCTAGAAGGAACCGGGTTAGGTTTATCGATTGTCCGCAACATCATCGATAAGCATCACACCAATGTCAACTTAATTAGTGAAGTGGGTGTTGGTACAACCTTCTGGTTTGATTTAGCTGTGGCGGAAGAATCCAGCCAACCGGGTAGCATTCCCATTGATGCAACTCCCCAACTGACGGTGAATCGTGAATCGTAGGTCGTCGCTCACGAGTGGCTAATTGGCCAAAGCCAGAATGAGACTAACAGCCAGAAGACCCAGAAATCCCACGAGGGTTGGGTTACGGCGATACCAGGGTGCGGGTTTGCGTTGAGGCGTTGGCGTGAGAATTGGCTCGTCGATGTTTTGGTAGAGGGTACAGGTTTGGGCGTGGGGCCGTTTGGGAAAGTTGCAACTATCATCGAGGTGATAGGTACAGGTTAAACACAGAGGTTCCTCGGGATTGGCTTGATAGAGGGGAATCCCCGGATGACCAAAGGCTTTCAGTTGATAGCCACAGTGGGGACAAGAGACGGCATCATGGCGTACGGATTGCTGGCATCGAGGACATGAAGACATAGGCACGAGGGATGTTGAGCTTTAGTCTAGTGTGACATCTGTGGTGAGGGAACAGGGAATAGGGAACAGGGAATAGGGAACAGGGAATAGGGAACAGGGAACAGGGAACACCGGAACAGGGAACACCGGAACAGGGAACAGGGAACACCGGAACAGGGAATAGAAATTCCTCGTGTCATGGCTGAAGCCGTGACACGGACTGTAGGCGGCTCTGCCGCCTGCCATCGGGAGGTAGAGTCGCCCCGAGAGCCTGAAACTAGAGATGATAAGTGGTGTCAGTGAACGACGGCTTCTAGGGATTGAGGTTGAAACATTTGGGTGCTTAAATACCGTTCTCCGCCACTGGCTTGAATCGTGACAATGGTGCGATCGCCGTCGTCTAAACTTGCCCCAATCTCCAAGGCGACTGACACCACCGCCCCGGTTGAAATCCCACTCATAATACCTTCTGTTTCGGCTAAAAGTAACCCAAATTTGTAAGCGTCGTCTTCGGTCACTTGAACCACTTCATCGATTAAATCTTCCCGTAATACATCCGGGATAAACCCTGCACCAATTCCTTGGATATCATGAATGCCGCGATTTTTGCCACTCAAAACGGCACTGGACGCGGGTTCTACGGCAATAATTTTCAAATCTGGGTTTTGCTGTTTTAAATAATAACCTGCTCCCGTCAACGTTCCCCCAGTACCGACACCCACTACAAAAACATCAATTTTTCCCTGGGTATCTGCCCAAATTTCGGGTCCCGTTGTTTGGTAGTGAATTTTGGGGTTAGCGGGGTTACTAAACTGTTGGGGAGAAAAGGAATTCGGAATACTCGCGAGAAGTTCATTGGCCCGGGCGATCGCACCCGCCATGTCCAATTTAGCCGGTGTTGTCACGACTTCAGCCCCATAGGCTTTTAACAATTGTTGCCGTTCCTGACTCATATTATCGGGCATGGTCAAAATTAGACGATAACCATTCGCGGCACAAACCATCGCCAAACCAATCCCCGTATTACCAGATGTCGCCTCGATAATGGTTGAACATCCCCGTTGAATCAACCCCGCATTTTCTGCTTCTTTAATCATACTCACGGCAATGCGATCCTTAATGGATCGCCCTGGGTTGAAACTTTCTAGTTTCAAAATGATGTCAGCATTGCAGTGGTACTGTTTTGGTAAATGCTGCAAGCGAATTAAAGGTGTGTTGCCGATGACTTCATTGATGTTTTGGTAGATTTTCATGGGTTTTGAAATAGAGTTGAAAACAAAATTTGAAAAACGGAAAACCCAAGCAACAAAATACTAAAAATTAGCTAACTTTTTAGATTCAAATGCTTTAGGATTAAATCAACAGATCGTACCAGGCAATAACCATAATTCCCATCAGAATGAGATGGGGCATTGTTTTAAGCAGAGGACGGCCTGTGATTTTCAATAGGGGAAAGATGCTAAATCCTAAAATCAACAGTAAGGTCACGCCTTGCAGAAACTGGGCGACCTCCAAACTCCAGGTTAGAGTGGGTAATCCCTCCCCACTGAAGCCAAATGTGCGAGCGGTTACGGACAGAATCTGACCGGCTTCGGTCATGGCGGAGGGTAGGTAATGCGCTAAGTTTCCCGCCAGAACGAGGGGCAGGTAGGCATAAATGACGGTTTGATACTCCGGCATCTCGGAGTCAAAGAAGGAAGCGATTTTGTGAGCTGTATAGGTCAGAATCAGGGGGATGGACAAGATGAGGCTAACCACCGGAATGGCGATCGCCAAATGCTCAGAATCGATCGCCAACTCGGACCAACCGAACCAGCCTAAAATCGCGTCAGAATGGTGCATAAACACCCCACCGAACAGCAACAGCAGTAGGGCAATTTCTGCCGGGAACCCTCGATGGCCTTCCCAAATATCCGCCGCCGGGAAGCGGAGATTCAACTGTCCCGAACGGTTGGGACAGGCCTTAACACAAGTCATACAAAACATACAATCGCGATTATCGGGCAACTGAGCTGGATGGGAATACAGAGGACAGCCCCCCGTTGCCTGTCCCTCTGTGGGCAGGGCATCGGGAAAATTAACGGGAGTCTCATCGCTCCCCCGATAGCAGCCAAAGGTCTGACATTGAGTCCCGCAAACCTGCGGCGTTGAGCGCAATTCCAACACCGCTAATTTAGCGAACATCCCATTCATGCCACCGATGGGGCAAAGGTGGCGACACCACAAGCGACGCTCGTAGATGACGCTACAAATTACCGCCCCCGCTGTAATCACCAGCAGTAGCCATGCTGAGAGATAAGCCCGATGAGGAAGATCCCACAATTTTTCCCAGAGATAAATGGCGACAAACCCGGCCCACAGCAGCCACGCTCCCCACTTGTTCAGCCATTTGGTCGGCCAGGGTAATAACTGCCTCGGCCAAATCCACAGGGAAATGGTTCTGGCCCATTCTCCGACAATCATAAATGGACAAACGGCACACCAGAGACGGCCGATGACGGGAAACAACAGCAGATAAAACGGCCACCACCAGGCCCAAAATAGGTTCAAGGCTACGTTGGCATCCCGAGTCTGCGGACCAATCAATCCCATCACGGTAACGGGGATAAAAATCAGCATCATTGGCCACCAAATGGCTTTGGGCCACCAGTCACTTAAGAGGAATTGCCGTAATCCCGGAATTTGGTTAAGTAAGTCGACTCGAAAGGTGTTTTTGGGGGATTCGAGAGACCACAAGACTTGTTCGGGAATGACCGACTGCCCCAGGGGGGTCATGGCTACGGCCCGTTTTAAAATCCCTTCCAATTCGCCGATGTTGCCGGGATAGTCATAGCTGAGTAGCCGTCGTAAGTCGGCTTGATCGAGTTGTAGGGGGGGGCGACCCTGTTCCCGACAAAATTTGTCTAGGAAATGGTGGGCGAAGGCGGGGATATCCCCTTTCCGTTGCGGTAGGGTGAAGAGTTTGAGGCTGTGGGCATCGATGTCGGAGAAGGGGAGTTTTTTGGGACTGGTGAGGATGAGACGCACGGAGAGGGTGGGGGAGGATTGCTCGATGACCTGCTGCTGCATCTCAACGGGGGCGTTGGGGATGATATGTCCGGTTTTGAGGTAGTGTGCGAGTCGATCGCGATCGCCTCGGGTCAGGAGTTGGATATTATTGATGGCTAGGGTTCCTCGTTCTAAGAGGGCGATCGCTCCCTGGAGTCCGTCATACTGCCCAAATAAGATATCGGTGTTCACTGCTCCCGCTCCATCTAAGGGCAGTTGCGCACAGTCGATTTCGGCGAAGGGCCGATCTTTGAGTCCAGACTGGCGATGAATGAGTCCAGCAATAAAGGTTTTTCCGCTTCCTGATGGCCCTTGGAGGAACACGGGTTTTAAGTCTCCGGCGGCCTGTTTGACCTGTTTGGCGAGTTTCTGGCTGGGTTTACTCTCTCCAATAATGGTTTCGTTGAGAGAGAGGGGGCGAACATAGGGTTGTAATCCCTGAATACGCGCTTGTTCTTGGGCCAGACGTTGGGAAAAGCGCAGCAAATCTTGGGCTAAGAGGGTATTGATGGCATTGTTAATGTCGGGATACTCGGTTTTGAGATCCTCGAAGCGATCGCGGGGCATGAACCAAATTTCGCTACAGCTAATTGTCTTCGCCCCAGAGCGATAATTGTCTGTGTCTTCCCCCGCCCCGATGGAGATATGGCCGAATAGTTCCCCGGCGTTGCGATAGATGATATGGGTTTGACCGACGGGGGAGGCTCGATAAATTTCGACGGTTCCCCACTTGAGCAGGTATAACCCTTTGGGATAGGTGTCTTGATCGTAGATTGTGGTGTCGGAGTCTGCCCGCACCAGGTTTAGGGATGAGGCGATCGCGGCGATCGTCTCGGGCCTCAATGTTCCCCAAATGCGATGAAAACTCAACCAGGTGATGCAGTCTCCAATGTCTTGGCGATCGGGTTCGGGAGATTTGGGGAAAATTTGCTGTGTCATTTGGGATCCAGGAGAATGGACAATTTAGAGTACGGTCTTGGTGATTCCCATTGTCTCTACAAGTCCACGCTCGCAGGTTTCGAGACCCATTCTCTAACCTGTTGCAACCCATCGGGTAGATCTGAGAGTTCGCTAAGACACAGTCAATCTCAAGGGTATTTTTCCCATCCCATGCAGCCTTGTACGTCAACTGGCTGAGCTGATGACTATCCCCTAATCCAGATGAAAACTGGCTTTCGCTCAGTTGGGGCAAGGAACGCTCGTCCTTGTACGCCATGGTAATCGCGACCAAATCTTACACTCAAACTATACCATATTTATTTATAGTTTTACATCGCTCAATGAATTTATGGGCTTGACCAGGAGAGGGTCGCCCATTGGCCACATCACCCGAGGGGAGTCCCGTGTCCCGCAATTGACGAACATTTTGTCTTCTCCCCCGCAATTGACGAACATTCCCAAAAACCTGCGTTAGAATGACGACTGTTGTTCAAAACGTTAAGATATATGAACTCTCAACGCCGATTCCAATGGCTTACGGGTGCAATGGTGCTATTGAGTACGACAACGCTGGCGGTAACTCCGAGTCGTGCTGAGGTGACGACCTCCTCTCCTGAGTTAGAAACTGAAGTGGCTCAGATGGGTCTGGGAAGCCTGGTTGATTCCCTAGCGGCGGCCGGAGATATGAACACGCTGCTACAATTGGCGCAATTAGCGGGAATGGCGGACACCTTGGCTAATGACGGACCGTTCACGTTGTTTGCACCGACTGACCAAGCGTTTCAAGATTTACCTCAGTCTGTGGTGAATGCTTTAACTGACCCGGCGAATCGGGATCTGTTGCAGGATGTTTTAGGAATGCACGTTGTTCCTGAAATTCTCGAAGCTAATGATATTGGTAACGAAGTGTTGGACACACTGAATGGCCCCGTCAATGCTAGGGTTCAGGGAAATCGGGTTAATGTTGGCCCCGCTCGGGTCATTGACACAGATATTCCGGCCAACAATGGGGTAATTCACAAGATTGACACGGTGATTGTTCCCGGTGATTTGCAATCTCGGTTAGATGAACGGTCGATGACTGAGACGAGGACGGAAACAAGGACGGAAACACAAACGACTCCTGCCCCTGCACCTCGTACGAATCCTGCTCCCCGCCCGGCTCCTAGGACTTTTCCGGTCACCTGGTAATGGGTTGAGTCGTGGCGAGTGACGAGGGGCAAACCCTCTGCATTATTGGTTTTGCGTTGGTTGCGTCCCTGGTTTCCTGATGGCAATACATTGAGTTTTTAAATTGTTCAATTAGGTAGGGGTTCAACAGACTGAACCCCTATTTTTTGGGCAATATTTATGAGTTGATTATGGGGTTTTAACTTGAAGTTGTCGGAGACGATTGAGGGCGGCAGCTAGTTCAAAACGACGGAATTGGGCCAGATTTCCTACGGGGAAGGGGGAGAGAATATCTAAGCCTTGGTCGGCGATCGCCCCCTCAATCTCGTCTAATACCTGCTTGAGGGTTTTATGGGTTCCTGAGTATTCCTGTTTGAGATAGACCATGGCTTCAGCAATGGCTCGTAATTGTCCCGCATCGACGAGTTGTTCAACAGCGGATAAATCGATTTCATCGCTGCCAAAAACGATTTCATCGTCATCTCGCACTTGCCATTTGACGGCCCGTTTACCGCGACTGGGGTCGAGACTGTCGGGGAGGAGATAGCGAGGGTTGGGAGGAGTTAGGGGAGATTGGGGGTCCGGTTGGCGGCCGGTGTCGTACTGGGCGGCGATGTCTTTGACTTGCTCGGTGACGTTTTGGGGGCGATAGTGGGTCATGGCGATCGCCGTATGGGCCACCTCGAAGTAATCGCCACTTCCTCCCATGACGAGAATGGTGGAAATCCCCTGTTCGTCAAAGAGGGGACCCACGCGATCGACGAAGGGGGTAATGGGTTCATGTTCTTTGGCAATCAATTCTTGCATCCGGCGATCGCGAATGGTGAAGTTCGTCGCTGAGGTGTCTTCGTCAATGAGTAAGGCGGTGGCCCCAGCTTCGATGGCTTCGATGATATTGGCGGCCTGAGAGGTACTCCCGCTGGCGTTTTCGGTGGAGAAGGCGGTAGTGGTTTGTCCTTGGGGTAAATTGTTGATAAATGCCGAAATATCCACCCCACGCACGGAACGACCATCTTCGGCACGAATTTTCACGGCGGCCTCATCGGTGACGACAAATTCGCGACCATCGCCGGGAATGCGGTTGTAGACCCCTAATTCGATCGCCCGCAGCAGGGTCGATTTGCCATGATAGCCGCCGCCGACAATCAGGGTAATGCCCCGAGGAATCCCCATACCGCTGATGGGTCCGCCGTTGGGCCGCTTAAAGGTGACTCGTAGGGATTCGGGAGACTCAAAGGGGACGGCGTTAATCTCCAGGGGACGGGCATCGACGCCACTGCGGCGGGGTAAAATTGAGCCGTCGGCAACGAAGGCGATGAGGTTGTTTTGGGAGAGTTGCGATCGCAGCCAGTCGGCATCTTCGATGGTTTCGACGTGCTGCTGAATCGCCGCTGCATCGAGGTTTGGGTAGATGAGGGCGCGATCGACCAGTTCCGGGATGTCATCACAGAGCATTTCGGCGGCCTGTCGCCCTAAAATGCGCCGTCCTTGGGCGGGAAGTCCCACGGTGAAGCGAATTTCTACGCCTTTGGGGTTGACAAATGCAGAGGTTCGTACTAATACTTCTTGACCGAGACGACAGACGGCGATCGCGCCACTTTTGCCGGTTCCCCGTTTCTGACTCAGTTGACGACAGGCCCGAGAAAAAGCCCGGGTTAGGTAATCCCGTAGGGCGATTTCTCGGGAGAGACTGGCGTAGAGGGGTTCGGGAAAGCCAGCGACGCTCATGGGAACCCAGACACTCAACTGACTCGGTGCGGCGAAGGGATCTCCTTGAACATAGTCAATGGTCAGTTTAAAGTCGGGGAATTGGTACTGTCCCCGTAAGTCTTTATAGGCTTTGTAGCCGCGTCCATTGAGGTTGAGGAGGGTATCTTCGAGATGCTGTGCGTCAGTCATGGGTCTAGCGGAGGGTCTCTAGGGATTTTCTCATGCTGAGGGTCATCGCGCTCTTGAAAACAGACATTCCAATGATCTGAGCAATGATCTGAGCCAAAATCAACGAATATCTCCCCGGCCTACACCGTCAGCGACAACGGTGCAATCACCGTCAACGCCTTCGGTAAACATTCGATCTCCACCGGAGTCGTTTCCACCACATCCCCGTCAATGACGATATTCTTGACCGGGTCTGCCGTCACCCGCAGCTTAGCCGCCCGCAAACAGATGATATCGTCTCGTTGGGTCTCTGTTTTCAAAATTGCTGCTCCCACCATGCTGGTGAGGGCGTTAAGTGCCTGTAAGCGGTTTTCTGTCGTACCGATGGTAATCTCTAAAACCCCGTCATCCGGAATCGTCTCCCCGAATCCCTGAGCCAAAATCGAGGTGGGCGGGGCCAGGTTGGCAATGGTGATGGCATCGGCCCGGAATTGCCGCACTTCTCCGTCAATTTCGAGTTCGGCATCAAATTGACTGTCTTGATTGAACCGTTGCACACCGCCCCAGAGATAGGCCAAAACCCCCCAACGATCCTTCTTCTCGCGATCGGCTAATTCCACTACATCCGCCTCAAAGCCAATTCCAGCTAGGAGAATCATGGTGCGATCGTTACACCGGGCCGCATCAATCACGCGGTTGGTTCCCGAGATGAGTAACTCACAGGCCCCACGGATATTTTGCGGAATCCCCAAGGCACTGGCGAAGGCGTTGGCGGTTCCCCGAGGAATCACCCCGAGAGGAATTTCAGTATGTAATAGGGCATCGGCAACGGTGGAGACGGTTCCATCTCCCCCAGAGGCGATGACTAAATCGGTTCCCGACTCCAGGGCCTGCTGAACTAAGACTTTTAAATCTGTGTCAGGTTCTGTCACCAAGACATTCAGGTGAATCCGATCTTGCAGTTGTTCGCGAATTAAAGCTAGTTCGCGATCGGGGTTCCCTTGACCGGCGGCGGGGTTAAAAATAAGGTGGGCGACACGGTGGGTGGCCAGTTGCTGAATGACAGCCGTGGCGGTGGCTAGGTTGGTGGCTAACGGCACGTTGTGGACGTTACAAACCCGCAACAGGGCTTGAATGTCGGGTTCGTGGGGTTGGGCGTAGAGGGGATCGATGAGGAAGATTACGGCAACGACATCGCCGTCAACGACTCGGGCCGCGATTTGTGTGTCTCCTCCCATTCCGCCTGATTCCATCCGTTCGACGGATAAGTCGGTCGCTTCTTGAATCCGTCGTCCGGTGGTTCCGGTGGCGATGAGATGATAGCGGCCGAGAATTGAGCGGTAGTCTTGGGCAAAACTAACCAGTTGCTCTTTTCTAGCGTCGTGGGCGATGAGGGCTAGGGTTGCAGGCATTTGGGTTTAAGGGAACAGGGAATAGGGAACAGGGAACAGGGGAA